>NBMI01000003.1 GCA_002085445.1 Candidatus Parabeggiatoa sp. nov. 2
AAGACACCGCCTTTGTCGTTAATATTGAACTCACTTACTTCAACAGCAGCTCGTCAAAAATGTTGCTAGATTTGTTTGACAGATTGGAAGAAGAAGTGGCAGAAAATGGTAAAAATATTACCGTGAATTGGATTTATGACGCGGACAATGACAGTGCCGAAGAATACGGCGAAGAATTTCAGGAAGATTTAGAATCGTTAACCTTCAATTTAGTTCAAAAGGACGAGTGAATGAACACCTTTTATGTATGCTCAGCACCGTTTTGGTAATTGGTATAGTGCACACCCTCATAAATTTTATCCCGATAGTCGAAATGACAAGAGGGTTAAAATAAGATTTGTCACTGAGTCGAAATGACAAGAGGATTTTCATGTCATTCTTCCTTAAGGATGTGAGGAATCTTTAGTGTCATTTCGACGGCAGGAGAAATCTTGCCGATAGTCGAAATGACAAGAGGGTTTTCGTGTCATTCCGACGGCAGGAGAAATCTTAACACATTGGTAAAATTGTCATTCATTAAGGATGTGAGGATTCTTCCTTAAGCAAGATCACTTATAACGGTGTGCAATCTAATTTTGCTAGAAGCGCTTTAAACAATTGTTTATTATCTCATAACCCACTCAAGCACACCTTCTAGGATAAACGTTTATAACTGATTGAAATATAATTAATTTAATTAACCCTTCACCATTCGCCCTTGGCGAAGGGATTAATTAGTTGACGATCTTATTGAAATATTATGAAAAAAAAACCGACACTGTTTCGTAACGAAGAGGAGGTGCTGACAAGAGCCACTCACGTTTTAGAGCAGTTTCAGGAACAAGACACACAGCTCAAAAAAGACTATGAACGCCTACTCAAGGACTATAAAAAGCTCTTCAAACATACAAAATTATTGGTCAAAATGAGCGATCAGCAACAAAGCCAATTAACCACTTTAACAGAAGGGCTACAATCCAGTAACATCGAATTGCAAAACAAGGCTGAAGAAGCCGAAGAAGCGGTGCGGGCAAGCGAAAAAAAGCTGGCCCAATTCCTAGAAGCTATACCCGTCGGAGTATTTGTGGTGGATGCCAGCGGCAAACCCTACTACGCCAATCAAAAAGCACAACAGATTCTTGGCAAAGGCATTATCCCATCATTCACCGCCGAAGAATTGACAGAAATTTATCAAGCCTATCTCGCCGGCACCACCCAGTTGTATCCCCAAGAACGCCAACCCATTGTGCAAGCATTGAAGGGCAAAATCTCTAGCGTTGATGATATAGATATCCACCAAAACGACAAAATTATCCCCATCGAAGTTTGGGGAACTCCCATCTTTGAAGAAAATGGCAACATAACTTACGCCATTGCCGTCTTTCAAGACATCACCGAGCGTAAACACGCCGACGAGGAACGGATTCAATTTACCAAAAAACTTGCAAAACTCAATCAGGCTTACGAAAGATTTGTTCCCAGTCAATTTTTAAGCCTGTTAGACAAACAAAGTGTTATTGATGTCCAACTAGGCGACCAAATTGAAAAAGAAATGACCCTCTTATTTGCCGATATTCGCGAATTTACCTCCCTTTCAGAAGAAATGACACCACAAGAAAATTTCAATTTCCTTAATGCCTACTTGAGCCGAATGACACCTATCATTCACAAATATCATGGCTTTATTGATAAATACATTGGTGATGCGATTATGGCCCTGTTTCCAACGAGTGCGGATGATGCCCTCCAAGCCGCCATTGGCATGTTAAAAACCTTAGCCGATTACAATAAAACCCGAGGCCGTCCGGGACGGCCTTGCTTTGGGATTGGCATTGGTATCCACACGGGATGCCTCATGCTAGGCACCGTGGGCGGCCAAAATCGCATGGATGGCACAGTGATTTCAGATGCCGTCAATTTAGCCTCTCGTTATATAGAACGCTGTGAACATTTTCAAAAAGATGGCGTACCTGACGATTGGGATGGCGTAGAAGCATTGGACAGTAAATGTTAATGGAATGGATAGTTAAAGTACAATTATTGCTTATGAACAAGGAATTAATCTAAAAAAAACGACAAGGATTGCGTATAAACAAGGATTTAATCAATCTTTAAAGTACAACTAAATCTTTGAAGTACAACAACTACAAGAATTATTTGCCTCAAGACGAATTTCATCGCATTGGGTGTGTGTTGTTTTTTTAGAAAAGGGCCTTCAATTAAATCAACTGACTCAATTTGACAACATGGCCCTAAACAAACAACTACAAGGATTGCGTATAAACAAGGATTTAAAAAAATTCCGATGTTTCAAAGACATCGGATTTTTAGTTCATGAAAGTTAAAATTCTAGCCGTTTGCAGTATAAATCTTTGAAGTACAACAACTACAAGGATTATTTGCATCGAGACGAATTTCATCGCATTGGGTGTGTTTGTTGTTTTTTTTTTAGAAAAGGGCCATCAATTAAATCAACTGACTCAATTTTATAACATGGCCCTCAAACAGCGACAACAAGGATTGCGTAATGCCGCGGATTTATTCAATCTTTAAAGTACAACTATTTGAAGTACAACAACTAACTACAAGGATTTTTTGCCTCGATACGGATTTCATCGCTTTGGGTGTGTGTTGTTTTTTTTAGAGTTGCGTAATGCCGCGGATTTTATCAATCTTTAAAGTACTTCTTTGAAGTACAACAATTACTAGGATTTTTTGCCTCGATACGGATTTCATCGCTTTGGGTGTGTGTTGTTTTTTTAGAGAAAGGCCTTCAATTAATTCAATTGAATCAATTTGATAACATGGCCCTCAAACAGCGACAACAAGGATTGCGTAATGCCGCGGATTTAATCAATCTTTAAAGTACAACTATTTGAAGTACAACAACTAACTACAAGGATTTTTTGCCTCGATACGGATTTCATCGCTTTGGGTGTGTGTTGTTTTTTTTAGAGCGTCCAAACTAAAGTTTGGAGGACTGCCAAACTAAAGTTTGGATTCCTGTAGTTTAGCAGTGCCAAGTTAAAACGGGTCGATTCCTGTTACCCGTCAATAGAACATTGACAAAGTAATAGTTTGTAAAAATAAGATTTTGGTGGATTATCTATAAGTGGTAAGATTGGAAATTCAATGAGAATTGATAATTTCAAATTAATAGTTGATAATTCTTGAGCCTCTTGCAAAATTTTCCTAGCTCGCCTTGCGAATATATCGCGTAGCTTCGAGCCGAAAGTTTCGTCGGTGTTGCATATGATCGTTTGTAGTAGTTGCTTTAGCAACTCATCCGTTAGTCGCTAAAGCGACTACTACGAACCGGTTAGTCGCTAAAGCGACTACTACGAACCGGTTAGTCGCTAAAGCGACTACTACGAACCGGTTAGTCGCTAAAGCGACTAGATAAAAGCTCAAGTTGTAACGGTGTTATAGCATTTTTATTTTGCGTAAACTACATCACTCGTAGGGGCAAACCTGCGTGTTTGCCCTTTTTTGTATTTCACATCAGCGAAAAATGCTAGAAGTCTAAATTCTAGCGAAATGATGGTCAAATATAAATTACCAATTACCCATTACCAATTACCCATTACAAAATCATGTACAAATTAACCGTTTCTATCGCGCTTGGTTTACTCGGATTTTGGCTAAATTTTTATCCACTGACTTTTTTAGAGCAAAACCAAGCCCATTTCTTTTTCGGCTTAGTATTTCCAATGCTCGTCTCACTGGCGTGGGGGTGGAAATACGGTTTGCTATCCGCAACGCTTGGCATGGGCTGTCAAACCTTATGGTTTTTGTCAATACCGAGTCATGGCTGGGGACAAGTTATTATAATACCACTATTGACGGTGTGGATTGTTTGGCACGGCTGGTGTGCCGAGACAAAAAAAGATAGGGTTTGCACCAATCCCTATTTAGCTGAAATCCCATTGAGAATCTTCAACACCATCATACTCTACACTGTTTTCATATGGGTATTTCAATTCAATCCCCCGCCTTGGGCACCCGAAATAACGGCAACATATGCCCCCCTCGCGTTTATTAATTTGGTTGCGGTAACGCAATTGATTAATGCTTATATCGTCTTGCTTATAGCAGATGCGCTGTTGAACATAGACATTATTAGAAGAATATTCAGGTTAGAAGAAAAGAAGATAAACACAAGTTATATTATCAGTGTTGCTATTTTATTCGGATGTGCTTTCTGGATAATTGACAGCATTGTTGATTACCTCGTATTCAGGGTGGGTGAAGACTCTTTTCTTGATGCACTGATATTAGAACTCTCGCCTTATAAATTGTATGTGAGAACGGCGGTGTTTTTTGCCTGTCTGTTGGCTGGATTACTGATATCAAAGTACCTGCGCCAATATAAAGAAAGTGAAGCGCGATTTCGTTCTCTGGTTGAATCCAGCAGCGATTGGGTGTGGGAAGTAGACAAAAATAAGTGCTTTACTTATAGTAGCCCAAAAGTGAAGGACATATTGGGATACCAACCCGAAGAAATTATTGGCAAAACGCCATTTGAATTAATGCTTCCTGAAGAAGCTCAACGTGTTAGCAAAATACTCAAGGAGAGACTTGAACTTCATCAGCCCTTTACAGCGGTGGACAGCATAAAAGTCCACAAAGATGGAAGACACATTGTTAATGAAACAAGCGGTGTACCCTTTTTTGATGCCAGCGAAAATTTTATAGGGTATAGATGCATTGCTCGAGATATTACTGAGCGCAAACTGGCCGAAAAAGCTCTGCGAGAGAGCGAAGAGAAATTTCGCAATCTGGTTGAAAGCATCAACGACTGGTTGTGGGAGATTGACGAAAATAACATTTTTACCTATAGCAGCCCACTCTCACGCGAATTATTAGGCTATGAACCCAATGAATTGATCGGTAGATCACTGTTTGACTTCATCCCCGATGATGACGCACAGCAAGTAGAAGAAATCTTCATGTACAGCGCAGAAAACCATGAATCCTTCGTCGGCATGGAAAACATCGTTCTTCACAAAGACGGCGGAGAGATTTTTATGGATACCAGCGGTACGCCGATTTTCGATTCATCGGCGCGTTTTCGTGGCTATCGCGGCATAGGACGTGACATCACAGAACGCAAACTGGTAGAAGAAGCGTTTATCAAAGCAAAACGCACACTCCAAGCACGGAATATGTTTAACAACGTTCTCGTCCGCTCAACCACCGAAGCACAACTCCTGTCCGAATTTTGTCGGTTAATAGTAGAAATCGCTGGGTATCGTTTTGCTTGGGTTGGTTTTGCTGAAGATGACGAAGAGAAACGCGTGAGGCCTGTAGCGCACTTTGGTTATGAGGAAAGGTATCTGGAGACAGTGAATATCACTTGGGCGGATACCGAAATGGGACAAAACCCCACCGGCATTGCCATCCGCACGGGTAAGGCAGCCGTGGTGCAAAACATCGTGGAGAATCCACAAAAAAACCATTTTAACCCGTGGTGTACACAAACGATCAAACAAGGTTACGCAGCCGCCATTGCCCTGCCCCTGCTTGCCAACAACAAAGCCTTTGGCGCGATCACTATTTGCTCAACAGAGACAGAGGCCTTTGATAACGATGAAATTCGCTTATTGCAGAATCTGGCCAATGATCTGGCATACGGGATTATCGCCTTGCGAGATGCCGCAGAGCGCCGAGCGGCCGAAAAAACGCTAAGAGAAAATGAACGTTTTCTCCAAGGTATGTTTGACGCGATTCAAGACGGTATCCGCGTTTTAGATCGTAACTTAAATGTTCTGAGAGTCAATGCGTGGATGGAAAAGATATATGCCTCCCATAAACCGCTGGTTGGCAGGAAATGCTACGCCTACCAGAATAAAAAATCTCCTTGTTCTTGGTGCCCCTCCCTAAAATCCATTGAAACGGGTAAGACTTATAGCGAGATCGTACCTTATCCCTCTCTTAATAATCCGATAGGCTGGAGTGAAATTACCACATTTCCTCTCAAAAATGATGATGGCTTTGTGACGGGTATTATTGAATACATAAAAGACATCACCGAGCGCAAGCAAGCTGAGAGAGTCTTAGAAGAATATAACCGCAAACTAGAACGCGAAGTTGAAGAGCGTACTGCGGCTATTGTAGAAAACAATGCCTTGATGTATGCCACTTTAGAAGCGACAGCCGATGGCATTTTAGTGGTTTCTTTTGAGGGAGAAATATTACTGTATAACCAACAATTTATTGATATGTGGCAGATTCCATCAACCATTAGAAAAGGTAATGACTACTGGAAAGTAGTAAGCTTTGTGTCGCAACAGTTGAAAGAGCCTGAACAGTACCGTGTTCGAGCAGAACAAGTGCAAACTCAGCCAGACGTGGAACACTATGACTTACTTGAATTTAAAGACGGTATGTTCTATGAACGTTACTCAAAACCCTACCAACTGGACACAAAAACGGTGGGGCTGGTATTAAGTTTTCGTGACATCACTCAGCGCAAGCAAGCAGAAGACGCGTTGCGAGCGAGTGAAAACAAATACCGAAGCATCCTTTCCCAGACTTCCCAAGGCTATTGGTTGATAGACGCAGAATCTAAAACCACAGAAGTCAATCAATCTCTATGCCAAATGCTTGGACATACGCAGGAAGAAATGATAGGGAAAACGCCGATTGAATTTCTTGATGAAGATAAGGATCTGAAAGTCTTTAAAAGTCAAATCAGCCAGCAACCTAATCAACGCAATTATGAAATCAGTTTGATAAGCAAAGACGGACGTTCTATTCCCACTTGGTTTAATGCCACAACTCTCCGGGATGAGGCAAACCATTTCATGGCTTCCTTTGCTATGGTGACTGATCTGACTGAGCAGAAACGTGCAGAAGAAACCTTGGCACGGGCTAAAGAGGCAGCCGAAGCCGCCAACCGCGCCAAAAGTGAATTTTTGGCTAACATGAGCCACGAACTGAGAACGCCGTTAAATGGCATTTTAGGCTTCGCCCAAATCCTCAACTATGATAAAACCTTAAATGCCCAACAACGCGATGCCATCCACACCATCCAACAATCTGGCGAACATTTGCTCACCTTGCTCAATGACATCTTAGACATGTCCAAAGTTGAAGCCGGGAAAATGGAACTACAGCCAAAGGATTTTCATTTTAAGAATTTTCTCAAGGGGATTGCCGACATCATTCAAATTCGCGCCCAACAAAAAGGCACTGGTTTTTTATCTGAATTTTCCTCAGATTTGCCAATCGCCGTGAATGCTGATGAAACGCGATTACGCCAAGTGCTGATTAATCTACTCGGTAATGCTGTCAAGTTCACAGAGCTTGGTAAAGTGACTTTGAAGGTAAGTCAGCGTGAAAATAAAATCCATTTTCAGGTTGAAGACACCGGGCATGGTATTGCCCCAGATGAGTTGGAAACCATCTTTCAACCTTTCCAACAAGTGGGTGATCAGAAACATCAAAACGATGGGACTGGACTGGGTTTACCTATCAGCAAAAAGCTTGTGGAAATGATGGGCGGTACGCTAAATGTCAAAAGTACCCTTGGCAAGGGCAGTGTTTTTTGGTTTGACTTAGCACTGCCCTTTGTGAACGAATGGCGGCCGGTTGATAATATTTATGAACGGCATGTCATTGGATTTAAAGGAAAATCACGCATCATTTTGGTGGTAGATGACAAAAATGCTAATCGTGCCGTGCTAGTCAATCTGCTTTCACCGCTTGGTTTTGAGGTACTGGAAGCGTCCAATGGTGAGGAAGGATTTGAAAAAGCCTTGGCAAAACGACCCGATGTGATTTTAATGGATTTAGTCATGCCGGTGATGGATGGTTTTGAGGCCACTCGCCGGATACGCCAATCGGCTAAACTTCCCGATGTGGTGATCATCGCCGTTTCAGCCAGTGCCTTTAAACAGGATCGCCAAGACAGTTTGGCGGCCGGCTGTGACGATTTTATTGCCAAACCCATATCAACCGATGAAATGTTGGACAAGTTGCATAAGCAGTTGAAATTAGAATGGGTGTTTGGCACTGACAATCTTGAATCTCAAGACAGTTTGCATAGTTCAGAAGAAGCCCCGTTGGTTGGCCCCCCAGCCCAAGAAGCTAAAATGTTGTACAAACTCGCCATGCAAGGTAATGTGGGCCGTCTTATTGAACAAGCAAGCCAATTAGAAAAAACCGATGACAAATTAAAACCTTTTGCCACAAAACTGCGGCGGTTAGCAGAAGAATTTCAAGTGCGAAAAATCCGTGAATTGATTAAACTCTATTTGTAACGTTTAGCTGGAGTCCAAACTTTAGTTTGGCAGCCGACGTCCAAACTTTAGTTTGGCAAGCGTCCTAGATTAAGTCCGAAGTCCGGAGTCCAAGATTTATCTTGGACATCTATTTATACTCAAGAAGGGAACAAATTTTCAGGCTAAAGTTTTTCTCCGAAAAACTTTAGCCTGAAAAGGACTTTTTGAGAAACAAAAATAACTTAAGCAAGCCCCAACGGGGCGACATTAATAAAGCCTGGGGCAGCGCCCCAGGAAATCTGCCAAACTAAAGTTTGGACTCCTGTATAACCAAACAATTAAGTGAGATAAACATGACGAATACTGATAAAGGCACAATACTCATCGTAGATGATGTCCCGACTAATTTAAAGGTACTATTTACCTATTTAGGTGAACTCGGTTTTAACATCTGTGTTGCAGAAAATGGTGAAGATGCTTTAGAACAAATGCCTTATGCTGAACCAGAGCTAATTCTACTAGATGTGATGATGCCGGGCATAGACGGATTTGAAACTTGCCGCCGCTTAAAAGCCAATGAAGAAACCCGTGACATTCCAGTGATTTTTATGACAGCGTTGTCCGAAACGGTGGACAAAGTAAAGGGCTTTAAACTGGGAGCCGTTGATTACATCACTAAACCGATTCAATCTGAAGAAGTGCTAGTCCGCATTACCGCGCACCTGACTTTAAGGAGACAACAAAAAACGCTTGAAAAACAAAAACGCCAATTACAACAACAGAATAGTGAGTTAGAGGCCTTCGCTCACACCGTCGCTCACGATCTCAAAAATCCCCTAAACGCAATAAGGGGTTTTAGTGGCATCCTGATTGATGATTTGGCCCCTCAAATAGATTCAGAATCGCTGGAATCTTTACGAAACATAGAAACGGCTAGTGAAAAGATGGCTGACATCATTAATGCCTTGCTTTTATTGGCAAGTGCCCGTAGCCAAGAAGTACAAATGAAAGCATTCGATATGACTGAAGTCGTCACTGGGGTGCAGCAGCGTTTAGCTCACATGATTGAAGAATATCAAGGCGAAATTATCACGCCAACAACGTGGCCGACAGCACAAGGCTATGCGCCTTGGATTGAAGAAGTTTGGACAAATTACATCACCAACGGCTTAAAATATGGGGGCAAACCACCGCGTTTAGAATTAGGCGCAACGGCTAACGAAGAAAATGGTTACATTCGCTTTTGGGTACGCGACAATGGGCCGGGCCTCACCGAGGAAGAACAAAGCCATTTATTTGTACCCTTTACCCGCATTAGCCAAGTACGCATTGAAGGACATGGTTTAGGATTATCTATTGTGCAGCGGATAGTTGAAAAATGCCGGGGGCAGGTGGGCGTAGAAAGTCAAGAGGGTTATGGGAGCACTTTTTATTTTACCTTACCGATGAAAGGTGAAAGGTAAAACGGGTAACGGGAACGGGAAAAATAGGTGTGTCTTGGGGTGGTAAAAATAATTAATGATTAATGATTAATGATTAATGATTAATGATTAATGATTAATGATTAATGATTAATGAGTTAAATGAGATTGTTTTTAAAACTTTTTTACTAAGCGGAATAAAATTGGATCAAGTTTTAGAACCCGTTGGAACCTCCTTTTCACCACCCCAGGTGTGTCCCATTTATCCTACAGACTTTGAGTTGTCTTGCGGCTTTTGGTAAGGTTTCTTTGGAATGCCCTGTTTTCTTTCTTGATGTTATACGGAACGTACTTGAAAAAGGTGAAAATGGGATAACTATTGAATTAGCAAGTAGGAAGAAAAGGAAACTCAAAGATTAAACTTAAAAAATCCGTTTATTCCAAAAATCCGTTGTACTTTCAGTATAATAGCTGTTGTTAATGGCTTACATGCCAAGGTGTCTAAAACCTTTTGGTTTTAGGGCCAGGCTGGCGAATTGATTCATTCGATTTGATTGAAGGCCCCTGAGACTAAAAGCTTTTGTTAATGGCTTACCATACCAAGAAGTCTAAAACATGACGGTTTTTTTGAGGGCCAGGTTGGCGAATTGATTCATTCGATTTGATTGATGACCCTATCGATAAAAACTTCTAAAAGAACAAGTGGGACACACCCCTATTTTAACTGATAACTGATAACTGATAAATTACCAACAAAACGGAAAATACCTCAATGAAAAGCACACAAGAAACCGGCTACATTTTAGTCAACCAAGCGTTAATCATCCTTGGGAATAGTCTAGCGTTGCACCAATGGTTACCAGAAGAAGCGTTTGAGTTAACCGGACAGCAACTGACCAATGTTTTTCCTATGCTGATTGGCTATGAAGATCAGCTAGAAGAATTAATTCAGCAACAGAGGACAGAACCCATCATCATTTCTCAGATTGGTTACCATACGACGGCTGAAGGAAATTGCTATTTTAACTTACAAGTGGAACGGTGCAACTATGCCGAAGTCGTTTTGCTCGTCACCATAGCAGATGTTACTGAGTCAACCCGTCTGGAACAAGCATTGCTTCAAGAACGAAACGAGCTGCGCCTACAAATGATTGAACGAGAAAGGATTGATGCGGCACTGCGACTAGAATTAGCAGCACATAAACAAACCACCGCTGCACTACAGCAAGCGAAAGAAGCGGCCGAAATAGCCAACCGTGCCAAAAGTGCCTTTCTTGCCAACATGAGCCACGAATTACGCACCCCGCTCAACGGCATTTTAGGGTATGCACAAATTCTAAAACGGGACAAAACCTTAAACGAAAAGCAACAAGAATGGGTCGATATCATCCAACGCAGTGGCGAGTATTTATTGACCCTAATTAATGACACTTTAGATCTATCTAAAATTGAAGCAAACCGCCTAGAAATTAAACCGGCCGATTTTTATTTTGAAGGATTTATCAAACAAATTAATGAATTATTCAAAATGAAAGTACCAACCACTGACGCAACTGCCCACGATTATTCATGCTGATGAAACAAGGTTGCGGCAAATTTTCATCAACTTGTTAGGTAATGCCGTCAAATTTACGGAACGTGGCGGCGTGACTTTCAAAGTCAGTTCAATCCAAACGCCAAAATCTCAACTCCAAAATCAGAAAATCCGTTTTCAAGTCGAAGATAGCGGCATTGGAATTGCCCCTGATGAACTAGGCAAAATATTTTTGCCCTTCCAACAGGCCGGTGAACGCCATTATCAGGCACAAGGCACTGGACTAGGTTTAGCTATCAGCAAAAGATTGGTTGAAATGATGGGCGGAGAATTGCATGTTGAAAGTACATTAGGACAAGGCACAACATTTTGGATGGAACTCGACTTGCCAGAAGTTTTTTCTATGATACCAAAGCAAACCGAAAAACGAATAATTATAGGTATTGATGGGCCGTCCCGCAAAGTGTTGGTAGTTGACGATCAATGGGAAAATCGTTCAGTATTAGTTAATTTGTTAAAGCCTTTGGGTTTTGAAATCATGGAAGCCAGCAACGGTCAGGAAAGCGTAGAAAAAGCACGTCAATTTAGGCCAGATGTGATTTTGATGGATTTAGTCATGCCCGTCATGGATGGCTTTGAGGCTACCCGCTCGATCCGCCAAGTCAATGAACTTACTGATGTTATCATCATCGTCACTTCAGCCAGTGCGTTTCAACAGGATCAAGAGGTCAGTTTGGCCGCCGGTTGCAATGATTTTCTTGCCAAGCCCATACAACTCGATGAGATGCTAGAAAAACTGCGTGAACATTTAAAATTGGAATGGGTATATGAAGTTGACCGCCGCCCTAAAAAAACCCAAGACCATTTGCAAATATCAGACAAAACCACTCAACCCCTTGTTGTGCCACCGGCACCAATTATTAAAACGCTGTACGAATTCACCATGCAAGGTCATATAGATGGTATCATTGAACAAGCGACACAGTTAGAAAAAACCGATGAAAAATTCAAACCGTTTGCCACAGAACTACTGCGGTTAGCAAATGAATTTCAAGTGCGGAAAATCCGTGAATTGATTAAACCTTATTTGTAACTCTTTGTACTTTAGTTTGGCAGGAGTCCAAACAGGAGTCCAAACTTTAGTTTGGCAGGAGTCCAGTTTGGACAGATTTTAGACGTATTTTACCCGTCAAAACAATATTGACAGAGTACTAGTACAGTAAGGCGGAAGTTTCCATACCACCCTAACGCCAACGGCTAAAGCCGTTGTCTAAAAGCTTAAGTACCCTAAAGGGTACTTTAGATGAGTTAGTCGGCATCAATAATCGAGGCTTTTAGCCAACTAAAGCCGTTGTCTAAAAGCTATCGTGACGTATCAGGGCACTATAAGAGAGTTAGTAGGTGAAAGCTTAACGATGCTTTTAGACAACTGTTCAGGCTAAAGTTTCGCGGAGCGAAACTTTAGCCTAAAAAGCGGTTGTCTGCTTTAGCGCCTTGCGTTTGTAGTAGTCGCTTTAGCGCCTTGCGTTTGTAGTAGGCGCTTTTTTGCGTGCGTTTGTAGTAGGCGCTTTAGCGCCTAAGTTTGTAGTAGTCGCTTTAGCGACTTAATCTTTATGTGAGTTGTGGCTAAATAAAATACCCACACACTCAAAAAAAAACTTTTTTCTCTATGGGTATATTATTTTCACGCTCCTCCCTTAGAACGAAATGAGGCTTTTGTCATTTTTAAGACGGAGAAATCTTAGGCAACACCGGAGAAGTTAGATCGAAATGAGACATGACAAAAAGGCTCAGTTGTTCAGTATTGGTATAAGTGTGTTTATTGAGATTATCGCGTCAAGCGACAACTGAAGAGGCGAAAATGAAATAAGATTTCTCGCTCGGCTAAGATTTCTCACTCGGCTCGAAATGACATAACTAACTCAGTGTTTAGTATAAATGTGTTTATTGAGATTATCGCGTCAAGCGACAACTGAAGAGGCGAAAATGAAATAAGAGACAACTGAAGAGGCGAAAATGAAATATCGCTCGGCTAAGATTTCTCACTCGGCTCGAAATGACATAACTCAGTGTTTAGTATAAATGTGTTTATTGAGATTATCGCGTCAAGCGACAACTGAAGAGGCGAAAGAGGCGAAAATGAAATAAGACTTCTCGCCCGGTGAGACATGACATAATAAAAACTCAGTTTATGATGGTGTTTAGTATAAATGTGTTTATTGAGATTATCGCGTCAAGCGACAACTGAAGAGGCGAAAATGAAATAAGATTTCTCGCTCGGCTAAGATTTCTCACTCGGCTCGAAATGACATAACAGACATGACATAATCAAATCAGTTGTGTTTAGTATAAATGTGTTTATTGAGATTATTGCGTCAAGCGACAGTATAATAAATACCACTTATTCGATTGAATATAAAGGGAAAGTTATGAAAACTCCGTTGTACAGAACAATTTCTTTAAGTCATTGATTGGAAGTATATGGCGGAAAAAATCTGGTCGCTTTCAAAGATTTCTCCCGCCTCAAGAAATGACAGTAAAAAAAATATCCGGTACACAGTTTGTAACTATAGTTTTCTGAGGAAAACATCCGAGGTTTTGCCTATTCGCGAAGTTTTAATCTGTGTTTCGGAAATTAAAGTTAACCAAACAACTAAGTATACGGAACGTACTTCAAATCCGTGAAAATGACATGCCGGAACGGGTAATAAAATGAGTAAGCAAAATTATCTACTTATCATTAATTTAATCATTTTTCATTTTTCATTAGTATAAGTGACAAACATGACAAATACTGACAAAGGCACACTACTCATTGTGGATGATGTTCCTATTAATTTGGGGCTACTTTTTACCTATTTACGTGATCTTGGCTTTAGCATACGTGTTGCAGAAAGTGGTGAAGATGCCTTAGAACAAATACCTTATGCTAAGCCCGATCTCATTTTACTGGATGTGATGATGCCGGGCATAGACGGATTTGAAACTTGCCACCGCCTGAAAGCCAACGCCGAAACCCGCGACATCCCGGTGATTTTTATGAGCGCGTTGTCCGAAACAGTGGACAAAGTCAAGGGCTTTAAAATGGGCGCCGTCGATTACATCACCAAGCCGGTTCAACAGGAAGAAGTGCTAGCCCGCATTACCGCACACCTGACTTTAAGAAAGCAACAACAACTGCTTGAAAAACAAAAACGCCAACTACAACAACAGAATAGCGAATTAGAAGCCTTCGCTCACACGGTCGCTTACGATCTCAAGAATCCATTAAGCGCAGTTTCAAATCTAACTGACTTGATCATCGATGAATTTGATAACTTGTCGAAATCAACCCTATTAAAACATTTACAAATGATTGAACTGTCTAGCTCAAAAATGTTCAATATTATCAATTCCTTGCTGTTATTGGCGAGTACACGCAGCCAAAAGATACAGATGTCAACACTCAATATGGCCCAAATCGTCACAGGGGCGCAGCAGCATCTCGCTGAGGTGATTAAAGAATACCAAAGCGAAATTATCACGCCGACAACGTGGCCGGCAGCACAAGGCCATGCACCTTGGATTGAAGAAATTTGGATGAACTACATCATCAACGGTTTAAAATATGGGGGCAAACCTCCACGTTTAGAATTGGGCGCAACCCCTGACGAAAAGGGTTACATTCGCTTTTGGGTGCGCGACAATGGGCCGGGCATCACCGAGGAAGAACAAAGCCACTTATTTGTTCCCTTTACCCGCATCGGCCAAGCACGCATTAAAGGACATGGCTTAGGATTATCTATTGTGCAACGGATAGTTGAAAAATGCGGAGGACAAGTCGGTGTAGAAAGTCAAATCGAACAAGGGAGTACCTTTTACTTTACTTTACCAATCATTGATAATTAATACAGTTGTTCCAAAATAATGGATAAAAACCTCCGAGTAATGCCATGAATCGGAGGTTTCACTTTATTAACTATTTATTTTACAATTTACCAATCATTGATAATAGACTTACGCATTGACAGATGGAAATATTTCTGATTCAGTTTAAATACAAGAACTTACAAATTTTGTTTTTGGGCAATTTTTCTCAATTTATCCCTGGCTAAAATATTCATAACTCATTGATATTAATAGTGAATACAAAAATTTTAGTTTGTCAATGCGTAAGTCCTAGATAATTAATTAACTGATGTTACGCTGAAGATTTCGTAGCAAAGCTCGACACGACGTAACTTCGCTATGCGACGATCAATGACACAAACTTTGGTTTCGCAGTCGTCCAAACTTTAGTTTGGCAGGTTTGGCAAGAGTCCAAACTTTAGTTTGGCAGGACTGCTGTATTTGACGGGTAATTTTCACTCTGGTGGGTTACGCGGAGCGAAACCCCAATGCCATAT
Organism: Candidatus Parabeggiatoa sp. nov. 2; assembly: GCA_002085445.1. GTDB lineage: Bacteria > Pseudomonadota > Gammaproteobacteria > Beggiatoales > Beggiatoaceae > Parabeggiatoa. The sequence goes on from NBMI01000003.1 coordinate 15,545, forward strand.
CGTACGGAAAAGGCCCGTTTGTAGTAGGCGATTTATCGCCTCACGCAAGCAACTAGTGCAAGAAAGCGGAAGTCCCGGTACCACTTAGCCAACGGCTAAAGCCGTTGTCTAAAAGCTTAAGTACCCTAAAGGGCACTAAGTACCCGTGCAGGCACTGGTTCAGTTCAATGCAATCCTGATGGCGAGATATGTTTTCATTGCCTTGATAAATAAGCCTGAAACTTAAGTTTTGACGGTATTATTTTAACCCGTTGATTTTTATAGATTTTACACCTAACTGAACCAGTGCCGTTAGTAGGCTTTAGCCTCCTACCGCTTTTAGACAACGGCTTTAGCCGTTGGCGTTGGAGTGGTATCGAAACTTCCGCTTTACTGCACTAGTCGTCCAAACTAACGTTTGGCAGAATAGTGATACGCGGGCCCCCTGTTATTAACACAATTTGGACTATCGATTTTGAGGGCCATAAAAGGCTTCTTCAGTTTTCAAATTAAGTTATGGCCCTCAGTCGCGCTTCATTGTTATACTTTTTGTAGGTATTTTGTTGCTTAACTAAATAGCATTGACGCTCTACCCACCTACATAACCCGACAAAATGAAATTGACAATGTACTAGGGCTATTCACTAGGGGCCCCTTCGAGGTTGGGGCAGTGATTCAAGTAAGCGTGTTCGCCCTGGCTTAACTCGGAACAAAATGAAAAACAATAACTTATTGATTAGCTTTTAATTCACAATTTCAGGCAAAAGTTTCGCTCCGCGAAACTTTTGCCTGAAACACAATTCACAATTCACAATTCGTTTGCGTTACCCATTACCAATAAAAATGTTCACCAACTCTCTAAAACACTTCATTTCCAAACTCTCTCGAAAAGTCCCCCTGAGAACCGTCATCATTGTGCCATTTGTCATACAAATCTTCGCAGTGGTGGGATTGACAGGATGGCTCTCATTTAGCCACGGCCAAAAAGCGGTTGATGATCTCGCTACCCAGTTACGGAGCGAAATCACCACTCGCATCCTTATGGTTCTCAAAAGCCATACCACAATGCCCCATCGGGCTAATCAAATGAATGTGAATGTCATTCATCTCGGCCGGTTGAAATTGGACGACATACACGCTATGGAACGCCACTTACGGAAACAGATACAGCAGTTTGATACCGTCAGTTACATCGGTATTGGTACTGAACAGGCCACGTATGTCGGGGCACAACGGCTTGATAGTGGCTCTATCCTTATAGAAACCTTAGATAAAACCGCTCATCTGAAAATCAGGGAGACCAATAGTCTAGGTACCAAACTCCGAAAAACCATACCAAACTATAATCATCGGCATCAAGCTTGGTACCTGAAAGCCAAGAATGAGGGAAACCCGGTTTGGAGTAAAGCCTACTTTTCCAGTCGGCGTACCACGCTTTCAGTTAATCACCCCATCTACGACAATCAACACAAGCTACTGGCTGTCGCAACCGCCGATATCAGTGTCTTAAAAATTAGTCAGTTTCTTCGAGACTTGGAAATCGGTCAAACCGGACAGGCCTTCATCATGGAACGTTCTGGCCTCTTGGTAGCAACTTCCACCGATGAAAAGCCATATCGCACTCAGGAGGAAAGAAGTTCAGGCGAGCAGGCGAGGAATTCAGAAGTTCAGGCGTTCCGGAATTCAGAAGATCAGAACCCCGGAACAAAGGAAGGCCTGAATAAAACCGAACAATTTAAGGCGACAGAAAGTAGTGATGCTTTAACTCGCGCCGCCGCACGCTCTTTAATTCAACAGTTTGGCGATCTGAACACCATTAAAGAAAGACAACCGCTTGATTTTAGAGACAATGGCAACCTATATTTCCTCCAAGTTGAGCCATTTAAGGATAAGTGGGGGCTAGATTGGCTGATCGTCGTCGTCGTGCCAGAGGCCGATTTCATGGAACACTTTGACGCGAATATGTATTACACCATTCTACTGTGTCTGGCGGCGTTGTTGGTAACCATTTTGGTTGGCATTCTCACCGCCCAATGGATTATCCAGCCGCTCCTGCGCTTAAACACCACTGCCAAAGTACTCGCCAAGCATGAATGGCAACAAATGGTGGAAGTTGAACATCAGATGGTTGAAGTTGAACGTCAAGATGAAGTGGGGGAACTTGCCAACTCATTCCGTCGTATGGCAACGCAACTGCAAAAATCGTTTACGGCCCTAGAAGCAAAAAATACCGACTTACAACGCCAGGGCGAACTCAAAGATGAGTTTTTGGCGAATACCTCCCATGAATTGCGAACACCCCTTCAAGGCATTATCGGCATGGCTGAATCCCTAATTGACGGTGCCACTGGACAACTTTGCCCAAAAACCTGCTCAGAATTAGCCCTGATTGTTGGCAGTGGACGGCGACTCTCCAGCCTCATTAATGATATCCTTGATTTTTCCAAACAAAAACACAAAAAGATTGAACTGCAACTGAAGTTGGTGAATCTGCGAGAAATCGCTGAGATTGTGCTTAGGTTCTGCCAACCCCTTATGGGCAACAAGGATTTGCAACTCATTAACGCCATTCCTCCTAACCTTCCGCTGGCAAACGCGGACGAAAATCGTGTACAACAAATTCTGCACAACCTTGTTGGTAATGCGATCAAGTTTACTGAAAGAGGCCTCGTCAAAATTTCCGCCGAAGTCTGTGTCAGTCATCAGTTATCAGTTATCAGTCATCTACGTCCAGAAAAACGTCCTGAAAAACAACTGAACAGTGATAACTGTTTACTGATAACTGTTTCAGACACCGGGATTGGTATTCCTGCTGATAAAACAACGCAAATATTTGAATCATTTGAACAATTATACAGTTCAACAACGCAACACGGCCACACCGGCTTAGGTTTAGCCATCACCAAACACTTGGTGACGTTGCACGGTGGAGACATTTGGGTAAAATCAACTGTCGGCGTAGGCTCAAAGTTTAGCTTTACCCTCCCCGTTATCAGTGATCAGTTATCACTGAGCAGTGATCAGAAGTCTGGACAAATCGCCGCGGCCGCTTCGTCACCTTCTCACGGATCGAGTCCTCCCGTGTACGATGGAATTGACGCGGTAGCGGGAACGGCCGCTTTAGCGGATACCGAAGTAGAACCAGGAACCTCCGCTTTAGCTGAAACGGCACGAGGAATCACCGCTTTAGCGACTACACCACCGTCTCAAAACTTCATGCCGTCTGTGTCGGAGCAAGAAGCTTTCAAAATTATGATTGTAGATGACGAGCCGGTGAATCTTCACGTCCTCGCTAACCATCTCTCCTTGCACCACTATGCCACCATTCAAGCAGCTTCAGGCCTTGAGGCCATCGCTACCCTTGAAAAAGGTGTAACACCCGATCTGATTTTGCTTGATGTGATGATGCCTCACATGACGGGCTACGAAGTCACGCAAAAAATCCGTGAAACTTGGGAAGCGAATGAATTACCTATTGTTTTATTAACCGCCAAAAATCAAGTGGCTGATTTAGTCATGGGATTCAAAGTTGGTGCCAATGATTATCTAACGAAGCCGATCTCAAAACCTGAACTCCTTGCCCGCATCAAAACACATCTTCACATCAAGCAACTCAAAGCCCAAGCGCTACGTCTCGCCATTGAAAGCGAAAGAAGACTAACACAATTCCTAGAAGCCGTACCCGTGGGAGTCTTAGTGACTGATGCCAACGGCCATCCCTACTACGCCAATCAGAGAGCGCAGCAATTACTGGGTAAAGGCGTGGTGCCAGAAGCCACCGCTGAACAATTCACTTCAGTTTATCAAATCTATATGGCGGGCACTGAGCAACTCTATCCCAATGATCGTCGGCCCAACATACTCGCGTTGCAAGGCCAAAGTGCAACGGTTGATGATATGGAAATCCACCAACCAGACAACAATATTATTCCCATAGAAGCGTGGGGCTCGCCCATCTTTGATGAAAACGACAACATTACCTACGCGATGATGGCCTTTCAAGACATTACTGAACGCAAACAGGCCGAAGTCGAGCGGGAAAGATTTAATAAACAACTGCTTGAACTCAATAAAGCGTTAGAAGACTATTCACACACCTTAGAAGAAAAAGTCAAAGAACGCACACGCAAATTAGCGAAAAGCGAAGCCATTTTAGCAGATGCCCAACGTATGGCACTGCTTGGCAGTTGGGTATGGGATATCAGGACAGACATCGTCCTCCGATCCGCGCAAGACTGTCGTAATTTTAAACAAGAATCAGAAGGTTATACGCCAAGCTATCAAACCTTTATTGAGCGCATACATCCCGTTGACAAGAATATTATTAGTTCCATGTTGGAAAAAAGCCTCAAAGATGGACATACGGCCGAATTTGAATTTCGGGTGATATGGCCTGACGGCCAAATCCGCACGATGCGTTCACAGACAGAATTGGAATTCGACAAATCGGGTACCCCAGTTCGCATGAAAGGATTTACCCAAGACATCACTGAACGCAAACAAGCAGAGATCAAATTACAAGAAGCCAAAAAAGCGGCCGAAGAGGCCTTACAACAATTGCAAGCCACCCAAGAACAATTAGTAGAAGCGGCCAAAATGGCTGAGTTAGGCAATCTAGTTGCCGGCGTTGCCCACGAAATCAATAACCCGGTGGGTGTCGGTGTGACGGCCATTTCTCGACTCGATACGCTCACAAAAGAGCTGACGCAGTTGTATAAAAGCGGTCAAATGAAACGGTCCGACTTAGAAAAATACTTGAAATCAATCCAAGAAGGCAGTGAACTTACCTTTAAAAACTTAACTCGCGCTGCTGAATTGATTCAAAGTTTCAAACTCGTTGCCGTGGATCAGGCAGGTGAACAGCAGCGGACTTTTACATTGAAAGAGTATCTGCATGAGATTTTGACCAGTTTACAGCCCGAATTTAAACGCACCAAACATCAAGTTTCGATTGTGTGTGATGAACAAATCACGTTGTCCAGTTATCCGGGCGCTTTTTTTCAGATCCTCACCAATTTCATTATGAATTCATTGATACATGGATTCAAAGACCAACCTGAAGGAAAGATTACGGTAGAAGCGAAAACCTCCACCCTCGATACTCCCTACCACTCACGGGGAGAAAGCAGTGAAGGTGATTTAAAATCAGTAACCTACACCCACTCCGTTGAGGGTAAGGGTGAGGGTGAGGGTGAAAAAAGACAGTTAATCTTGCGTTATTCTGACAACGGCAAAGGAATTCCTAATGAGGTGATTAACAAGATTTTTGACCCGTTTTTTACCACGAACCGTCAAGGTGGTGGCAGCGGCTTGGGCTTACATATCGTTTTCAATCTTGTGACGCATAAATTAAATGGGACAATCTCTTGCGAGAGTACCACTGGACAAGGGACAACATTTACCCTTAAAATTCCGATGTCGGTTTGAAATGCAGTCGTCCAAACTTTAGTTTGTTGGCCGGAAGTTTGGCAGTCGTCCAAACTTTAGTTTGGCAAGCGTCCAAACTTTAGTTTGGCAGTGCCAGAGAATTAATGGCCGTGCCAAGTTAAAACTGGCCGACGACTAAAACCCGTCAATAGAACATTGACAGAGTACTAGCTGGGGTGATGAAAATGAGGTACCGACTGGGGTGGTGAAAATGATTAATGATTAATGATTAATGATTAATGATTAATGAATTAAAGTTTTCAATCTTGTGACGCATAAATTAAATGGGACAATCTCTTGCGAAAGTACCACTGGACAAGGGACAACATTTACCATTAAAATTCCGATGTCGGTTTGAAATGCAGTCGTCCAAACTTTAGTTTGGCAGTGCCAGAGAATTAATGGCCGTGCCAAGTTAAAACTGGCCGACGACTAAAACCTGTCAATAGAACATTGACAGAGTACTAGCTGGGCTGATGAAAATGAGGTACCGACCAATACTGTTCGGAACAAGTTTTGCATTAATTTTACAACTGTTTGAGATTTAATAAAAATTAAAATTCCCTCACAAAGGCAGTTGGCGTGAACATGCAGCAAGACATGCAACTAATGAATGGTGAGGTGGCGCATCTATTAGGTTTGGCAAAAACGATATCGCTAGAAGCCAAAAATATTCCGATCAATACTATAAATATTCAGATATACTCAACACTGTTAAAATAGTAGCTCTTGATACACCCCCCCAGCCCCTATCAAGAGGGGAGTAAGTCCCCTTACGTCATGGGATTTAGGGGTGTGTTTTGGCTATCAAACGAAGTAACGAGCTTCGCTACGATAAAAAACGCAATCATTTTTAGGGATGCGAATTAAGGGTTAAATTGAATATTATAAAATCAATAACTTATAAAAACATCGTCATTGAAAGTGATTTTATAAGTCTTTTTTAGGCTAAAGTTTTTCGGAGAAAATTTAGCCTAAAATGTTCATTATACCTTTTTCATTTGATCGCGAGATATTCGCATTAGGGGTGCTGAGTATAATTATTTAGTCCCCTTTAGGGGACAGTAGCTCTTTAGACAAACTACGTCCTTCGCTACGCGAGATCACGGCTTGTGCAGTTGGCTATGAAAGAAATTATTTTTCGCCAAACGCATTGCTTTCTCATTCAATGACCCCAGTGCCCGATAGACTGATACCACTTATTTTTATCCATCGGCCCGAAGGGCAAGCCTTGTTGCTTCTTCGTACCACACAAGAGAATAAAGACAATGAGCGAAATCAATTTAACATTCCGGCGTTACAAAGACAACGACAGCGCACACTTGAAATGGAATAAAGATGTCATAGAGTCAGGGGAGTCTTACCTCTGTCCGACGTATGTGCATCGCACACCACCCTGCCAAGGAAGTTGCCCCTCTGGTCACGATATCCGTGGCTGGCTACTCATTGTACGTGGGCTGGACAAACCCTCAAAGGGAATGCGGTGGGAGGAATACGCCTTTCGGCGCATGACCGAAGCCAACCCTTTCCCGGCCGTTATGGGTCGCGTCTGTCCCGCACCTTGCCAAGACGGTTGTAATCGCAACGAAGTGGAAAACTCTGTTGGCATCAACTCAATTGAGCAATACATCGGTGATTGGGCGCGGGAAAACCATCTTAGCTTCCCCAAACCGGCGCATGAGACCTGCAAAAAAGTTGCCATCGTCGGCGGTGGGATTGCCGGCTTGGCTGCCGCCTATTTTCTGCGCCGCCGGGGACATAGTTGTACTATTTTTGAGGGATACAACACGCTCGGTGGCATGATGTCTTTCGGCATCCCCGGTTACCGCATACCCCGCGACGTTCTTGATGACGAGATCAAGCGAATCCTCGATATGCGTGTTGAGGTCAAATTGAATACCCGCGTAGGCACTGACGTTACCATTGAGCAATTGGAAAAGGAATACGATGCCATTTTCTGGGGGATTGGTGCCACCTCTGGCAAGGCATTGCCTATCCCCGGTGCAGATGCGCCGAATTGCGTTGATGGCATGGCGTTTTTACGCGCTTTTAACGAAGGGCGACTACAGCACTTATCGGGCCGCATATTGGTTGTAGGTGGCGGCGATACCGCTATGGACGTAGCCGCGGTAGCCCGGCGTATAGGCCATATTTCTCAGAACCACGAAAAAGATCGCCCGGAAAACGTGATCTTGGGCTACACCGTCCACGACGTGGCCTCAGCGGCTCGTCGAAAAGGCGCGGACGTGTGGATTGTCTACCGTCGTCCCATCTCAAAGGCACCAGCGACCAAACATGAATTGGAGGCCGTTATTTCCGAAGGTGTGGAAATTCACGAGAGCTTGGCACCGTTAGAAGTCATTCGAGGCGAAGACGGTCGGGCTACCGCGCTCCGGGTGATGCCGGTCGATTGGGTAAACGGTAAAATGGTACCCAAGGAAGGCCAAGAATTTGAGATTGAGTGTACCATGATTGTCGGCGCCACCGGCCAGAAAGGTGATTATACCGGCATTGAAGAACTTGATAACGGTCGGGGCCAGATAGATGTTGACAAAACCTATCAAGTGGCATCCAAGCCCGGTCATTTCGTAGGTGGAGACGCGATTAAACCACATTTGCTGACCACGGCGATTGGCCATGCTTCCACCGCTGTTGAAAGTATAGATGACTACCTGAAGGGCGAAGACATTTCCGTCCGCCCGAAAGTAGACGTCCATCACTTCAACCTACTTCAAGAACTACAGGCCCACAATCTGCAACCGGACGAGTACGATCATCAAGAGACTTGGGGTACTAACAACTCGAGTTTTGCCGTTCACAACTACGAGGAGCGTTCATCCTCCGAGATCATTCCTTATGAACGACTCTTCTTAGGTCATTTTTCCTACGAACCTCTGAACTTGCGTGAAGAGGTTAAAATCACCTCGGAGCAAGTACTCGGCAACTTTAAGGAACGCTTTGTTGGCCTAACGGAAGAAAAGGCGATTGCCGAAGCCAACCGTTGCATGAGTTGCGGTATGTGCTTTGAATGTAACAACTGCATCACTTACTGTCCGCAAAGTGCGGTATTCAAGGTGAAAAAGGACAGTCATGTTATAGGGCGCTACGTCGAAACTGACTACGCTAAGTGCGTTGGCTGTCACATCTGTAAAGATGTCTGTCCAACTGGGTACATCCAAATGGGGCTGTTGTGATGTCACCAGACGGTTAAATTCTCAAGGTGGGGTTCCGCTATGCGAACCCCATACTTCAAAGTGGGCCGGGTTGTCGGATTGAGAGGCCTTATAATTAATGGCAAATCTCCAAGGTTTTAGAAACCTTGGAGGTTTTTGCCTTGTTTGAGGGCCATAAAATACTTACGTCGGCAAAAGTTTCGCTCCGCGAAACTTTTGCCGACGTGGATGCTTTCAAATTAAAGCATGGCCCTTTCTATATGTGAAGTTGAGACGCATGCCAACACGTTAGTATAATAACCAAAACAACCCAATTCTCATTCGCTTATTTCCCTTGTCAAAGTACTCGGTGAGCTTGCTTTATTCAAAGTGGGCCGGGTTGTCGGATTGAGAGGCCTTATAATTAATGGCAAATCTCCAAGGTTTTAGAAACCTTGGAGGTTTTTGCTGGCAGGAGTCCAAACTTGAGTTTGGCAGTCGTCGTTTGGCAGGAGTCCAAACTTGAGTTTGGCAAGAGTCGTTTGGCAGGAGTCCAAACTTGAGTTTGGCAGTACTAGTGAGATTACAGGAATCATAAATGAAAAATAAACCGGTGATTTTTATGTTTTCCGGGCAAGGTTCCCACTCTTATCAGATGGGTAAAGAACTGTTTGAGCAACATCCGACTTTCCAGAAATGGATGTTAACTTTGAACGACATAGCCTCTGAGACGCTTGGTGAATCTTTGCTTGATAAGCTCTATGATAAAACCAAATCATCGAGCGACTTATTTGATCAAACGTTATACACTCATCCCGCCATTTTTATGGTGGAGTATGCGCTTGCTCAAGTGCTTTTGGAAGACGGAATAGAGCCAGATTATGTGTTGGGAACCAGTATGGGTGAGTTTGCCTCGGCGGCGGTGGCTGGGGTTATTTCGGTTGAAGAAGCACTCAAAGCCGTTGTGAAACAAGCGCAAGTGCTAGAAACTCATTGTCAAAAGGGTGGAATGACGGCTATTCTTCATAACCCGACGTTGTTCAATGAAACGCCTCAGTTAGTTAACTTAAGTGAATTAGCCTCAGTTAATTTTCATTCTCATTTTGTCGTCTCTGGCAAGCCAGAATCTTTAAAGGAGATTGAAAGATTTTTACGTCAGAAAAACCTAGCTTCTCAAAGTTTGCCAGTCTCAGTAGGTTTTCATTCCGCTTTGATTGAACCGGCAGCGCCCATTTATACGGATTTTATCAAGCATAAAACCTATCAACCGCCCAAAATTCCGTTGATTTCTTGTGTTTCTGCTGATATCCTCACTTCACTTCCTCAGAATTCTCTTTGGGACGTGATAAGAAAGCCGATACTCTTTCAACAAACGGTGCAAGCTTTAGAGAACAAGCAAGCTTATGTTTATCTGGATTTAGGGCCGTCTGGGACGTTGGCTAATTTTGTCAAGTATAATCTGACTAAACAGTCCCAATCCAAAAGTTTTCCGATACTGACACCGTTTGGGCAGAGTTTAAAAAACTTGGAAAAGGTTAAGGATTTTTTGTCAGCCAGAAAAATCCCCCCTAACACACCGAAGCCGTCAAAGGGAACTTCCACCAAAACCGAAATACTGGCTAACGCAACTGAAAGGAGAAAAAAGAAGATGATAACTTGGGTTTTTCCCGGGCAAGGTTCCCAAGAAAAAAGCATGGGTGCCACCCTCTTTGACGAGTTTGCCGATTTAACCGCGCAAGCGGATGACATTTTAGGCTATTCCATTAAAGAACTCTGTTTAGAAGGTACCCAGAAACAATTAAATCAAACCCAATACACCCAACCGGCTTTATATGTGGTTAATGCGTTGTCCTACTTCAAAAAAGTGGAACAAACCGGCAAACCAGCCGATTTTGTCGCCGGGCATAGTTTGGGTGAATATAACGCGTTGTTGGCGGCCGGTGGGGTTGATTTTGCCACTGGCTTAAAATTGGTGCAAAAACGTGGCGAACTGATGAGCCAAGCACCAACTGGGGCGATGGCAGCGGTAATAAATTGTTCGATTGAGAAACTCGAAGCGATTTTCTCGGAAAATGGGTTAACGGGTATTGATATTGCTAATTACAACACGCCCTCCCAACTGGTGATTGCCGGTTTAAAGGACGATATTAACCGCGTGTATGACATTTTTGAACCGATGGACTCGGTTCGGTGTGTTGTTTTAAATGTCAGTGCGGCCTTTCATTCGCGTTATATGCGTGACGCGCAACAAGAATTTGAACGCTTTTTAAAGGAAGTTAAGTTTGCAGAACTAAAAATACCGATCATCTCCAATGTTCATGCTCAGCCTTATAAGCAAACGGAAATCGTGGCCAATTTGGCAGAGCAAATCACCCATCCGGTGAATTGGGTAGACAGTATCCGTTATTTGATGGGACAAGGAGAGATGACATTTGAAGAAGTCGGCCCTGGCAAGGTGTTGACGAAGCTTATCGCAAAAATCCAAAAGGAAGCCGAGCCGCTCGTGGTTGCCGAAGAGAAGGTTCAGTTGGAACCCACTCCAACCCAATCACAGGCCCAAAAACAACCACCGGCGACTGAAATGTCTTCAGATATCACCGCAGAATCTCTGGGTAGTGAAGCATTCAAACAAGAATATCACCTCAAATACGCTTACGTCACCGGCGCGATGGTAAAAGGCATTGCTTCCAAAGAACTGGTTGTTAAAATGGGCAAAGCCGGGCTAATGGGCTTTTTTGGTACCGGTGGCCTTAAATTGCCCAAGATTGAGGCCGCGATTCAATTCATCCAACGAGAACTCAAGGATGGACAAGCGTATGGCATGAATTTCTTGCACAACCCTGGCGATCCACAATTGGAAGAGGACACCGTCGATTTGTTTTTGAAATATGGTATCAAAAACATTGAAGCGGCGGCCTTTATGCAAATAACCCCGGCACTGGTGAAGTATCGTTTGAAGGGATTAAGGCGGGATACATCTGGGAAAATTTCCACCGTCCACAAAGTCATGGCGAAAATATCAAGGCCTGAAATCGCCCAAGTTTTTTTAAGTCCCGCGCCTGAACGTATTGTGAAGAAATTGTTGGAAGCCAACCAAATTTCTCTTAAAGAGGCCGAGTTGTCAAAAGAAATGCCGATGGCCGATGATTTATGTGTCGAAGCAGACTCAGGCGGACATACTGATATGGGAATCATGTCGGTATTATTACCCACAATCATCAGACAACGCGATGAACTAATGGCAAAGTATCGCTACGCCAAACCAGTTCGAGTGGGTGCAGCAGGAGGAATTGGAACGCCAGAAGCCGCCGCGACGGCTTTTATACTCGGCGCGGATTTTATTTTGACGGGTTCCATCAATCAATGTACCGTAGAAGCAGGTACCAGTGAGGCCGTCAAAGAGATATTACAACAACTGAATGTCCAAGATACCGACTATGCGCCGGCCGGCGATATGTTTGAACTTGGCGCCAAAGTCCAAGTAGTGCGAAAAGGCGTATTTTTTCCGGCCCGCGCCAATAAATTGTATGATCTTTACCGCCACTACAACTCCTTGGACGAGATTGACGACAAAACCAAAAAACAAATCCAAGACAAATATTTCCACCGCAGCTTTGAAGAAGTCTATGCGGAAACCAAGGCATATTATGAAAAAGCCATGCCAGAAGAAATTGAAAAAGCCGAACGCAATCCCAAGCACAAAATGGCCCTCATTTTCAAATGGTATTTTGTGCATACCATGCGTTTAGCGATGCGAGGCAGTGCCGAGCAAAAAGTCGATTACCAGATTCACAGCGGCCCAGCGATGGGCGCATTTAACCAATGGGTGAAAGGCACGGCCCTAGAAAACGGGCGCAATCGGCATGTTGATGATATTGCCCAAAAGCTGATGCTGGGAACGGCCGAACTATTAAATCAACGTTGTCAGGAATTGAAGAAGCGTTTTTAGCGCCTTAGGATTGGCGAAAAAATAAATTTTCAGGTTTCACACACCCCTAGTACTATAGATGTTCAGAAAAATAATTTCTTTGGCAGCCAACGGCTAAAGCCGTTATCTCGCTCCGCTCGTTACTTCGTTTGTCTTCCCGCTCAAGTCCCCTAAAGGGGACTAAATAATTATCTGAATATCTATATTAGGACTTACGCATTGACAAATTAAATTTATTTAAAATTCAATGAGTTATTTGTAAAAACTCGTTTCGCCAATGATGCCAGTTATGTTAATAAAATCAATGATTTATTTGTATGAGTGCGTAAGTCCTATATATGTTGATTTTTTAAAAAGTTTAAATTCTTCAAAAAGTCACCGTTCCTAAAGGCGAAAAAATTTTCTGTATTGTTCCTATTTTCATCTGGACGGCATCCACTTGGAGCGAAAATTCAAGTGGTGCGAAAAGGCGTATTTTTTCCAGCGCCAATAAATTGTATGACCTTGTCAAGTCTAATCTGACTAAACCGTCTCAATCCAAAAGTTTTCCGATACTGACACCATTTAAACAAAGTTTACAAAATTTTAAAAAGGTTAAGGAATTTTTGTCAGCCGTAAAAATCTTCCTTAACACACCGAAGCCTTCGGTAGGAACTTCCACCAAAACAGAAAGACTGGCTAACGCAATTGAAAGGAGAAAAAAGAAGATGACAACTTGGGTTTTTCCCGGGCAAGGTTCCCAAGAAAAAAGCATGGGTGCCACCCTGTTTGACGGTAAAGCGGATTTAACGGCGCAAGCAAGCCGAGGCGATTTTAGGTTATTCCATTAAAGATGCGAATTAAGGGTTGAATTGAATCCTAAAAAATCAATGACCTTTCTCTCAAAAAGCCCTTTTGATTGGGGGCCAGGTTGTCATTTGAAACCTTTCAAATTTGAGGCTGGCCCTCTTTCGTTCCATTATTATTGGCTCGGTGCCGAAAAGTTTGCTCCGACGTTCAAACCGTCGCGGTGTTTTTTAAAAAACGGCAACATCGAAGGCATTGACTTCTCTTTCCAACTTTCTCTCAAAAAGCCCTTTTGATTGAGGGCCATGTTGTCATTTGAAACCTTTCAAATTTGAGGCTGGCCCCCTTTCGTTCCATTATTATTGGCTCTATCCAGAAAAGTTTGCTCCGCTCCGACGTTCAAACCGTCGCGGTTTTTAAAAAACGACAACATCGATGGCATTGACTTCTCTTTCCAACTTTCTCTCAAAAAGCCCTTTTGATTGAGGGCCATGTTGTCATTTGAAACCTTTCAAATTTGAGACTGGCCCTCTTTCGTTCCATTATTATTGGCTCTATCCAGAAAAGTTTGCTCCGACGTTCAAACCGTCGCGGTTTTTAAAAAACGACAACATCGATGGCATTGACTTCTCTTTCCAACTTTCTCTCAAAAAGCCCTTTTGATTGAGGGCCAGGTTGTCATTTGAAACCTTTCAAATTTGAGACTGGCCCCCTGTAGCTCCATTATTTATTGGCTATCGGTGCCGAAAAGTAACAAAGCTATTCAATCAGCAAATGCTTAATTGAACATTGACTGACGTGATTTGATGCTCGTTTCTAAAAATCCCTTATTATATACAATCCTTGTGCATTGTCAGACTAAAAACTTGATCATCAAGTATTACAAACGGGCCTTTTCCGTACGGTATGTCAACTTGGAACCTCAAACACCCGAAACCCCTGATTCCCAAAACAATAAATCACAAACTGCGAAATTTGGGCCTCTGGGTATTCCTTTTTGAGGCCCTCGACATAACCCTTGATTTGTAGAGTATCGTCCTCGATCAATTCAAATTGTTCAATACTCGTCTTGCGTGTCTTGAATTTTGTGTTGGAATAATACTTAAATTCAATTACCCACCGTAGCCCGGCAAATTTTTCATGATATTTACCCACAAACTCTAAATCGCTTTTGCCTTGCGGATAGGAACGTTCGACATGCCAAACAAACCAGCGAGACAGATAGCGGCTACACAACTCAAAAAAGGTGGTGCGATAGAAGTTTTCATTGACTTGCTGAAAAATCGCTTCCGGCAACTGCGACACATAGTGTTCCCAATAACCCGCAAACAGTTCCTCAAGCTTAGGTTTATTGACAAAACGTTGCATCATTTCGCTGTAACGAGAAGACACATCTATGTGATGGATTTCATTGAAATATTCCACGAAGATTTGTTGCATGTTAAGATTAGGCAGTTTGAGGTAAAAATCGTCGCGCAATGTCAACATGCCCAAATAGAAAAAAGAAACAGCAAAAAATCTCTTTTCAAAGAACTGGAACATGTTAAACTTTTCTACCAGAAAAACCTCATCATAAGAAATACTATTATGCAACGTCAGTTGATCAACAAATTCCTCGGTGTTTTGGGGATTCGAGGCCGTCAACCGTCTCACCCAAGACAGCTCCGTTTTCAAGTTCATGTCAGTCAACCGTTTGGGAATAGTTTTATAGCGGCAAAGATGCTTTAAAAAATACATCAACAGAGTCGGATTATAGAGAGGCTTACCCTCTGGGGTAACAAAACAATAGCCATTGTAATGGTTCTTGATGATGGCCTCAACAACCGAGCGGGTAGTCGGATCAATCTCGTAGTCGTGATAAATTTCATCCAGTAGTTGATGAACTTCATCTGAGGTAAAGCCCGACATTTCCTCAAATTCCGGCTCTAAGGTAATGAAATTGGCAATGTTGTAGCCAGAGGCCATATCATCTATCGTTATTGGTAATACACCAGTGATAAACACATTGGCGATGGCTCCTGTTTTACGTCCTTCCTTTAACGTTTTGAAAAACGTTTTGAGAAAACTGTCATCTGCCGTCAATTCATGGTAGAGATGGTCTTTATGAGCCGTAATCAATTGGTTGGCAAAGTTATCATATTCGTCAATGATCACATAGAGCGGAGGTAAATCATCGTTTTGAAGAATGAGATTGAGAATGGATTGGAGGTTAGACGACGTTTTATCTTTGACATCTATGCTGACTTGGCCCTTAAACCAGGGTTGGTTTCTACCAACAACCATTTTCATCCGCGAGTTGCAAATGTGGTTAAAGTGGTTCTCAATGTCGGAGGCCATACCGGTCGGCTCTATGGTAGAAAAATCGAGGTGTAAAACCAAAAAAGCATTGTGCAATGGCGTTGGATGTTGACCGATGTAAGTATGTCCAAACAGTCTTTCAAAATCCTCCCGCCGATTGATGTCATAATAACATTCTAGCATCCGGCACAGCAGAGATTTTCCAAACCGCCTTGGACGCAAAAAAACCGGATTTCCAACCTCTTCCAATTTTTCAATATAGGCGGTTTTATCGACAAAGTAACCGTTTTTTTGGACGATTTCTTCGTAATTGGCGGTACCATATAACACTCGTTTTTTCATCGATCGTTCTCCGTTTATGGTAAGTACTGAACCCTAAATTTTCAGGTATTATGAATTTTTGGTAGGGAGTTCGACGCAAAAGTGGTTGCCCACCATTTTTGGGTTGGCATACATAGTGGTGGGCAAACATTGGGAGGCTACAAAATACCTGAAAATTTGTGCTTCGGTACTTAATAAAGTATTTTTCAGAGGGCCAGGTTGTCATTTGAAACCTTTCAAATTTGAGGCTGGCCCCCTTTCGCTCCATTCTTATTGGCTCGGTGCCGAAAAGTTTGCTCCGACGTTCAAACTTAATTTGTTTAGTAGCAATATAGGCGTTCGCTAAACGCCAGTTTCGTTGTACTAAATTCGTTTATCCGCGTAATTCGTTGTACTTACTCATCGATTTATCGCTGACATCACACAAATCATAGCCCAACTTAATAGCGCGTAAATAGATAGAAAAATATTCGGCCTAAAAAGTTATGTGCATAGAATCACATCAATTGTGGGCCAATTGGACGCCTGTTACTTATCACATTTTTCCGGGCGCATTCCCATTTTCCGGGCACGAAAGTTAATAACGAAGGCGATTATGCTTAATATAAGGATTGATAAAAGTCAATTTTTCTCGATAGTACATTTATCCGCGTTTTTAATTCGTTTATCCGCGTAATTCGTTGTACTTACTCATCGATTTATCGCTGACATCACACAAGTCATAGCCCAACTTAATAGCGCGTAAATAGATATAAAAATATTCGGCCTAAAAAGTTATGTGCATAGAATCGCGTCAATTGTGGGCCATGCTTACGCTTGTTCGTTATCACATTTTTTAAAAATGCCAGAAGGGGCGCCTTCCCGTTTTCACGGTTACAATTTGCGCTTTGGTCTTTTGAAAAAAGCCCCGAGGTTAGTCACCTTTAGGTGACTTAAGCTTTCAGACAATGTTGGCTGTTAAATTAAAAAAAAAGCGCAATTTGTGCCGGTGCGAAGTATAAGTAAAACGAAACGCAGTAAAGGAACGCCTATTGCTCCTAAATAAATTAAAATCCACCGATTGGATTGATAATCCTCCTATCAAAAAGCGAACAAAGCATTTATCGAACCATTCATGTCTAATAGCTCGTTGTTTATCCACGCTTGTGTCGTTGTACTCAAGTACTCAACAGAAAAATTTACTTTTACCAATCCTTATCGATAATCTAATCACTACCGTTATTATACTCAAGAAGGGAACAAACTTTTTGAGAAACAAAAATAACTTAAATAACTACCTTCAAGCTCCAACGGGGCGAGATTAATATAGCCAAGGGCAACGCCCTTGGAAATCCTGCCTTATGGCCACGTTGAGTATATGTCGGCAAAGAAAGAAATCCGATTTGTTGAAAAAATCGGATTTCTTATAAACTCATTACGGCTTTCGACTTAGACCAATGCCAAACACTTTTAAGGGCCGCATCTTCAATACCTTCTGAGTGCTTTCAAGTAACTTACTGACTTCGGTTTCTGATAAACATAAAGACGGCATTAATCGAGTATCAAAAAAGGCAAACACCCCGGCTCTTTTCCAACACTTCGTCAAAAAGAGCAGATACATCGTTCGTCCGAATTCTCCCCAGATTTTTATCCACCAAGGCATTTTCAAATGAACACAAAAATATAACCCGGCCTTCTCAATCCGTTCAATCAAATTCTGCTCATTTGCGAGTTTCTCTAACTGTTCATAGAGATAACGGGATTGCTTTTGAACATTGCCAGCGATATTGTCTGTTTGCAACCGGTTGAGACAATGTAAAGCAATATGGGCCCCTAATTGATTGACATAGCGAGTCTCCATCCCTTTAACCAAATGTGGCGCATGACTCACCGCTTGATGATAGACAGTTGAGCGGACTAAAGTGACTCCAATAGGAAAACTCATATAACTCAAGGCCTTTGACAAAGTCACAATATCAGGACGCAAAGCCGTCCTTTGATAACTAAACAACGGGCCGGTACGGTATAAACCCATCAAAATTTCATCGACGCCGATGTAGTAGTTATACGCCTGATGATTTTCATTAATTATCTCAATCAACGAATCCGGGAGCGGTTTTCCATCCGAACCGCGTAGATACTCAAACCAGATCAAGCCAACCTCTCCAGAACGTATTTCTGACAAAAGTTGCTCGGTGGCATTTTTCGCAAAAGCATCTATTACCACAACCTGCTCATAAAGCGGCGCAAACTGATGACTGGGCTGCAATTTGGAAGGGCTGGCTATCAACGGCAGTAAGAGTTTTCCAGAATAGTTATTATCAAACACAATCATTTTTTTCTTGTGTTGAGCCTGTGCCAGTAAACCCGCGAACATCCCATTTTCAACCGCCGTTGCACCACTGACGGCCGGAAAAGCAAAGTCAAACCCGGTTAATTGGCATAATTCCGCGGTTAAATCCTTCCAATAATCGTGGGAAGAATCATGGGAGGAAAGAACCGCTGCGGATAAATCTGGCGGATTATGACCAAAAATGCCTAACGCGCCACCACTCAAACAATCAAGCAGGACTTGCGGCTCTTTTTCATCAGCTTGCTTGACGGTGAGATAGCAACCAGACGCTTCTTTAATCTCAAGATTATAGCCAGCCAATTGATACAGTTTTTCCAGATTGGGATTAACATGGGCTGAAAAATACTTCTTCTTGCTCTCATCAGAAGTCTCTATTTCAGAGCAGTTCTTCAAAATATCGGCCGACCACTGAAAGTTATCCAACAACACCTGTTTCACTTTATTCAACGCCAGCAAATTGCCGCTATAAGTCGAAGAATGCAGCAAACAATTGGGGACCGTATTCCAAGGTTTATAGACATCATTCGACATCGAAAACACGCCAAAAGGAATTTGTTGGTTTGTCAACTGTTCTCCCCAAACGTACAAATCCGCCTGACAATCAAACTGTTGAAAAACACGGGCGATTTCAGCTAATGCCAGGCTGGAAAAATCGACCCCGAACCGGATGTGGTTTTGAGAACAGTGTTGTTGAATCCGATTGAACGTCTTCTGCTCAAATGTCTCATCAAGCCTTAAAAAGCAAGCGGCGGCTGAGACTGAAGTGAGTTGATGTTCAAGGGCTTCTACTGTCTCGAATATTTCCACACCCGGGAGAATAAAATTCGCCGTGGCTTCTGGTTGAAACAGAAAATAATCCTTGATGGCTCTTGCCGGATCATAAATCAGTATCCGTCCACCATGATGTTTATACCGATTCCATTGGCGATGGCGCGCGATTTTTATCGCACCTTGTAAGGCTTCATACTGAGAGTTACAAAAAAAACTTTTATAACTGCCAGGTTTTTGGTTAATCTCGCGATTGGCATCATAGAGGCTATTTAACAAATAACCGACTTGTGCGGCTTCTGTTGAGATGAATTTGGTTGGAACCACAAAGATCGGCTTTTTTTGTTGGTTTAATTGTTCCAACAAACCAAGCGTTTCGGTTGTGGCGGCACTAAATAAATGAGTTGTTGAGTTCATTTTCGATAGATTATTGGTTAACCTCAAGTTGAGGGAATTTAGTTAGTACAACGGATACGCGAAATAAACGGATAAAAACCAGATTCGCCCGACGGTATTGTGATTGATTCTCCATCTTTGACTTGTCCTACTCAAATTGTTATCAAGAGGGCCATCAACAAAATCAACTGTTCAGGCAAAAGTTTCGCTTCGCTGTACTTTTGCCTGAACATCAATTCGCCAACCTGGCCCTCAAATCAGAAATGGCTGTCCTACATGTGCTTGTCGACGTTTTTCTCGACCAAACCTTTAACACCCTCGGTTCAGTCATTCAGAACGGAGAACATCAAATTGGGCTGAAATAAAAATAAATAATTTATTCCGGAATCGTTAAAGTTTTGTTATCCTAATTTAGGATAGCCACAAAAAATAACGTCTTTTATACCTTTAACGTGTGAAGTCGTGTTAATGACAACCGTAGTTCCGTTCATCACAAACTCTCAATAAATATTTTATTGATAAGTTCTTGTATATTTTCAGCGTTCATTTTCTGTGTTTGCCAGTCAGGAGAACATGTTCCTCCTTCTTTGTATAACATCGGTATCATCATTCTCATACCCTTTCCATAATACTCACCCGTATTAAGATGGGCACCAAAATGAGAGGTTGCACTTCCAAAATATTTGAATCCCCCTTGTTTTGCGATTTCATACTGTTCTCTTTGCAGACAATACTGACTATCAGAATAATGAACCGAAAGTCCTCCCGGACGCAGATGTTTGTAGATTTCTCCTAATGCCAACGCGGCATCTTTATGTTTTTCTGTCGGATTTAGCGGATAGGGATCGGAGAGTGACCCGGATAAGATTTCCTTGGGTATTTTATGAATCTGCTCACGCCAATCCCCTTCCATGACAATAACGGGTACTGGTTGTCGCTTTCCCCATTCCCTCGCTACTTGTGCAACTTTGGCATTATACTCAATAATGATATGGACAGCTCGTTTCCCATCCGCCGGTTTATAACGTTTTTTGAGTTCTGTCTGTATTGCATTCGAGGATATCCCCATTCCGAACCCGATCTCCAATACAGCACCACCGAACCTAGCCGCATTCCTTCCTAAAAGACTGATATAAGCTTTTTCAAATTCATCCATGACGGGTTCGCCTTCAATGGAGAGATAATAGAAACCTCTAACTGGATCATATTCGTATTGAGGTTCTGCGGTTTTCCAGTCGGCATGCAAATTTTTATTTTCCCCAGTGAACTTTCCTTTCTTTTGATACTGTTCTTCAGTTTTCTTCAGGTTTTCTCGTTCTTCTTGGATAGAAACGAATCCATTTTTGGATTCTGGACCAATTAAACCGGCTTCAATCGCCGCTTCTAAAACCTCAATTGTTGGAACGTTATCAAGTAGGAATGCCATATCTTCGTAGTCGATAAATTTGAACGCCTTTTTACCGATAAACACTTTCATAAAGCGCTGATTGCCTTGGTCAACATCGTGGCTTACGTTGAAATGGGTTTCCAACCAACCGATATTTTTTAAGTTAGCCTCATTCGATTCCAACGCCGGATCATAAGGGAGATATTTAGGAAGCCGCTCTTTCGTGTAAGTGAATCCAAATTGTTGAGATTGTAGAAAATTGGCTATTCTCATTACAAACTCTAACAATTCCGTTTTTTGTCCTGGTTGACGCCTTTTCAATAAGCTTACAAAATCCAAAAGGATTTTCATGACATCAACTTTGTCAATTTTCTGAACATCTAAATAATGTGTGATTTTGTTGTCTTCTACAAGAATCTGCAGATCGAGTTTTTCACTCTTGAGTGACAGCGAATTTAATCCAAAACAAGCGGCAGCAACCTCACATTTTTCTTTATCTTGGCACTCAGTTTCCGTGAGTAGTGGAAAGGTAATAAATATTCGAGTGTCAGGCAATTCACGGATATCTAACAACGGTTTGTAACCGTATCCTTCGAGGGCTACTTGGCTCGCAAGATATGCTTTGACGATATCGATGAAACTTTCAAACCCATGCAGGTATTTTTTTAACTCGGCGTTTTTTACCTCCACCTCTTTGGTACTCTCGCATTTGAGATGTGATTTCCGTAATTTGTAAATTTCTTCCGCTATAGCTTTTTCTTTTTCTGACAAAAATTTATTCATGTTCTAACCTGTTGTCAAAGTTTAACCTTATGAATTATAAGGCTAAAAACCTTGAAATTGATTTGGGTGCAGATACTCCAGTCTCCCGTAAAATTAAAAGTGATTGCAAATCAATTGGTTATTGAGTTTGGTGTTTTTTGCGTAACGACAATAACTGATTGAATGATTTCGATATTTATGGAAGATGAGAAGAACGGCACCCAAACAACTCTTTCGTTGAAAGGATAACTGGGACACCCCCCAAATAAATTAATGCTTGCCTTCAAGAATAGCCTTCGACTTCTTGATGATATTGTCGAGTGCCGGTTTTGTTAGGCCGAGCTTAGTCAAACAGAACTGCATATCCGGGGAATCAAGTACTGACTTTTCAGGTTTCAAAAACAGATATTCCGCAGATTCCCAGAGATTTCGGTTTTGCTTGACATCCTCTTTACCAGTCCGAACATATCTCGCAAATTCTTGTTCAAACATTGGAGAGTATCCAAATATCTTATAGTCCAAAAATAAACCCAAGCCACCATAAAGATCATTGGTTAACATGGGATTCAGACTCTTTTCATCAAGAATGTGATGTAACAAAGAAACGACCTCATTGACAACCTCCGTTTTGTGATAGCCCCACGCCTGAAAGGGCAAAATCAGGGTTGGAATTCTCTCAACCGACCATTTTGACGCATCCCACCAATAGTTCATCTCCTCTGGCGTAAAAATATCGGTCAGGTTGACACCGAGAAATTTGGCTCGGGTAAACTTTTGGTTCTCCTTAAACTTGAAATCTTCTGAACCATAAAGATGATATTCGTCAAATTCCTTTGGCAGAAAGGTCTCTTCTACTTGTTCTGGCGTATAACCTAAAACCAATAACGGAATCTCCAGTTGTGCGGCCAGATTGCGTCCAATATCTTGAAACAATTCGCCTTCCAAAAAATCGGTACAAACAAAACCGTGATGACTGAAATTTTCAAAACCGTATTTGTATAACTTTTTAAATATCTGATACGGCCGGATTTCCAGATGATCAACATCAAGATGCTCACAGATTCGTTCTGCATTTTGTTTGCCTATCGGACTTCTAAAACCGTTATCAACCGTCAGTGCCACAAGGCGTAACTGTTTATAACGCGTTTTCAATCTAGTTAGGATATAAGTGCTATCCTTACCGCCACTAAACAGAAACATCGCATCATAGAGTCCGCGCCCTTTGCCTTGTGCCTCTGTTAATAAGTCATCCAGTTCTTTTTCGGCGGCTGGGTTCTTGCTCAACTCAGCGGCTTGTGTTGCGAGTTTGGACGTGTGTTCTTTGCGGCATATTTCACAAACAGAGTCAGATATTGTGACACATTTTTCATTCAATCCGCAAATGGTGCATCTGTTTGACAGTTTATGTTTGACCAACACTCGATAGATTGGCCATAAGTACCGATAAAGATAATAATTCATCTTCATGGATTTTTCGATGGCTTTGGTTTGGTTCAGAATGTGATTCTCCTGTTTGTAGTAGGCGCTTTAGCGCCCAAGCTTGTAGTAGGCGCTTTAGCGCCTAAGTTAGTAGTAGGCGCTTTAGCGCCTAAGCTTGTAGTAGGCGCTTTAGCGCCTAAGTTAGTAGTAGACGCTTTAGCGCCTAAGTTAGTAGTAGGCGCTTTAGCGCCTAAGTTTGTAGTAGGCGCTTTAGCGCCTAAGTTTGTAGTAGTACCACGCACCATAAATTCATCCGATTATTCATTAAAGCACCAATCAAGGGGATTGACTACAACCGTCATCCGATATATTAGCGGCATGCGGTACTAACAATCCGTTTATCGGCCCGTCATCCGTTGTACTCAGTACGTGTATTCATTAAAGCACCAATCAAGGAACCGGCTTTCAAATTATCCGATGTATTAGCGACGTGTGGTAGGCGCTTTAGCGCCTAAGTTTGTTTCGTGCGATAACTCAAACGTTTCCCAGAAAACCAAACCTACCGAGCTTCCAAAAACCCGCAGTTCCAAAAGTATGAGAAATAAGTACTCAGTAATTCCTTATCGAACCGAGGACAAACAATGTCAGTGTCGGCCAGTCCTTCAAGGGTATTCTGAAAACTAATCGTCTTGCGGTAATCAAACGCAGGCTCCTCAGTGGCTGATTGCTCGACAGAATCCTCCCGTTGAGGAAACAAAGACAACAGCGGGTACAACGCATTTGTCGTCTGATGACTCAGCTCGGTTCGCCAACTGGCGTATGACGTTTGCTCAAGCGGATAGCCTAATGCGCGTAGCTTATCAAAGAGCAAATCATGCCAGCGAGTCGGGGCATGAGAATGGATTAAATCAAAGGATTTCCCTAACTGTTTGGGCTGTTGCGACAGATAGACAATGGCACGGCTAACATAATCTACCGGCGTTAAGTATTCTTCTATCTCCCCAAAAACCGGTGCTTTTCCCAGTTGAATACAGCCTTTTATGAGCAGGTTGATAATATCAGCCAAATTAGAGATACCCGTTTGGCTATGGCCGGTGACACGACTGGGCCTATAGATACACACTGGCAAGCCTCGTTCTCCTGCTTGTTTCACTAACTGTTCGGCGACCCATTTAGTCTCAACGTAACCATCAACAAATTGACTCTTGTCAAGTGAATCACTTTCTTCAATTGCTGGGATTGAGAAGAAGGTGGAGACAAAATGTACCTGTTTGGTTTTCGTTTGAAACGCCAACCTTAACACTTCCTGCGTTCCCAACACATTAGTCGCTTTCAAAACGGTGTACGGATAAATATGATTAACCCAGGCACCATTATGATAAATGACCTCGAGCTTTTCGCTCAGTTCGCTAAATTGTGGTTCTGAGAGTCCTAATAGGGGCTTGGACAAATCACCGATGACTGGCAGGAGTCGATGACGATAGGTTTCCTGCCACAGAGAATAGGATTCTAGCTGGCTTTGGAGTCTCTTCTGAGCGTTGTCCACATCAGAAGAACGAGTCAAGCAATAAATATCTGCTGTGGTTTGCGCCAACAGTTCAGAAAGTAAATAAGTGCCCAAAAAACCCGTGGCACCGGTTAAGAAAATCGCCTGAGGGTTGGCAAGCCTGTCAACCTGCACGGGCGGTGATGATTGACTCGTTTGAATCAACGGGTCGAGAACGGCTTCATTCTTGAGATCGATAAACGTTGTCACGCTCTGGTTATCGGCCTGACGTGCTTGCTCAATAGCTTGAGCAATTCCGGCAATTGTCGGTGATTGAAACAGGTAGTGCAGTGGCAACTCAATCGCGAAGCTTTCACAGATGCGAGAAACCAGCTGCGTGGCGAGGAGAGAATGACCGCCTAACTCAAAGAAGTCATCAAAAATGCTGACATTCTCAAGGCCTAACACGTCGGCCCAAATGCCCGCCAACAATTTTTCCTCTGAGGTACGAGGTGCGACAAACGCCTCATCTGATAACTGATCACGGTTCACTGATAATTGAGACAGTGCCAAGCGATCTATCTTACCGTTTGGCGTAAGCGGTAGGGATTCTAATGTGACAAAGGCCGAGGGTACCATATACTCAGGCAACCGTTCGGTTAGAAAAGTGCGTAATTCTTCTGTTTTTTCAGTGAGTTGTGTTTTATTCTGTACCAGATAGGCTACCAAACGCTTGTCCGTTTGAGAAATGTCATGGACGATAACCGCAGTCTCGGCGACCGACGGATGTTGTCCTAGCATCGCTTCGATTTCGCCCAATTCAATCCGAAAGCCACGAATTTTCACTTGGTTATCTATACGACCCAAATATTCCAGATTGCCATCGGGCCGATAACGGACTAAATCACCTGTTTTGTAAAGCCGAGCGTTAGGATCATCTGTCAACGGATTTTTGATGAAACTTTTGGCGGTCAAATCCGGGCGGCCCTTGTAGCCGCGAGCCAATCCAACACCTCCAATATGTAATTCACCCGGTACCCCAACGGGAGTGGGTTGCAAAAAGTGGTCTAAAATATAAATTTGCACGTTCGCCAAAGGACGGCCAATCGGGACTGAAAAGACCGTTCCTTCGTTTAAGTCGGTGATTGGTGGTTGATAAAAGGTTGCCCCAATAGTCGTTTCTGTCAGCCCATAAGCATTAAGCCACTTGACTGAATGAGCAAGCGTTTTTTGCCAACAAAGCAACGGTTCTAACCTGACTGTCTCACTACCAACCATGACTAAGCGCAGACAATCTGGCAAAGGTGTGCTTGTTTGAGAGAGGTCTAATACCCATTCGTGCCAATAGGGTGTGGGCAAATTCAACACCGTTAGATTTTCTTTTTCAATGAATTGGTTAAATTCGGCAAAAGGGGCGACCTGTTCCTCAAATGGTAACACAAGCGTTGCACCGATTAACAACGTGGAGAAGATTTCTTCTGTTGCCACATCAAAATTGATACTCGCAAACTGTAAATACCTGTCATGGGAGGTTAATTTATACTGCCTGATAACAGCTTGAGTGTAATTGACCAGACTGTTATGTTGAATCATTACGCCTTTGGGGGTACCGGTTGAACCAGACGTATAAATCACATACACTAAATTGGAGGGCATGACTTCACAAACCACATTATTTGTTTGACTCTGTGAAAATGTTTGTGCTTCAGTATCTAAGCAAACCATCTTGACCGGCGTTTTTGGTAGTTTCTCTTTGAAGCGAGATTGAGTCAATAACACCGATATTCCTGCATCTTCTAACATAAACGCTAATCGTTCAGATGGATAAGTGGGATCGAGTGGTAGATAAGCACCGCCAGCTTTGAGAATCCCCAACAACCCGACCACCATTTCAATGGAACGCTCGACACATAAGCCAACCAGCACTTCTGGTTTAACTGCCAACGTTTGTAAATAATGGGCCAATTGATTGGCGCGTTGATTTAAGGCCAGATAGCTCAGATATTGCTCCCCAAAAACGATGGCAACCGCATCTGGTGTCTTTTCTACCTGTGCTTCAAATAATTGGTGGATACACTTATCTTTGGAATAATCTGCTTGGGTATTGTTCCACTCCACTAGCAGCAGATGCCTTTCAGCTTCTGTCAGCAGAGGCAACTCTGAAATGAGCTGCAATGGATTGGACACAATCCCTTCAAGCAATGTCTGGAAATGCCCAACCATCCGAGTTATCGTGGCCGCTTCAAACAAATCGGTGTTGTATTTAAAGATACCAATCAGTGAGTTTTTGGCCTCTATCATTTCTAAGCTCAAATCAAACTGGCCTTCCTCCTGCTGTGCCATCTCAAAATGTTCCAGTTCAAGTTCTCCCAAATTCACTCTGACTTCCGTCTCGCTTGGAGTAAACAAATCCCTGATCTCGCCTTGCTGCGGCTTTTGCAACACAAAATCCACTTGGAATAAAGGTGAGCGGCTTGGATCACGTTCAGGCTGCAAGCGTTTAACCAATAACGGAAAGGGATAATCTTGATGATTAAGTGCTCCCAGTACCGTTTGGCGCACTTGTCTTATAAAAGCCTTAAACGTGAGTGAACCCTGAAGTTTAGCTCGCAAGACCACCATGTTAACAAAGTAGCCAGCGACCTCAGTAAATTGGCTTTGCGTCCGGCCAGTCGTTGCCGAACCAACTAGAATCTCTTCCTGACCCGTGTAGCGGTAAAGTAATATTTGATAGGCCGCGAGAAGAACCATATAAAGGCTCGCGTCTTGTGCCAGTTCTTTGAGCGGCTGAGTCAACGTTTCAGTCAAAACGAAATGGACCGAAGCACCGTGATAAGTTTGTACGGGGGGGCGAGGATGATCAGTGGGCAAATTGAGTACGGGTAATTCACCTGCTAATTGTTTTTGCCAGTAGGCCCAGAGACGTTCCCCTTGAGTACTTGCCAGCATTTCCTTATGCCAACGCACATAATCGGCGTAAGTGTGCTTTAGAGGTGGTAAAGAGGCTTGCTCCCCAATTTTAAGGGCTGGATACAACACACCTAGCTCAGTTATCAACATCCACAGAGACCAACCATCAGAAATGATATGGTGGCTAGTTAATAACAGAATATGATCTGTTGAGGCACGAGTAAATAAACTCACACGCAACACGGGGCCTTTCTCTAAATCAAAGGGCTTTTGGTAGCTATCAACAACTTTCTGGTTCAACTCATCCCAAGACCATGTTGAAGCATCAATCTGTTCAAAACGAACCGTATGATATTGATGAACCTCTTGAACTGGCTCACCCTCTTGTGTTGTGAAGGTCGTGCGTAGGCAAGGATGACGATTTATTAAGGCTTGGAAGGTATTTTGCAGTGCTGGTACATCCAAAACTGAGTGAATGCGTAAGCTAAGCGCAATGTTATAAGCCGCACTTTCCTGTGTCAATTGGTACAAGAACCACAGGGCTTGTTGTCCATGGGAAAGCGGATAAACCTCATGACTTTTAGTTGTTTCTTGCGGTTGCTGTTTTGAAGCGGTTTCGGTCAATGGTGCATCAGCAGCTTGGTTTTCGTGCTGAGCTTTCTCAATAAACCGAGGTTTCAGCTTGTTCTGTTGAAGAATAATGTCTTCACTAAGAACCACCTGCGCAGTCGTTAGGGTAGCTCCTTCTGAACGGGTTTGGTAATGTTCAACGAGGCGGTCTTGGTATTCCTCACAGAGAAATTGAGCCATTGAAGCAATGGAGACATATTCAAAAGATAAAGTTGGCGTGACTTCAAGCTGATAAATTTCATTGATTCGATTAGCAAACATGAGACCACTAATCGAATCAACACCGTAGTTACGGATATCTTCTTCCAAGTCAATGTCTTGTTCACTGACTTTTAAAATCGCTGAGATAGCTTTCAATAAGTCTTGTTGGACTTTTTCCAACAATTGGCGACTCTCATCTGGGGCAACCGATACCGGGGTTGCCTTTGAGACGGTCGATTCAAGCCCTAATCCTTTGTTTATCTTCTGGCGAAAGCCAGAAAGCACCATGAATTGACTGATTTCTTTCCAGGCCAGCCCTTGACGAAAGGTTTCCCATCCCGTTTCGGTTGAAAGAGTTTGCATCCCCATCGTGTTGGCAAGCCACTTTTTGGTTTGATCGTCAACTTGCATCCCACCGCTTTGCCATAATGGCCAATTGATAGACAATGTTTTACCAAAGCGTTTTTGAGAAGCCCTGAGTTGTTCACGCCAGAAAGCAAAGTTATCCATAAAGCTATTAGCATAAGCATAATCGCACTGGCCCACATTTCCCATCACCGCCGCCACGGAGGAAAACAGCACGAAAAAGTCCAATGGCTCATGGGAGGTGGCCTCATCCAACCAAACGGTGCCATAGACTTTGGGTGCCAACACCGCCGCTATCTCTTCAGGCGTTTTATTGAGAACCAAAGCATCTGAAATCACGCCGGCACTATGAATAATGCCATTGAGTCTTCCAAAGCGGGACTTGGTTTGGGCAATGAGGGCTTCTACATCTTCGCGCTTGGAAATATCGGCTTGCAAATAGATAACTTCCGCACCCAACGCATTAAGTGATTGAATTTCATATGCTTTTTCTGCACTCAACTCAGAACGCCCCGTCAAAACCAGCTTGGCTTTAAACTGTTTGGCTAAGTAATCTGCAAAAATCAGTCCTAAACCGCCGGCACCACCCGTTATCAAATACACGCCTTTTTCGGT
>NBMI01000308.1 GCA_002085445.1 Candidatus Parabeggiatoa sp. nov. 2
GTCGCTGAAAAGCGTGAATCCGCTGGCCCAAAGCTAAAGCGAACCATTTGGGTACGTTCTGTTGGTGGCGCGTCAATCACATCGGCCACATCTTGCAATCGTACGATTTTTTCGCCATCGCTACGCAAAATAAGATTGTTAATTTCAGAGACTTGGGTCAATAAATTGTCTACGCGGAGATGAAATGTTTCGCCTTGATGGACTTGATGGCCTAAAAGTAAGGATAAATTTGCGCCCTGCACTGCCTGACGTACAGCGTCCAAACTCAAATTAAAACCTTGTAATCGCGCTGGATCAATTTGAAGACGGATTTCACGGGGCTGCGCCCCAACCACATCGCTTTGCCCGACTCTTTTCAGGCTCCGCAATCTTTCTACCATGCGCTCTGCCATACGCCCCAGTTCATATTCGCTATACTGTGCCGAAGCCAATGTTACCGTCATCATTGGTACATCATCCACGTCAATCACACGGATATAGGGTTCTCCAGCGTTAGGTGGCAAATCAGCACGAAAGCGCAATACCTGATCATACAAGCGGACAACGGCTTGGGTTTTATCCTCACCGACTTCAAATTCCACTTGTATTTTGGCGACACCTTCGGCAGCAATGCCATACGTATGTTTGACGCCATCTATGGCACTCAAACGGCCTTCTAAGGGTGTGAGCAATAAATGTTCAACTTCAAGGGGTTCAGCCCCCGGCATCGTGACAACCACTTCGGCAGCCGGCACGATGATTTGGGGATTTTCCTCACGGGGCGTAAAAAATAAACCCAGTAAGCCAAACAATAAGAATCCTATAATGAGTATTATTACTAATTGTGATTCAATAAATTGTTGAGCCAGCCAAGCTGCGAGATTAAAACGAGTTTTAGGAGAAGGCATAATGTATTTTCCGGTTAACTTATGGGTTACAATATAAAATTAACTCAATGCCATTGGAACGTAACCCATTGCTATTTAATGGTGGGCAAAAAAAGATTTAATGGTGGGCAAAAAAAGACTTGCCCACCCTACATTTAACTCAATGCCATTGGAACGTAACCCATTGCTATTTAATGGTGGGCAAAAAAAAACTTGCCCACCCTACATTTAGCTCAATGCCATTGGAACGTAACCCATTGCTATTTAATGGTGGGCAAAAAAAGACTTGCCCACCCTACATTTAACTCAATGCCATTGGAACGTAACCCATTGCTAGCTACCATCATGCAGTTGGATAGGCGGTGTTTGCACTACAATATCCCCCGAATTCAATCCGGCTAAAATAACCCGTTGTTGTTGCCATTGTTTGCCAACCTGAACACTGACAAAATAGGTTTTTTTGTCTTGATCAACTTGATAAACGCCCGTCACCCCAACCCGTTCTATCAGTGCATTTTCGGGAATCGTCAATAATCGTTCGGTATTCACGGTGAATAGTGCTTTACCAAAAAGGCCGGTTAATTGTTTTGCTGGCAGAGTCAACTTGATTTTGCAAGTTTGGGTTATTGGATCGGCGGCATGAATGATATGGGTTATTTTTCCGTTAACCGCTTTAGGTAAACCATCAAATTGAATGGGTACGCTTTGTCCGCGCTGTAGCGAACGAACCCATTGGGCGGGAATAGCCGTTTCAAATTCCAAGGGTTGTAACGCTTCCAAACGTAAGATAGGTACACCCGGACTGGCTAAATCGCCAACATCCGCCAAACGCTCAATAACCCGTGCTTTGACGGGACTGGTTAGGCGCAAGTAGATTTGCTCAGCCCGTTGCGCCTTTAACAAAGCATGCGCTTTAGTAACCGCCACTTGGGCAAGCGATAGGCGTAATTCAGCCTTACGCAACTTTTCGGCGGATAACACCTTCTTTTTATTCAAGCGTCGATAGTTTTTGACATCCTGCATAGCATCTCGTACAGAAACCTGTGCGGATTGCAAAGCGGCTTTAGCTTGAGCGATGGCATTGCTCACCGGTGCATTATCAATTAGCGCGAGTAATGCCCCGGCTTTGACGATTTCTCCTTCTTGCACGGAAATTTTTTGAATAAATCCGTTGGTTTTAGCCGCTATTTCAATGCGCTGTGCTGCCACGATATGCCCAGGCGCGTAATACCAGCGTGGCACGGTTTGCATTTGTGCTTTAACCACGGGTAAATCAAAGGTTAATGGTTTTGGTGAAGGCAAGTTATGAGCAGACGGCTCGGTGCAGGCACTTAGCCATAGACAGAAAATTCCCCAGAGCACCCCTTTAATAAAGGAGGGAATTAAACGACATAAGATTATCCACATCCTTTTACTCCTTTTAGTAGTAACATAGTAACGTGTTGCGCTATGATATCTGGATCATTATGTTCGGCGCATCCGCCCGGTAAAAATTGTCGCAGTGGTGTCGTTTCCAAATGAAATAACACTAAACCAGCGATTGAAATTGCCATTAAATGGGCATCACAGTTGGGCGCCAATTCCTTAGCTAATTCAGCAACATTAGCAAATTGGCTTTGAAAAACTTGCTCCACCAGCAAACGTAGGCGCGTTTCATCTCCGTCTAATAGTTCACGTTGTAGCAAAATGCGAAAATGACTATCTTGACTCATCAACTTGGTGAAACGCGCAATGAACTGAGTCAATCGTTGCTCTGGTGTCCCTTTTTCCGCTAACACGGCAGAAATGCCTTCGGCTTTATCGGAAAACGCTTGAGCCATACTGCGTAAATATAAAGTTTGTTTATCGGGAAAATGGTGATACAACGTCGCCGTACTAATATCGACGGCTTTCGCAATGTCACGCATTGAGACGCCACTAAATCCGGCTTTCGCAAACCGGGGAATCGCTTCATTAATGATCGTGTTGACAGCATCGGATGAGTTTAAAAATTTTGATTTAGCCATAATTAAAAATTATATCTAACTAACGTTCTATATATAATTAGGTTAATAAAAAGATTTATCAAGGAATGGGCGAAAAAAAAATTTAAAAAGGAGACGTTCTGTGGTTTACACTTTCACTGAAAGTCATTTGCTAAATGCTTTTTGTGAATTGTGAATTGTGAATGACGCAATATAGGATGATAATAGGTGTTCTGGATTATTGTAAATCAATGATTTTTAAGTTAAATAAATTGTGAATTATAAATTGTGAATTATAAATTGTGAATTTTTAACTTAACAAGAAGAATCATTAGGAACTTGGATTTCCTGGGGCGCTGCCCCCAGGCTATATTAATATCGCCCCGTTGGGGCTTTCCGGTATTTCCTGGGGCGCTGCCCTAGGCTATATTAATATCGCCCCGTTGGGGCTTTCCTGTAGTTACTTAAGTTATTTTTGTTTTTCAAAAATTTGTTCCCTTCTTGAGTATAACAACTAATAATTCAGAATTGACACTGGACGATCAAATTTTCGGTTTTTTCGAATTGCGAATTCTAAATTGTTAATTGTTAATTGATTAAAAGATATACTGGACACGGTATACTAGGTTTTTTATAATTATAAATTGTGAATTGTGTTTTATGCTAAAGTTTTTTAGAAAAAAAACTTGAGCCTGAAAGCCTGAAAAGTTAGTTTTTCGTTGATCCTTACTCTTATTGAAATTATTTATCTGACAAACTCTATAAGAAAACGGAATACAAACTTTAGTTTGTACGAATTCTTGTTTTGTTGTTTCGAGAATTTCTCGCGTCATTCCCAAAACTCACCTAAAGGAGTCGAAGATTTATCTTGGACGTCATCGATAAATACTCCAACAACAAAAATCAGGAGAATGAACCAAATATGAAATTCCAATTTTAAAAACTCGGCGCGTTAGAAAAAAAAACTGAGATAGAACTAGGCGACTTAACCATTCTCTGTGGTGCCAACAATACTGGAAAAACCTACACCAGTTATGCCATTTAAAGCCTAGTATGCTTTAATCCTTTTTTATAACGAATCCTTATAGTTCTTGCTTTATAAAAATTAAATTCCAAATTGAACCTGAAAAACTCGTTTCATATAACGTTTTTTGTTTATATACGGAACGTACTTTAAAAAGGTGAAAATTATTAAATAATGGATTCAATTAGCTTGACTATTTATTTTAAACTCAACTACTTTAAAAATCCGTTTATTCAAAAAATCCGTTGTACTTTCAGTATAAAATTCATCACCTTGAAGCATATTATTTATTAACATTAGCCATCTGAAATTAATTTAGATTAAGAGGAGTATTTAATATGGCACTGACACTCACCGAAAAAGCCGCCAAACACGTCGAAAAAATCCTCGTTAATCGAGGCAAAGGCCTCGGCTTACGCCTTGGCGTAAAAACAAGCGGCTGCTCAGGCATGGCTTACACCCTAGAATTTGCCGATGAAAAGAGGGAAACAGACCAACTGTTTGAATCGCAAGGCATTAAAATCCTCGTCGATCCAAAAAGCCTCGTCTACCTTGACGGCACAGAACTCGACTTTGTGCGAGAAGGCCTCAACGAAGGCTTTCAATTCAACAACCCCAACGTCAAAGATCAATGCGGTTGCGGCGAAAGCTTCAACGTATAGTTCAAAACGTTTGTAGTTTGTAGTTTGTAGTTTGTAGTAGGCGATTTATCGCCTAAACCACCAAGGTTTTAACCAAAATATTTAGACTTTACACCGAACGAGGCCAAAACTTTTGCCTCGTTCACAATTATGCGCTTTTGTCATTTCGAGTCCATTTGATCGTAGGGAACTTGAACTTGAGGAAGATTTATCAGAGCAAAGAAATGACAAGCTATGTAGAAAGAACCGGGTATTGCCTCAAATCCCCAAAAACTGATAACTGAATGACAACCAGATAGATAACAAAAATGTCTCTGAAAGCTAATCATTTTAAAGTCTTCGACTTACCGGTATCTTTTAACATAGATACCAACACCCTCGCCCAACGCTATCGGGAATTACAACGCGTCGCCCA
Source organism: Candidatus Parabeggiatoa sp. nov. 2 (assembly GCA_002085445.1). GTDB lineage: Bacteria > Pseudomonadota > Gammaproteobacteria > Beggiatoales > Beggiatoaceae > Parabeggiatoa. The sequence goes on from NBMI01000308.1 coordinate 4,911, forward strand.
TCCCGATAAATTTGCCAATGCGCCAGAGAGAGCGCGTCGTTTAGCCCTGCAAAAAGCGACACAAATCAATGAAGCCTTTCAAACCCTGAAAGCGCCTTTCTCTCGCGCACTTTATTTCTTGCAATTGCAAGGAATAGACACCAATGATAACAACACAGCGATGGATAACGAGTTTTTAATGGCACAAATGGAATTGCGCGAAGAACTGGCCGACATCAAGCAACAACCGCAACCCATTGAGGCTTTAAATACCTTTTTAAGTCGCATTGAAAAAGAACAACAACGCTTGATAGACACCCTAAGCCTACAATGTGCAAAACAGAAATACCAAGATGCCAGCGAAACTGTACGCCAGTTTCAGTTTTTCGTGCGACTACATGAAGAAGCCCAGAGGCTAGAAGAAGAACTTATTTAGTCTCCAACCAAAACGCCAAGGCTCCTTCATTCCAAGTTACCCTGCACGACTCAACGGCCCAACCCTGAAAGGGTTGAATATGAATAGCCCCAGGTGAAACCTGGGGAAGAAAAACCAACGGCCCAACCCTGAAAGGGTTGAATGTGAATAATACAACAACCCAACCCTGAAAGGGTTGAATGTGATTAGCCCTGGGTGAAACCCAGGGACGGAAAAACCAACGCCCAACCCTGAAAGGGTTGAATATGAATAGCCCCAGGTGAAACCTCAATGCCATTAAGTTAAGGAACTCTTTGATGAAAGCTATATTTTTATTAAAAAACGCCCGGTCGTGCCTTATGTTTATATAGGAATGTGAAGAGCAACTAGCGATTTCCCGAAACAACCGAACAATCAGCAAGGATAAGTATGCCACTATTACAAATCAGTGAACCTGGACAATCGGCCGCCCCACATCAACACCGCCTCGCAGCGGGAATTGATTTAGGAACAACTAACTCCTTAGTTGCCACAGTACGCAGCGGTATAGCAGAAACGCTCCCCGATATTGAAGGCCATCACTTACTACCTTCAATCGTGTACTATACTAAAGAAAACACACCGCAAGTAGGCTATGCTGCCAAACAACGTGCCAATACCGATCCACTTAACACCATTGCTTCTGTTAAACGCCTAATGGGGCGCGGCCTAAAAGATGTCAAAACCACCGGCACACGCCTACCCTACGACTTTGTTGAAAAAGAAGGCCAAGGTATGCCGATGATTAACACCGCCGCTGGTGAAAAAAGTCCGGTACAAGTCTCGGCCGATATTCTCAGTACCCTAAAAAAACGGGCAGAATACACCTTGGGTGGCGAACTCACTGGCGTTGTGATCACTGTTCCCGCCTACTTTGACGACGCGCAACGCCAAGCCACTAAAGATGCTGCTACCTTGGCCGGCTTAAACGTGCAGCGCCTACTCAATGAACCCACCGCCGCGGCCGTCGCTTACGGCCTAGACAAAGGCGCAGAAGGCATTCACGCCATTTATGACTTAGGTGGCGGCACCTTTGATATCTCTATCTTGCGCTTACACCACGGCGTATTTGAAGTCATGGCAACGGCCGGCGATTCCGCCCTAGGCGGCGACGACATTGATCGTGCCATTGCCCAATGGATAATGCAACAAGGCAATATTGCCGATGATGCAGAACATCATCACATTCGGGAACTGCTAGATATTGCCCGTACCGCGAAAGAAACGTTAACCAACCAAGAAACGGCCCCATTAGATATCCAACTTGACGATGGCACCCAGTGGCAAGGCGAATTAACTCATGAACAACTCAATAAACTCATCGATCCCCTGATTCAAAAAACCATTGCACCCTGTCGGCGGACGCTACGTGATGCCGGCCTAACGGTTGATGACTTCAATGAAGTGGTAATGGTTGGCGGCTCTACTCGGATGCCGCGTGTCCGTGAAAAAGTCGGCGACTTTTTCAAACGGCCACCCCATGTAGACATTGATCCCGATAAAGTGGTGGCAATAGGAGCCGCGATACAGGCCGATATCTTAGCCGGCAACAAGCCTGACGATGATATGCTACTGCTCGACGTAATACCGTTATCGCTAGGCATTGAAACCATGGGCGGCTTAGTAGAAAAAGTCATTCCTCGCAACACCACCATTCCGGTTGCCAAAGGGCAAGAGTTTACCACCTTTAAAGACGGACAAACAGCCATGGCTATCCATGTTGTCCAAGGAGAACGTGAATTAGTAATGGATTGCCGCTCCCTAGCCAGTTTTGAACTACGGGGTATTCCACCGATGGTATCAGGTGCCGCGCGGATTCGCGTCACTTATCAAGTCGATGCCGATGGCTTACTCAGCGTCTCCGCCAAAGAAGAAACCAGCGGCGTTCATAGCGAAATTGCTGTCAAACCCTCCTATGGCTTACACGACAGCGACATTGAACGCATGTTAAAAGACTCGAAGGAACATGCCCAAGAAGATGTCGCAGCGCGAACTTTACGTGAACAAGAAGTCGAAGCAGATCGCGTTATTAACGCCCTACGTGCCGCCCTCAAAGCCGATGGGCATATTTTACTTAAACACAGCGAATTTATGACCATTAATGATGTGCTGGATGACTTGTTAAAAGTCAAGCAAGGTAATGATGCCCAAGCAATAAAACGCGCCATTGAGCGACTAGACGAAGTCACGCAAGAATTTGCAGCACGGCGAATGGATGCCAGCATCCGCCAAGCCATGAAAGGACATCGTGTTGATGAATTTACACAGGAGAGTTAACCATGCCTAAACTGACTTTTTTACCCCATGAAGAAATTTGCCCGGAACAAAAAACGATTGAAGTTCCCAAAGGAACTTCTGTTTTAGAGGCCGCTTTAGAAAATGGCATTGAACTTGAACATGCGTGTGATCAACAAAGTGCATGCACAACTTGTCATGTTATTCTTCGAGAAGGATTTGATTCTTTAGAGGAAGCCAGTGAACTAGAGGAAGATCTATTAGATCTTGCTTGGGGTTTGGAATCAGAATCGCGCTTGAGTTGTCAAGCAAAAGTGGCTGATGAAAATCTAGTGATAGAAATTCCACGCTATACGATTAATCAGGTGAGTGAACATCATTGAAATCCGATTGCATTGAAGAAATCGGAGAACGAAGACGTTCAATTTGGCAGGAGTCCAAACTTTAGTTTGGCAGACTTTTTGCCGACGTTTTTAGTTTGGCAGAGTAGTGAGACGCTGGCCCTGTTATTAACCTATATTTTTGATGGTTATTTGGGCTATCTTGTTTGAGGGCCATAAAACACTTTGAATGTTTTCAAATTAAGTTATGGCCCTCTGTCGCGCCAGTGATACTTTTTGTAGGTGTTTTGTTGCTTAACTTCTCTGAAAATTCATACCGTTAGAGTTTTAAACAAAACAAGTTATTATCAGAAATCATTAAAGGAGATAAATCATGGCCTTAAAGTGGACAGATACACAAGAGATTGCCATTGAACTGTACGATAAATTCCCATATGTTGATCCGCAGTATGTGAATTTTCCTGACATGTACAACTGGATTTTGGAACTTGAGGCGTTTGATGATGACCCTAAACATAGTGGGGAGAAAATTCTTGAGGCGGTTCAGGCGGCTTGGATTGATGAGGCAAACTAAGGATCAGCAAATAAATAACTTACGCCAATAGCTATTCAGGCTAAAGTTTTTTTTCTCCGAAAAACTTTAGCCTGAACAATTGTCTAATAGCTAAAGTACCCTAAAGGGCACTAAACATTTAATTTTTCTTCGATCCTAAGTCTGTTTGTAGTAGGCGCTTTAGCGCCTAAGTTTGTAGTAGGCGCTTTAGCGCCTAAGCTTGTAGCATTGATTGGCCGGGACTACGCGGCGGATACTGTCCTAAAAAGGGATAGTCTCTGTTACTCACGTATTTGCTGAACGATTGCCATTTTTTCCTTCCCCCTAACCCGTGCATTCCTTTCAGTTATAGGGTCAGGGTGAGGCTGAAACTGATCACAAATGGTAGCGATAAGTCATTTATTTTAAATACAGGCATTGAATTGTCCGGCCTGGCAAGCGACTGGCAACCCAACCTCAACCAAGCTATAGCAAAGGCATTGTTTACTCAATTAAAAAATCCGATGTCTTTAATACCTCGGATTTTTAGTGACTTAAGTGTACAATTAACTACAATGACATTCTGACGAAACCGATTGAAGTGTTAACCACTCAACTCTCACGATGAGATTAATGACACTAACATCATTTTAAAGTGAAGAACATAATGGATTTTATCTCCGCGTTGAAGCTAAGGAAAACCTAGGGAAAGCAATAAGACCTCAACCCCAAAGGTGTGAATCTTTCAACTTGACTCGGAGATCGATCACCATCAACTGAGGACAAACTCAACTGAAATCACCAACTTTACTCACAATCACTTTATTAATCATGGCCTTACCAACCACGGCCCAAATCACAACGGACGGCACGTTAGGCCCTTCTATCAACTTAGAAGGCCCGAACTTTCAAATTGGGGCCCTTATGGGCCAACAACATGGCCCTAATTTGTTCCACCGTTGCCTTTAGGGACTCATTTTCTAAGGAGAAATAACATGCGTGAATTTAACACCAGTGGCCCCTGTGATCCGGCCTTACATTACACTGTCATGCGTGAAGCCTTAATGCTCGAAGGCCAAAAAAAGGGGATCAGTTTTGAAAATCTGAAAACCGTCTCAAAAGAGGAATTTTATCAAGAATTAAACCATAAACTTCACCGTGGACTTTCCAAACCTAAGACTCAATCTGAACTCATCATCCATAACTCAATTAGCTTGGACCATTTTTTTGAAAAAACTTCCGATCAGTCTAAACCCCTTGTCCTAGTGATTGATGAATTTGAAGGTATCCCGGACGGTGTATTAAGCGAAGTCATGCACACTTTTCGGCAAATCTATCATCAAAAAGAATATTATGGTCTCCATTCACTGATCTTAGTCGGGGTAAGCACTCTTGCCGAATTAGTCGTTTCCTCCGCCTCGCCATTTAACATTGCCGAGGAATTACAGATTCCCTACTTTACCTTTGAAGAAGTTACTTTGCTGATTGAACAATACGTGATCGAATCGGGGCAACCGTTTGAGAAAGCGGTTATAAAAGCCATCTATGAGAATACCAACGGACAACCTGGACTGGTTTGTGCTTTGTGTTCTTATCTGGTGGAAAA
>NBMI01000309.1 GCA_002085445.1 Candidatus Parabeggiatoa sp. nov. 2
GCCATGGCCGGTCAGTTTTTCGAGAATTTTCTCTTTATCATGGCACAGCAGACCGAAACGGTTACTAACGCTATGGGAAGCATGCTTGAAGGAGTCTGTGGTACGGCACCTGCTGTGGTTTTCACCGATTCACTGGAAAAATTCAATGTCCGTTACCAAGCAGAATACGGGACACTCTCAAGTCCGATTGCCGGTAACGCTTATGATGCAGTTGTGGTTTCAACACTAGCGGCTTATGTAGTCCAAGCCAAAAGTGAAACCCTGACACCAATCACTATTCGTGATCAGTTACGTGAGGTAGCCGGCGCACCGGGTGAGCGGGTGGAGTCTCAGATTGACGAATTAAAACGTGCACGGGAACTGTTGCAAGCGGGTAAACCGATTAACTACAACGGTGCGTATACTGACGTTGACTTAGATGAAAAAGGCGATGTTTCAGCACCCATTGACGTTTGGTGCATTAAAAACGGTCAAATGGTCACTGAAAATACCTTTATGCCTAACAACTTTGAAGTAGTCGGTCAAGCCGGGATGTTTTTTGATGGCAGCAAAGACTTTGTGCGCTCCCAAGAAAGCCCATTAGGTAATCTCGTCGCTGACGTGATGTTAGCTGGTGCCAAAGCCAGCGATAATACGGTGGCGGCCTCTTTTATCAATGCCGGTTCACTGCGTAATAGCATTGGTGAAGGCGAGGTCACTCATAGTGAATTGTTGATGGTATTACCGCTCCTAGAAATCTGATACTATCTACTACTATATAGTAAAATGTAACAAGATCACGCTGGCCGAGCAGTATTGCCTAGCGGTTCGTGTGCCGGAATCGCGCCGGTCAAAGTTCGAGAAAGAGGTGGCCCCTTCGTCCCAACCAAAGGCCCTTGCGTTTGGTTGGATCGGTCAGTTATTTCCGCCGCCCGAACCCGTGCTACATGCACCACTGATTTGAGTTTTCTGGACACACGCCGCCAGAATGACCACACATGCTTCTTCCGATTCCTCACGGGTAGGGAGAAGGTGACGTGACCACCTTTGTTGTTTGGGATGAAAATTTCATCTTTACAACTAGACGGGGCGCGTTCAGAAAATCGGCATAACCGTCGCGCTATAACTAACGCGGCGGCATGATGTACTGTTAACCCATATCGAGTTGCATACTTGACTCGACCTATTACTGAGGTAAACGCTGGATTGACTTTATAAACTCTCACACCAGACTTTAAAGCCCTAGCTTCTATAAATTGTCTGAATTTTGTATAAGCAAAAGAATTGAGCATCCGAGCATTCTTTTTTGAACTATTTTCTTTTAAAACACTCTTTTTCTGTGAAAAGTCTAAGTCTTCAATAACAACTGGTTTTAATGTCTTTTCTGAACGTTCGACAATGACCTTAACAGCTTCGCCAATGAGCGCTTCTGTTTGACTTTTCGACAAGCCAACCGTATTAAGTGGTATGGTTTCTGTCTCAATAGGATTACCAAATCGGTCGGTTTCAACCAAAGCAATATGATTGGCGTTTAAATCTATACCTATTGTACCTATATGTTTCAAGGATTTAATGGGAACGAGAGGTCTCGCAGTACTAACAAAAACTCGCCAGCCTTTTTTGTCACGCAAGAACCTGTAGGTAATAGCTCTACCATAATGTTTGCTCTGAGCATTTTTTATTTTTTTCAGAAAACGACGTGCTTCATTCTCGTCCAAGGCCGCTTCAATAATATCCAGCCCATATTCAAATTTTACACCCGCAATGGAAACATATTTTCCATGTTTCGGGACTAAAGCGTCTGGCATCCGTATTTGTAAAGTCAATGTTCCATCTTCTTGGGGTATTGCTACACAAAGTTGGTTTCCAGCCGTTTCATCTTTTGAACCAATCAAAATAAACTGATTGCTACGCGCTTTTTGCCAAGCTTTTTTCCATTGTTCAAAGCTTTTATAGCCATTCGCTTTTAAATTAAATTGTGCATTAAACAATTTTTTTGAACCAAAACAAATACGAACACGCCCAGTAGCCTTATCTGATTTCAATTGTTCTAGACGCTTCTCTAACCGTGCGAGACGACGCTTTTTTTGATGAAGTTTATAATCATGTTTTTGACGCTGACTAGCTTCTACTTCTTTTTTTGAAAGTTTTTCAATCGTTTTTTTGGTTTGTTCGACTCGTTCTTGATTTTCACTAATGTAGCGTTCAAGATTTGAACGATAAGAATTAATCTTACCTTGCAAGGTAAAATTAATAGAATTAAAGTGCCTAGACAAAATTCCAAAAAAAGACAAGAAAAAGGATTTGATCTGATTAAATACTTTTCCTTTAAATGTGTCCACCTTTTGGCTCTGGGCAAAAAGGTGACGTTCTACCTGCGATAACAACGTAGCGCAATCATCTAAAGCGGCTGTCTTCGCCTCTGGCAAGTTCTTTAAACGAGTTTGATAAGTGCTAATAGGATCGTCTATAGTACCTGAGTTATTTTTTCTGGTTTTTTGAGTCATAATTCGGTTATTTATTTGTCAAGTATGAACATATTTTCTCAAACAGCAATAAAAAATACAACCCCCTTAAGTCAGCATATCTGGTATCAGATAATGTTACATAGTAATAGATAGTAATAGATTTCTCAACACTGCTACTAGCCCTTTGGTAATACACTGGTTGTTTTAGATATCAGCGGACGTGAATTAGTCGCGGCGTTAGACACTGGCTTTAGTCAAGCCGGTGGCGAAGCAACTGGCGCGTTTCTCAGCGTGGCGGGTATGCAAGTCACCTATTGCGATACGACACCGTGTGCAGATGCACTACTTGACAATGGAATCGTCACCAGTGTGACGATAAACGCAGAAGCCATTGATCTGAATAAGACATATCGTGTCGCTACCCATGATTACTTAGCCGGTGGTGGTGACAACTTTACCATGCTAGAAGAAGCTTGCAATAACGGTGGTTACTGCGAAAATACCGGCAAACTGTTAGTCGATTTATTAGCCGGAGAATTTCAAAATAATTCCCCAGTAACGCGAAATGTTGAAGGGCGGATAACTAAAATTTCCAGCCAATAATAGAGTTTATACCGAGTTAACATAACTCATTGATTTACAGTGTAAAGGAGTCCAAACTTTAGTTTGGCAGGCGTGTTTGGCAAGGCACATTCCCATTTTAAGGGAAAGTCTTTTTTAAAATCCTTTATTATATACAATCCTTGTAGTTATATTTATCCTACGCGCCCACAAACGAATTGATAGGGGCAAAACATAATGAACTACAAGGATTGTATATAAAAACGGATTTCTTCGCTAATTTAGCTAGCGCAATAGACATTATCGGCTAATAAATCAATTCCTTATAGTTATTATTTTCTAAAAATCCGTTATTATATACAATCCTTGTAGTTATATTTATCCTACGCGCCCACAAACGAATTGATAAGGGCAAAACGGATTGGAGTCCAAATATTGATAAAAGCCGATGTTGAGTACTAAATTCGTTTATCCGCGTAATTCGTTGTACTAAATTCATTTATCCGCGTAATTCGTTGTACTAAATTGTTGTACTCAATTAATTCGTTTATCCGCGTAATTCGTTGTACTAACTAAATTGTTGTACTCAATTCGTTTATCCGCGTAATTCGTTGTACTAAATCCTTATAGCTATTAGTTTCTAAAAATCCTTTATTATATACAATCCCTGTAGTTATATTTTCATGAGAGTTTGAACCATGCCGGAGACTGAAATAAATGTCAAAAAAAACCACCACCATTATTTTGATTATCGCGTTTTTGCTTGCCGCGCTATTTGTTTTGGAACGATGGCGTGACAATCCAGACGCTTCGGGAGAAGCCCCAATTGCAGAAGTAAAACCGCCTCAAAAGGAGATACCCTCTGAACTCATCGATCAGATTATCGGCCCCTTCAACAAAGGGGTTGCCCTGATGGAACAATATCAATCAGTAGATGCCGTCAAGCAATTTGAAGAAGTTGTTCGGCTAGCACCCGACTGGATTACTGGGCGGCTGAATCTGGGTATTGCCCTTCTGAACACACAGAAGAATGAAGACATTCTCCGTGCTGAAGAAGAACTCAAATGGGTCATCGAACGGACGCCAGATAACCCTTATGCCCACTACGCCCTCGGCATGTTGTTCCGGCACCTTGGTTTATTCGAGGACGCAATAGCCGAGTTCCAAACGGTACTGAAAATCGATCCAGAAGATGCCGACGCACATTATCAAGTCGGTTTTCTTATCATGAAAAATGATCCGGTAGCTGCTAGGCACCACTTTGAAAAAACATTGGCTAAAAAATCTCATCATGAAAAAGCCGCATTAAACCTACAAAGATTATTGATGAGGGCTGGGGAAAAACAACGGGCGCAAGAAATGTTAAAGCGTTATCAAATGTTAAAGTCTCATCTGACGCTCAAATCACCTTCTGGTTCTGGCATATCTTATGGCATGAAGTACGGTGAAATGGGACGCTACGCGGAAGTTGTTCGCGCTTTCGGGGAACCAGAAGGCAGCCTTGAAACACATACCGTACCTGCCTATACCAATATAGCCCAAAATTCTGGCCTGACACAGATCGCGCCCGGCACCCCAGGCTGGCCCGGCATCCCGGTACAAAACACCGGCATAGCAGCTCAAAATGCCATTGGTGCCTTTTTCGGCGACTACGATGGCGATGGTGATCCAGACCTTTACCTCACATGCGTTGGCCCCAACCGGCTTTATCGAAATGATGGGGAGGCTAAGTTTACCGACGTAACCGCGACGAGTGGTACGGGAGGGGGCGCGTTCCTCAGTGTCGGTGCCGCGTGGACAGATGCAGATCACGACGGCGATCTTGATCTATACGTAACCAACTTCTCCTCACTAACGACGGAAACCAATGGCGCACCAAACTTCCTATGGCGGAACAACGGCAATGGCTCATTTACCGAAGTCGCCACCAAATCCGGAATAAGCGGAGAAAATGCGGCCAGCATGGCAGTCCTTTTCTTTGATATTGACGATGATCGGGATACCGATCTTTACCTCATCAATCATGGTTCAGCTAATCGGCTATTCCTGAATGATCGGGCTGGACAATACACCGAAGCAACTTCGTGGTTTCCTGAACTCGCCGATACGGGCCCCGGTTTGGGCGCGTTACTCGGTGATGTGGATATGAATGGTCGGCAAGACATTCTTTTGTTGCGAGGGCCTGAACCACCGCGCCTTTTTCTACAAATAGCACGGGGCGATTTTGTAGAAGATTCTGCTTTTAAATCAAACACTTGGCGTTTAGAAGGCGCGTCTGGGGGCCTGTTCGGTGACATTGATATCGACGGCGATTTGGATCTAATACTGCTCAGTGCCGCGATTAATGGAAAAATAAAACATCAAATCATGATGAACAAGGGCACCGGCCACTTCGAGTCACCGGTGGCTTTCGGGGAAGATCGCAGTGCGCCAGACTCCAGAGGTGCAGTGGCGGTGGATATTGACCGGGATGGTTCGCTTGAACTGATTGTCACCCGGATTGGTGCAGCACCGGAAGTCTGGCACACCACCGTCCCTGAAAATCGGCACTGGCTTGAGGTGATTCCCACCCAAGCTGGAAAAGAAAAGGTATGGATAGAACCCAAAGCTGATGGTCTCTTCGTGGAAGTCAAAACAGGCCAACGGCTACAAGTTGCCAGTGTGACCGCTTCATCTGGTTACCTTGGCTCGTTCCCACGCCGTTTGCACTTCGGTTTAGGCGAACAAGGCAAAGCTGACTA
>NBMI01000074.1 GCA_002085445.1 Candidatus Parabeggiatoa sp. nov. 2
GACAACTGGGCCAACCCAACGAAGAACTTGACACTTACCAACGCGGCCTTAAACACGCCGAGGCTTTTCTGAGCGACGGCGAAACCACAAGTGGTGTGCGTGAGCAGGTGCTTCAACTGTACGTCAACGCGGTGGGAACGCTGGAACAACTGGGACAAGTAGATAAAGCAGTTGAAACTGCCCAACGCGGCCTTAAACACGCCGAGGCTTTTCTGAGCGACGGCGAAACCACAAGTGGTGTGCGTGAGCAGGTGCTTCAACTGTACGTCAACGCGGCAATGCCATTAAGTTAAGATATAACAGATTGATTTTTAATCATTTTTTGTGTGTGTTAGGGTGGGGTACCCGATTTTTTACTTTCAATAAAAACAATGACTTCGAACCCCACCCCCTATATAAAAACATGGCACGACGGCTCGCTTTTTAATAAAAAGATAGCTTTCATCAAATAGTTCCTTAACTTAATGGCATTGACGTCAACGCGGGGGGGGGGACGCTGGGACAACTGGGCCAACCCGACGAAGAACTTGACACTTACCAACGCGGCCTTAAACACGCCGAGGCTTTTCTCAGCGACGGCGAAACCACAAGTGGTGTGCGTGAGCAGGTGCTTAAACTGTACGATAATCGCCTTGCCACTTTAGAAAACAACGGCCAGATTGCTGCTGGTTTACCTTATCTGCCTTTAACCGGTTATCTACTGTGGCAAGTGGCAAGCCAGTCGGCACCCCAAGAATGGCAAACGGTATTGGCTAACCAGAACATCGATCTTTCCCACATCGTCTTTCCGGCCCATCTCACCACCTATTTCCAAGGCTTTCTAGATCAGTTGCTCACCCAATGGCATGATCCAAATAAAGCCCATCGTCATATCAGGCGGGAAGGAGTTAGTCCAACCGCTATCTTGCTGCGTTTAAGTGAAGGCCTCTATGTCTTAGACGAACTCACCGATAAACAAGGCTTAGATCAAGCCTACCTGCATTTAGCCTTGGCCGATAATCCAACCCATTGCACCAACTGGCAACAACAGATTGGTAAACCACTCGAATCGTTGCTTAACACGTTGCAATCTCAGTGGCAAACGCGCTTGCCAAACACACCGTTACCGTTAATCCTAGATGCGCCTAATCTTCCAGAGTGTCAGTCCCAATTAGAGGCCCTGCCTTGGTATAAGTTATTGTTTTATAATAATTCCGTCCAACACCTACGGGACTTATTACAACACTGTGACCAATTACTCAAAACAGACGACAAACTCAAAATGCAATGGCGGTGGTGGAAAACCCTCCATGACGCGCAACAAGCACAGGAGAATTGGCTTAAAGCGGTTCTACTGAAATTAGCGCCGTTGCCTGACGGCTTAATGGATACGGCCGCGATTGTGTTGGGGGCCGTGTTTATTAATGACAGCCTACACAAAGCAACCGGCAAGGAGAAAGAAACTCAGGTTTTTGGGTTGGGAGAGCGTTTAGGTTTGTTATCAGACGCAGAGCGTTCGGGCAAACATTCCCAATCAGTAGATGAATCCGCGCCGCAAAAAACAACAGTTAAAAACGCTGAAGACGCTAAAGAGTTGGTGAACGACGCACTAACTCATCGCCAATTGTTTAACTGGGCGGCAACTAACGAAGAATCACTCTTAAACTGGTGGGAAACGCAACCAATCAGTGTGCGTCAGGCGTTATCTATTCCGCAAGCCATCCTTGAACAAGAACAAACCGATTTGCGCGAAGCCCTGAAAGCTTGGCAAAACGGCGATACCCGCCCAATCATGAATTATTTGCAAGCCGCTTGGACAACCGCCCAACAACAAGCCAAACCACTGGCACAGATAATCACCGCGTTAGAAAAATTAACGGCTGCGGCCGCGATTGTATTGGGGGCCGTGTTTATGAATTCTACTGAAATACAACACGCACTACAAAGCCCTAACCCCAGAAAGAATAGGCCGGTATCAAAAACGGACGCGCTGCGATTTGACTCGCAAAGCGATAGGGAGTCTGTTTGGAAAACGGCGTTTTCCGTCACTCCTAATGATGTAAATGACGCACTAACGCATAGCCACTTGTTTGACTGGACGGCAACTCATGAAGAATCACTACTAAACTGGTGGGAAACGCAACCAATCAGTGTGCGTCAGGCGTTATCTATTCCGCCAGCCATCCTTAAACAAAAACAAACCGATTTGCGCGCCGCCCTGAAAGCCTGGCAAAACGGCGATACCAGCACGATCATGAATTTCATGAATTATTTAGCGGCCGCTTGGACAACCGCCCAACAACAAGCCGAACCACTTGCACAGATAATCACCGCGTTAGAAAACCAACACTTATCAGAGCGTTTTGACGTGGTACTGGCTGAAGGTGCCATCGAAGAAGGGCCCAAACAACAAGCACTCAAAGCCATTATTTGTGGTAGTGGGCAAGCCGAATTGGAGAACGCCATTGCCAACTGGTTAGAAAAACAAGGATCGGTTAACTGTCGCAGTCTTCCCACTGCCGTTGCTCGGCTAAAACGCCGCTTTGAATGTATAGCAAAGGTTTACCCAGAAAAGTGGCCGCATTCCAATTGGGCTGACGTGGTGAATGGATGGGCAAACACATTACTAAAAGAAAAACTCACCGAAATGCCCATTCGGGAGGCCGACAGGCATCTTGAGATTTGGGAACTCCTAGAACGCTCACGCATTGCTTTCACGGCTTTAACCAAACGCATTAACAGAACCGAATGGGCCGAAGAAACCGGTGAACAATTGCTGAAAGCCTTTAAAAACTCAGTCGTACAAATGCTAACACAAGGCCCCCCATCGCCCCAACAACCTTGGCCGCCGTTAGTAACCTGGCTCGCACGATTGGACAAACTCATACCAACACCACCTTCCATTGAAGCCTGTCAAACGCGATTAGCTTCAGAAAACAGTGCCCTAGTCCAACCGTTTTTTGATCCGCTGCAACATAAGTTGCGCGTCTTATGGTTAGACGAACACCACTTAACATTGCGAGACTTACCCGAAGACTGTGCCAAACAAGACTTGTGGACAAAAGACCTAATACCAGTATGGATAGACGGCGTTAATGCCATAGGTACGAACAGTATGAGCGGCGCATTACAAAAAAATTGGGAAAACGTGATAAACTCAAACCCAGTGACACGCTTCGCAGACACATTAAGTACATGGGCACAAGGCCTTAACCAACTCACCGTGATTTTTCCGGCACCGTTAGGGCAACTGCCGTGGGAAGCGTTACCGCAATTAGAAATGGTATTAGTGCGAGAAATCAGCGTAGCGCACTGGTTAAAACACACCCCAAGCCCGTCTCAAGAAGGGAGTTCAGACACCAAGGATGTCTCATGGGTGGTTAGCGATCCCAGCGGCGAGACGCAATGTATGGTAAAAGAAGCCCGCTGGGTTGCGGCCCAGTTAAACACCACAACGGATAATGCCGGTGCTTCAGTCTTTGAGGCCTTGCGTCATCTCAACAAAAGTCACCGTGCCCACTTAGTCACGCATGGCGAATTTATTCGTGCCGAACCAACCGCAAGTTATTTAACATTAGAAAATCAGAAAGGCGTTATTTTGCCGTTATGGATGACCGGTGCCATCCGAGTTTCAGCCGACTTAGTGGTATTATCGGCCTGTGAATCGAATTTGAATGGACAAGATACCGAAGGCTTACTAACACCGATAGGCATCGGGCCGAGTTTAGCCGCCGCTGGCGCTAAAACCGTTGTTGGCACATTATGGCCTTGCAAAGGCTTAGCAGCCTTGTGTTTTAGCTACTATTTTTACACAATCGCCGATAAAAATAAGCAGATGCGTTGGCATCAAGTCGTAGCACAGGCACGGCGACAATTGCGACAGATGACTGCCAAGGATTTGAAAGACTTGGCAACCGAATTGGGCTTGGATGGACTTGATAAGGATGACAGTCAAGAACCTTGCACAAGTGCGGCACAAAAAGTCTTAGATTCCGCCGAAACCCCAGAAAGCTTGCTGTTTGACGAATTGGAAGATTGGGCCGGGTTTACTGTGTTGGGCAAGTGTTGACGAATTGAGTACAACGGATTGCGCGGATAAGCGAATTTGACTGTGACTGAGTACAAGGAATTACGCGGATAAGCGAATTTGACTGTGACTGAGTACAACGGATTACGGGCCGATAAACGAATTTGACTGTGACTGAGTACAACGGATTACGGGCCGATAAACGAATTTGACTGTGACCGAGTACAAGGAATTACGGGCCGATAAACGAATTTGAGTGTGACTGAGTACAACGAATTGCGCGGATAAACGAATTTGTCTGTGACTGAGTACAACGAATTGCGCGGATAAACGAATTTGTCTGTGACTGAGTACAACGAATTACGCGGATAAGCGAATTTGTCTGTGACTGAGTACAACGAATTACGCGGATAAGCGAATTTGTCTGTGACTGAGTACAACGAATTTAAGTCGTTAATTTATAAATTCGTTGTACTTAACATAATAAGGCCCTACAATCAATCAGTTAAATAACCGGCCCTTAAGAAACGGCCGATAAAGGCCCTACAATCAATCATTTTAAGTCGTTAATTTCTAAATTCGCTGTACTTAACATAATAAGCCCTACAATCAATCAGTTAAATCACCGGCCTTTTTAAGAAACGGCCGAGAAAGCCGACTGAATTCCAGTGCCCTTTAGGGTACTTAAGCTATTAGACAACTGCCTAATTCGTTTATCCGCGTAATTCGTTGTACTCAGTTAGTTAAATCCGTTTATCGGCCCGTAATCCGTTGTACTTACCTTACCTAATTCGTTGTACTCAGTTAGTTAAATTCGCTTATCCGCGCAATTCGTTGTACTCGGTCAATTTTAGTTATTTACCGGTGGCGAAGTTTGCGGAGGCAATTCATTGGGCGAATGAATATCACTGCCACCAGCTTTCTTGGGAGGTGGTGTCGGAAAACGATAATCGTTGGAGGCGGTAAATACTAACCGCCGATGATCTTTCCGTATCCATTCACGTTCAGCCGCCTCAATGATCGCTTGATCATTTTCGTTGGTGTCCAAAATATTGTTGATAGTATCAACATATTCTTTAAGGTAAGTGCGTAAATCACTCATGCTATTTTCCTCGCAGTGAACTAGAGTTGCGGAATTGATACTTGAACCATTTAACAAATTTGCGGAATTGATACTTGCTCCATTTAACAAGTTTATTAATTAATACCGGAAACACAAAGATAAGATAAAGGCCGATAACGATAACATAAGGGAGTGGATGATTGAAAAAGGCCACCAAATTATTTGAGACACTGGCCCAAAAACTAACGATTTCGGTTCCGTGGCTGGAGGCTTCGCCGGCTCCCTGACTCAACACATTACCCATTTCGGCCAATGTGACTAAAAGAATGATGATATGGCCGAGATAACCCATATGTTCTGACCAATTATAACGAGATTCACTGATATGGGAACGCCAACGAGTACAGGCACCCTTCAGATGAGTCAACTTACCTTCGATATACGCGACATGATTTTTCAAGTTCGCTATACCGGTATGCAAAGGCTCTAACAATGGCGGATATTTGCCAGTGCTTTGCCAATCAATCTGCCACTCGGCCTCTTCAGACTGCATATGATTGAGCCGCCATTCAAAATTGTCTTGATTGATTTCCAACGTTTTAATCGCTTGGCTAAGACGGCCCAAAGTATAAGCTTCGGTTTGCACCACCAACCATTTTCCGTAATTCTTCTTCAAGAACACGGTTAGGCGTTTGCCGAAGGGTTTTAGAAGAGAGGGCAAAATAATAACTGGTTTGTTGCTGTAAATAAAAGCGCAACCGACGCGCTTCCCAGTCTTGAGTTTCAAACACCGCCTCACTGATAAGCAAACGCGCTAAAATACTATTTAAAATAGCCGTTCTTTTGAGAGGCCCTTCGCCAACTTCAGTCAGCAAGATAGTTTGTAACTGCACCGGCCAATTTTGTGCTTGCTCTAGGGCCGTGAGCGCATCGCCATGCGCCAATCCATACACCACAAAAACCGGATAATTCTGAGCGTTAGCGGCGAGCTCATTTTGAGTCTCGGCGGCCGGCATTTTTTTCAGATAAGGCTGTTCCTTATCCAAACCCAAGGCCCAATTATCGGTTTTAAGCCGTTTATTGACAGACGGTATAAACGCATGAAGTGTTGCAGGTTGTGGCATATTGCCCGATTTATCCTGAATGGTGAGTAGCACATTTTTATCATAACTAAACCCGGCATCACCTAAGAGTTGATCATGCGAATCGCACAAATCCAGTGTGACTTCATGCCCATCCACAGCCTCATCCATGATTAACAAAGCCACCCCCAATAAATTATCCTGACAAAAATGTCGCGCCGTATCCTTGGCTTCGTCAGGCGCTTCGGGATTGAAGGCCTCACAGTATTCTTGCAGGATACCTTCCCACGCGATTTTCAAATACGCTTGCCAATCATCCAGCGGCCTTTGAGTGGGTGTTTCTGGACGAAACAAGCGTTTATCGGTATCGATTTGGATACCAATATCGTCAAGATCGCCAAATCTGTCAAAAGGCTCTCGTATATACTGCTCTTCTTTCCACAAATGAGTCCGAAACAAAAAGTAAAATTGGTAATCCAAATTACGGTTTGGATTGATGGATTGGTTATCAGTCATAGATTATTAGGCTAACAGAAAATGAGTGTTGAAAAGCTGGACTATAATAACAAGTTTGGAGTTGGAGTCCAAACCTTCAGGTTTGGACGATTTAGTACAGCGAATTACGGGCCGATAAACGAATTTGACTGTGACTGAGTACAGCGAATTGCGCGGATAAGCGAATTTAACTGTGACTGAGTACAGCGAATTACGGGCCGATAAGCGAATTTGACTGTGACTGAGTACAGCGAATTACGCGGATAAGCGAATTTGACTGTGACTGAGTACAGCGAATTACGCGGATAAACGAATTTCATTTACTAATCTATATATTGTAAAGTACCAACCCCAAAGGGGTTTTCAGGCTAAAGTTTCGCGGAGCGAAACTTTAGCCTGAATATGAATAGCCACAGGTGCAACCTGTGGAAAATGTGCCCCAACGCACCAACCCCAAAGGGGTTGAATGTTTAACAAACGGCCGAGAAAGGCCCTACAATCAATCAGTTAAATAACCGGCCTTTTAAGATAGTACAACGGATACGCTTCATTCCCGGATAAGGCTTTCCTAGATTTATTATCTGTCATACAACTTGCCACTTTCGGCAAAATTGATTCCGAGCGGTATTGCTTTTTATCCGTTCCGGAACGCGTATCCGTTGTACTATCCGTTTATTTCGCGTATCCGTTGTACTATATATTATGGGTATTTTCACAGTAAACGGATTTAATCAACGACGGAAAGTACAATCTATTTAGTACAACAATTCGCTTATCCGCGCAATTCGTTGTACTCAGTTAGTTAAATTCGCTTATCCGCGCAATTCGTTGTACTCAATTAAATTCGCTTATCCGCGCAATTCGTTGTACTTAGCGCAATTCGTTGTACTCAGTTAATGAGTTATACTCAGCTAAATAGTTATACTAACATAAATATTCACACATGCACGGTAAACATAATCCTTTAACAGCTGAACAAATACAAGAATCTCTGGACGATCTTCTCAGCCTTATTTTGTCAGAACGCCGCACCACCACTGCACCGGCTGTGGCACTGGCACGCTGCACTCGTCAACAACAAGAATGGGTAGTCGAATGGGTTAAAACGCTCATTCGTGAAAATGTGGAAATGGCCTACCAATTCACCACTTTTGCGCCAAAAGCCCTGGCATTAATATGTGAAAATGGCCTTGAAGACTGGGTAACAGATACGTTGGAAGTCTATGACAAAAATGGCTTACAAGCGGCAATAACCCACCTTCAGACGGTAGAAAGTTATGCCATCACATACCAACGAAAAAATGCAGGCTTGGCTTTAGAAGACATTCAAAACGTGTTGCAAACTTTTCTAACCGGATTAGATGGACGACGACTAAAATTAGTCAATAGCGAAGTCACGTTTACCGATACTCAAACGCTATTTTTACCCGCCACCCTAAACCGCTTCGTCAAACGTGACAACAATTTCTTTTTATATAAAGCCATGGCAGTCCATTTATGGGCACAAACAGGGTTTGGTACTTGGCGACGACGTTTCTCCGCCGCGACAGCACACTTGAGCCATCGAGACAAAGCCATTCGCTTATTTCATACCCTAGAGCGTTTACGTTTAGATGCTTGCATTGCCCGTGAATTACCGGGCATGTTTCGTGATATGGGACATTTGTTAACACTGTTTAACGAACAACGAATACCGATGGGATGGGAAAAAATCGCCCACCGCCTCGCGCTGCCAACTGCCACTGTCGATGATAGTTACGAATTACTAGAAACCGTCTATACTTGGAAAGTACCCACCCCGGTGTGTTATCAAGGCATATTAGTGCCAGAACAAGTTGAGCCGATAATGGAAATGCGCCGGGCGCGAGACAAAAAGGCTTTTCAAGCCGAATTAGCGCAACTCTGTCAAAACAAAAATTCGTCCACAGCCTCAAAAAGTCAAGCACCAACGGATTCTCAAAATATCCCTGACGCGCCCAATTCCTCACATCAAGGAACAAACGCATCATCATCATCAGAAAACCAAGCCGCGGCTGAATCCTCCCGTTTCAGTGTAGAGCAAATGCCCGACATTACACATTCGGAGCGAACGAATCCAATACTCACCCTCGACGGGCAACCGATATCAGCCTCAGAAAACCTGAAAAAGGTGATGGATTCAATTTTGCAAGACTTAGGCAAGCTTCCCGAAGACTACCTACTTTCTCCGGGCAGTGGAAAAGACTTTGCGGCGACAGACGACACCAAAGCGACATCCAAAGCGCCCATGCTGACACAAGCCTCTGAAGAAAACGTGTTTTTATATCCAGAATGGGATTATCGGCGGCAACGCTACTATAAAAACGGGTGTGTTTTGCGTGAAGTTGACGTACCGTTACAATCAGAACAATTTGTCACAGACACTTTACAACGCTATCGTGGTTTACTCAAAACCTTGCGCCGCACTTTTGAAGCCCTACGCGGTGGCAATTTGCGTCTGAAAAAACAACCGTTTGGTGAAGATGTCGATATCGATGCCCTGATTGCCGCCTACGCCGACGCTCACAGCGGCTTAGAAATGAGCCAACACGTATTTACCAAAACGCACAAAATAGCGCGTGACATTGGCGTTATGTTTATGGTAGACATGAGCGGCTCCACCAAAGGCTGGATTAATCAAGCTGAGCGCGAAAGTTTGGTATTATTATGTGAAGTGTTAGAAACACTAGGAGATCGTTATGCGATTTATGGCTTTTCAGGCATGACGCGCAAACGCTGCGAAATTTACCCTATCAAACGTTTTGATGAAGCCTATAATATTACTGTGCGGCAACGTGTCAGTGGCATCGCGCCCCAAGAATACACTCGGATGGGCGTGGCTATTCGCCATTTAACTAGAATATTCAAAGGGATAGATGCAAAAATAAAAATACTCATTACCTTATCAGATGGTAAACCCAATGATGAGGGCGATAACTATCGCGGCACTTACGGCATAGAAGACACTCGTCAAGCTTTGCTAGAAGCCAAGCGCGAGGGTATTCATCCTTTTTGTATTACTATTGATACAGAAGCAAAATTGTATTTGCCTAGAATGTATGGCGCGGTGAATTACACGGTAATTAATAAAGTGCAACAATTACCGTTAAAAGTCTCAGACATTTATCGAAAATTAACGACGTAATCAGTTTTCAGTGATCAGTTTTTCAGTGAACAGTGATCAGTTTTCAGTGATAACTGCCTCTCTGTGTACCTCTGTGATCTTTGTGTCTTTGATAACTGATAACTGATCACTGATAACTGATCACTGATAAAAAAGAGGTATTAATTGTGGAATCACCTATTGTTGTTGCTATCATGGTATTCGCGGGCATTTATTTGGCATTTTTATTGATTCGTTTGTTCGCTGATTTTTTTCTGGTGGCAATTGCACTTGGTAGTGCTGTATTAGCCTACCATATTCATACGTTTTATCCGGATTTTTTGATGGTTCTGCAAGAATCGAACATTTTGAGCCTATTGAAGTTAACTTTACCCGATCAACCAACCGATGAGGCTATTTTTATCATAGCCGGCTTGATTGCCGCCACGGCGGTACTGATTTCCATACCGATTTTGCCGTTTTCAGCCGCCTACAGACTTCTGCTTGGTGTCGATAACCCCGCGTTTGCCAAAAAAGAAGCCAAAGTCCGAGGTTGGATTGTTGAAGAAATTGAACGCTATCGTGAGCGTGAGGAAGATTCAAGAGATGAAAAATGAGGTATGAACAAGAAACCAAGGTTTAAATAGAGCCTTGGTTTCTCTCACCCCACAAAGGGTACTAATGCGAATTAAGAATGAAAAATGAAAAATGAAGAATGAACATTTTAGGCTAAAGTTTTGCTCCGCAAAACTTTAGCCTAAAAAAGACTTATAAAATCACTTTCAATCAATGCGTTTTTATAAGTCATTGATTTCAGAAGATTAAATTAAACCCTTAATTCGCATTACTATAGTATTTCAGATAAATACTTTGGTGATTTTTCTGAAAAACGATAGTGTCTGTCATAAAAGGTCAATTAGCCGCAAAGCGTAATTATGCCGCATTCAAAAGGCGCTAAGTTGGCGCTTTTTACCCATTTTTTTTGTATGGTTATTTAGCCGAGTTTGAGGGCCATAAAGTAATTTGGATGTTTTCAAATCAAAGTATGGCCCCATTTTGCGCCTTTGGGTTGAAGTAGGTTTGTCATTTTAACCTCCAGGGGCGTTGCCCCTGGGGCGTTGCCCCAGGCTTTAATAATACGCCCCTTCAGGGCTAATAAATCATAAGCAAGGAAGTTTGTAATGAAAACTGTCACCATAATTGACTATGGCATGAGCAATCTACGCTCCGTGAGTAAAGCTTTGGAACACGTTGCCGGCAACGATTGGCGCGTTAAAGTCAGCGACAAAGCTGATGTGATACTCCATGCCGACAAAGTCGTCTTTCCGGGGCAAGGCGCGATAGGCAACTGTATGACTTTGCTTAAACAAACGGGCGTAGCCGATGTCATTAGACAAACCATTGACAACAAACCCTTTTTAGGCATCTGTCTCGGCTTGCAAACGTTGTTGACTAGCAGCGAAGAAAGTGGTGGAACCACCGGCTTTGATTGGATTGCTGGAACAGTGCGTCGTTTTGCTGAACCGCTCATCGATCCAGACTGCGGCGAACGCGTTAAAATTCCCCACATGGGCTGGAATCAAGTCCAACACACGCAGCAGTCGCACCCTTTATGGGCGGATATACCAGACTTGAGTCGTTTTTATTTTGTACACAGTTACTACGTTGATCCAGTCGATAAAACTGTTGTGGCGGGAACTACGCCTTATGGAGGCATTCATTTTACTTCTGCGATAGCGCGAGACAATGTATTCGCCGTGCAATTTCACCCGGAAAAAAGCCAACACGCCGGTTTAACTTTGTTGAAAAACTTTTTAGACTGGTAAGTTTCTAGGGGCGTTGTTTCCAGGGGCGTTGTTTCTAGGGGCGTTGTTTCTAGGGGCGTTGTTTCCAGGGGCGTTGTTTCCAGGGGCGTTGCCCCTGGCTTTAATAATACGCCCCTTCAGGGCTAATAGTTTTAAAGTCAGCCCCAACGGGGCGACATTAATCTAAAAAGGGGCACCGCCCTTGGCAAGCCCCAACGGGGCGACATTAATATAGCCTGGGGCAACGCCCCAGGCTTTGGTACGACATTAATCTAAAAAGGGGCACCGCCCCAGGCTTTGGGCGATATTAATCTAAAATGGGGCACCGCCCCAGGCTTTGGGCGACATTAATATACGCCCCTGGTTTCTGGTTTCTGGTTTCATGTTTCATGTTTCATGTTTCATGTTTCAATTTTCATTTTTCAATTTTCATGTTTCATTTTTCAAAAGAATGGCAGAAAAACAGATTTACGATATTATCATTGTAGGCGGCGGTTTAGTCGGTGCCAGTCTTGCTTGTGCCTTGCGTACATCTTCGCTAAAAATCGCAATCATTGAAGCCGCGCCTTGGTTTACCGATAGCCGTCCACCCAGTTATGATGACCGCATCATTGCGTTGAACTATGCCTCACACCGAATTTTTAGCGGTATAGGGGTATGGGACAAAATTGCGCCAGAGGCCACTGCCATCAAGCACATTCACGTCTCTGATCAAGGACATTTTGGCTTCACTCGTTTAAATAGTCATGTTTTAGGGGCCCCGGCCTTGGGTTATGTCGTCAGTGCCCGTCATTTAGGCCAAACGTTTCAAGAAACGCTTGCACCGTCCTCTATCGACATTTTTGCGCCCGCGCAATTGGTACAACTCATCAACCTGGAACAAGCGGTTGAAGTGCAAATAAAGCTTGATAATCAGCTACATACGCTAAAAACCCGCCTATTAGTCGCGGCCGATGGCGGACATTCTAAAGTTCGCCAACTGTTAGGCCTCACGGCCTTAGAGACGGATTATGGGCAAACCGCTGTCATTGCCAATGTAACGCTAGAGTATCCACACAAAAACACTGCTTATGAACGTTTTACCCCGTCGGGGCCTTTGGCACTGCTGCCCCGATATAAAAATGATTGCTCTTTAGTGTGGACATGTGTCCGTGATAATACGGATGAAGTGATGGCGCTTGATGATCAGTCTTTTTTAAACGCGCTACAACAACAATTTGGGTGGCGATTAGGCCGCTTTATCCAAGTTGGACAACGTCATGCATATCCATTGCGCTTAATTCGCGTCCAACAACACACGCGCCCTCGTGCGGTCGTCATTGGTAATGCCGCGCATACTTTACACCCGGTTGCTGGACAAGGCTTAAATCTTGGCTTGCGCGATGTTGCCAGTTTGGCAGAATCGGTGATGGAGAGTGTGAAGGCGGGGGAAGATGTGGGTAGTGAGGCGACTTTACAACGTTATACGGCGTGGCAACTGCCCGATCAACAACGTGCGATTGCCTTAACCCATAAACTGGTGCAAGTGTTTTGCAATACTTTTGGGCCGTTGGTAGTTGCGCGTAATTTCGGCCTATTAGTCACTGACGCGCTGCTCCCATTGAAAAAACAATTCTTGCGCCAAATGGCGGGATTGACTGGTCATCCTTCTCGTTTAGTGCGTGGTTTACCCTTGTAAACCGGCCGCCAAATCCCTACGAATTTTTTTTATGCTACGCACAAAAGGCGCATTAATATGCCCCTTTTATCGACAAAACAAAAAGCCAATGTTCACTTGTTGTGAGTGTGATAGACTATAATCTAAAGAGTATTTGCTAAACTGCTCGTTTCTAGTTGACATCAAGATAATGGTAAACGGCTTATTGTATACGGAACGTACTTAAAATTCGTGAAAATGAAACAGGAACTTGTAAGAAAATACCTAGCAAAATTATCTACTTATCATTAATTTAATCATTTTTCATTTTTCATTAGTATAGTCGAGCGTGTAGAAATTGGAAAAACATCGTATTTATTAAGGAGAATTAAACCACATGAACTCTCTCACTTTAACTCAGAAATTAGCGTTTGGACTACTTGGATTATGGGGATTGTGCAGTATTGGAACAACGCCCGTCTTTGCGGGTGAATGCGCCGTAACTGATGCTGCTTCATTGGATAGTTGCAAAGACCAAAATGTGAAAACATCTGGATTTCGTTTAGGGATGTTTGATGTGCCAGAATATTTCATGTTTGCAGATCCCGGTTTCACAGGTGGCGAAGGGTTGCAGGATTATATGGAATTGGACGACGAAACTCCGATCATTTTACATACCAACGACGAGGTTCAATGCCCGGAAAAAATTGAGGTGAAGGGCACTTTAAAGCAAATGGACTTAGAAGGAGAAAAAGCGTGGGTTATTAAGGTGTCTGAGTTCAAATGTTCGGAACCTTAGCACACAAATTGCGCTTTTGTCATTTAACTCCGTTGATTTTCGGTTCGAGTCCCTTTGATCCCTTTGAGCGGAGGGAACTTGAACTTGAGAAATCTTTCACCCGTAAGCTTTCTCATAACCGAGAAATGACAAATTTCTCAGAGCCGAGAAATGACAAAAAAGCTCCGTTTATGGCGATGCTCAGTATAACGCAACCGTTCACTCTTTTGGTAAGGATCAGCACCGCCAATAGCTATTCAGGCTAAAGTTTCGCTCCGCGAAACTTTAGCCTGAACAATTGTCTAATAGCTAAAGTACCCTGAAGGGCACTGAACATTAATTTTTCTTCGATCCTAAAGAACACGTCCTTTTTGAACAGTGATCACTGAACACTGAACACTGAAGTTAAAGCAACGCTACACTCTTAACTCTGGCATAAACCTTCATCCCCACCTGTAAATTCAACAACACGCCCGATTTTTTAGTAATCCGTACTAACAATAACGCGCCGCCCACATCCAATTTAACCATCAATTGCCCAGGCGATTCTTCCGCCATTTCTAATAGGGTAGCCTGAAAAATATTGAGAATACTCGAATGGACTTCATTGTCTAGGGCTAAACTGATATCCCGTGCATTTAAAACGACGCGCACCGTATGCCCTAACGGCAAATCTTCACGGCGCAAACTTAACCGCCCACCACTGAAATCTAAATAGGTGAGATGAAATTCTTCATCATGTTCAACCACTTTCGCTTCTATAACCACACCTGCCTCATAAGCGTGCGACAGCGGCAAATCTAACCGTGTCAACACTTCTAACAATGCGCCGCTACCAATCAGTTTGCCTTTTTCAATGACGAGGATATTATCGGCTAAGTGCATCACTTCTGCTATGGCATGACTGACGTATAAAACGGGAATGGATAACTCTTCGTGCAACTTTTCTAAATAAGGCAAAATCTCAGCCTTACTGTTAGCATCAAGGGCGGCTAACGGTTCATCCATTAATAATAATTTAGGACTGGTGAGTAGGGCGCGGGCAATAGCCACTCGTTGTCGCTCGCCGCCGGATAAATGTTTAGGGTTACGTGCCAGCAATGGGGCTACGCCAAGTAATTCGACGGCCTCATCAAAGGCAACTTTACGGCGCGAAGGCGGCGTGCGACGTTGGCCATATTCAAGATTTTTTCGCACTGACAAATGGGCAAATAAGCTGGCTTCTTGAAACACATAGCCTAAAGGGCGTTGATGGGTGGGCCGAAAAAAACCGCGTGATTCGTCTTGCCAACAATTGCCATTAACTTGTAAAAATCCTTGTGGCGCACGTTCCAAACCAGCGACACAACGTAATAGGGTTGTTTTGCCAGAACCAGACGATCCAAAAACGGCCGTCACTCCGCGCCCTGGCGTGTGAAAATCGACATCTAGGCTAAAATCGTCCGCTTGTAATTGAAAGCGTCCGTGTAATTCTTGCATAGGTTTTCAGTGATCAGTTATCAGTTATCACTGATCTGTTATCAGATCGTTCTTAGACTACCAGGGCTTAGCCCCAGGAAAGCCCCAACGGGGCGATATTAATATAGCCAGGGGCAAACGCCCCTGGACTCAAAAACCAAGTCTTTAGTTCTACTTTGTCACATTACAGCGAAATTATTGATTTATGGAGAGGGCTTCTTGGGGCCATTCTTTTGAAATCAATGAGTTATATTAAATATGACAAAGTAGAATTAGGCTACTGGGGGCGTTAAATGGGATTGATTCAAATCAATTAATAACATGTAGGGGCAATCTCTTGTGGTTGCCCTTTTCCACTTAACAACCCCAGTGCCAGAATTAGTAAAGACGTTTATTAATGCTATAAAGAGTGACTAAAATGATAAATGAAAACAATAACATGCCACCAGAGAGAATATGCGCTTGTTGAAATTCTACCATTTCGACATGCTCATAAATAGCAATAGATAGCACTTGCGTTTTGCCAGGTATGCTACCGCCTATCATCAACACCAGGCCAAATTCTCCCACCGTATGTGCAAAACTCAGGGTAGCTGCCGTCAAAAAACCGGGACGCGCTAACGGCACCGCAACGGTAAAAAAACGATCTAAGGGACTGGCTCGCAACGTTGCGGCCACTTCCAGGGGCCGTTGTCCCATGGCAACAAACGCATTTTGCAACGGATGCACGGCAAAAGGTAGAGAAAAAATCACTGAACCTATAACCAATCCGCTAAAAGTAAAAGCGAGATGTCCACCCGTGAGTGATTGCCATAAATTGCCAATGGGGCCATTTGGGCTTAATGTGATCAATAAATAAAAACCTAATACCGTGGGCGGTAGTACCAAGGGCAAGGAAACGACTGCTTCAATGGTACTTTTACACCAACATTTGGTATGCGCTAACCACCACGCTAACGGCGTACTCAGTAGTAATAATACAAGCGTTGTGATGGTGGCTAAACGTAGCGTAATCCAAACGGCTGACCAATTAATAGGAATATCAAACATTTATACGAATGAAAACTGAAAAATGAAACCGTTTTAACTAAGGTTTGGCTCAACATAACCCAATTCTTCAATCATTTGCCGTGCTAACGGGCTTTTCAAAAATGCCAGAAATGCTTTAGCCAGTGGATTGTTTTGGCCTTTTTTTAGCAATACCGCGCCTTGTTGAATGGGATCATACATTTGTTCAGGAACGATCCAGTGCGAGCCGCGTGAATTTCCCTGAATAGCCTTGTATTGGGAAAGGGCAATAAATCCCAGTTCCGCATTGCCCGTCGCCGTAAATTGATAAGCTTGACTGACATTATTACCTCGCACAATTTTACCTTGGAGCGTTTGCCATAGCTCCAATTTTTCTAACACCTGTTTTGCAGCCGTGCCATAAGGGGCCATTTTGGGATGGGCGATGGCAAGATGATTAAATTTGCCTAAACGAAGGACATTAGCTTGTAAATCAAGCGCCTGCGGACTCCATAACACTAATTTACCGACAGCATAAGTCAATAAACTCTCGGCTACCGCCATGCCATCGTCAACGAGCATTTTGGGGCGTTTCATATCGGCCGCTAAAAACAAGTCAAAAGGCGCACCATGTTTAATTTGTGTATACAGTTGCCCCGTCGCGCCAAAGCTGATGATAACACGATGCTTAGAATTTCCTTCAAACACTTGTTTGAGTTGCTTTATCGGCTTAGTGAAATTGGCCGCTACCGCGATATGTAAGTCTTCGGCAGACACCGATGCCATACTTAGGGCAAACACGGTTCCTAATCCGCCAATGAGGTAGGCGTGTAAATAACGTAATATCATTGATTTCATAAAATGTATTCCTTTCTACTCATTTTCAACAAACCGTGCGTGCCTTCCCGAAGGAAGGCAGTTTATATTAATGAAAAATGAAAAATGAAAAATGAAAAATGAAGAGATTCACAGTCTATACTAATGAAAAATGAAATATGAAACCTGAAAAGAGATTGATTATAAGTGGATAATTTTACTAGGAATTTTATAAGCTGGGTTTGAGGTTATTTTCACGGATTTTTCGTTAAGTTCCGTATAATGGTAATTGTCTGAAATTATCTAATAGCAATTTTTAGTTGAAATTCAGGTTATGGGATTTTTAGGCCAATCAGAGCAAGTTCAAATACCGTTTTTAGGAGCGATGGCACTTATGACGGTCAAATAATTTGCTGGCACGTAATCAACTAAATAGATGTGATTATCGGAAAGGTAAAATTTATGGCCGTCTTCGTGCATTTTTTTTGAATCGACCGCAAGCAGGACTAATTTTCCATGTCTTTTGCCGACGTTTGAAGCGCTTTGAATATCTTTTGACAAATGGACGTGATGGCGTTTGCCTTTGAGTAATCCTTTCTGTTGAATCGCCTTTAAAAAATGTTTGGCGGTGCCATGATATAAAGTGTCGGGCGGGATGACTTCAGATAAGTCTAATTCCACTTTGACAGAATGGCCTTGATTGGCCTTTATCAGAGTCAAGTCGTCATTAAACGAAAATCGTTGTTTATCATTGTTTTCAACAATTTGTTTTAACTCTTCAAAACTGAAACGGCATTTTGGGTTTTCCAAAATGTCAGCAACACGAGCCCAGCCATTTTTATCCAATGTTAAACTAATCGATTCTGGTTTATGTCGCAGCACGTAGCTTAAAAATTGACTGATTTTGATTTCTCGGTTTGTCATAAATTTTACCATCATCTTACTTGTAGGCTGGAAAGCCACGCAATATCCACCCGACATTGTCGGAGAGAAAATAATAATTAATTGTTACATAAGCTTTCTTTTTTAAGTCAAAAGTTGATCCCGTTTTTGTTCATCTTATGAAAAACAATAACTTATTGATTAGCTTTTCATTAACAATTCGTTTACGTCGTTTACGTCACAATTAACAATTTTCACCACCCCAAGCCCTCACCCTCTCCCTCTGGGAAAGGGGCAGGGCTGATAATGACCTATTGTCTATTTTAACGCGATTCTTTTATAATAAGCGTCTTGCAAAACTTTATGAAAATGGAAATGGCCGATTACATTGCTGAATGGGCATCGTCTTTATTAGATAATTCTATTATAATTCATTGATTTTCACTATTATTTTATTATAGATTCACCATTCGCATTTTCTTATGCTGTGAATGGTTCATTCTGAATGGGCACCGTCTATTATAATTCATAGATTATAATTATTTTTATAACTTCGCCATTTTTCAGTTTTCAGTTTTCAGTTTTCAGTTTTCAGTTTTCTTATGCTGTACGTTAGGGTTTATGCATAGTACCCAATTTATTAACAAACCGTAACGAAGAGTACCAATTCTGATGCCACTGCTGGAAAAAATGATTGACTTTGATGAGAGTTTTTTTTATCATTTTCCTTGTTAGAAAGCGGCAGGTATCTGGTTCAGTACTTAATGTCGTACTGGTAAAACCTGAGACTTACAATCATGAAATTTGCTTTTCCCCAAGCGAATTCAGATTGTATAAAGCGGCTATCTCTCATTTTCGGTAGCCTTTGGTAGATTCACCCACTCTTAGGAGTGCTATTGTTAACTCAACACCACTGTCCTTAGATTGTGGACGCACTTTACCAAGTTATGAACTGGTATATGAAACTTATGGGACATTAAACAAAAGCCATACTAATGCGGTACTGATTTGCCATGCATTAAGTAGCGATCATCATGCGGCCGGCTATTATAGTATGCAAGATAAAAAACCCGGCTGGTGGGAGACATGCATTGGGCCCGGTAAACCTATTGATACTAATCGTTTTTTTGTGGTGTCCTTAAATAATTTTGGCGGCTGCAAAGGTTCAACCGGCCCCAACACCACCCATCCAGATACCGGCAAACCTTATGGCCCCGATTTTCCTATCGTTACCGTGCGAGACTGGGTAAAAAGTCAAGCGCGTTTGGCTCCGTGATAGGCGGCAGTTTAGGCGGAATGCAGGCCTTGCAATGGGCAATAGACTATCCAAAACACTTGCGTCATTGCGTGGTGATTGCAGCGGCACCAAAATTAACGGCACAAAATATTGCCTTTAACGAAGTCGCTCGTCAAGCCATTTTGAGTGATCCAGAATTTCATGCCGGCCACTATTATCAACACGATGCTATCCCCCGTCGAGGTTTAATGCTGGCGCGAATGCTGGGGCACATCACCTACTTATCGGATGTCGCCATGCGTAAAAAATTTGGGCGAGAATTGCGCGAAGATCAAATCAATTTTGGCTTTGATGTTGAATTTCAAGTTGAAAGCTATTTGCGTCATCAAGGCAGCTCATTTGTGGATCGCTTTGATGCTAACACCTATTTGCTAATGACAAAAGCCTTGGATTATTTTGATCCTGCCAGTGAGCATGACAACAAACTTTCGGCCGCGTTAACAAAGGTACTCGCCAAATTTTTAGTGATTTCATTTACCAGCGATTGGCGATTTTCGCCGGCCCGTTCACGCGAAATTGTTAAGGCCTTGTTATATAACAAAAAAGAAGTGAGTTATGCCGAAATCAAAGCACACGAAGGCCATGACGCATTTTTAATGCCGATTCCTCACTATATACAGATTTTTAAAACGTATATGCAGCAAATTGAGATACCGGAGTGAACAATCATGGACTTGCGTACTGATTTAGCACTGATTAGCGAATGGATTGCTTTCAACTCACATGCACTAGACTTAGGGTGTGGTGATGGGACATTGCTGGCGCATTTGCGCGAGACTTGCCAAGTCACCGGATACGGTTTAGAAATTGACGATGACAATATTGCACTCTGTATCAAAGCGGGTGTCAATGTCATTCACACTGACTTAAACAAAGGGCTATCCGATTTTTCCGACGACAGTTTTGATTACGTAATCATGACACAAGCCCTACAAACTATCCACCATCCCGATTTGTTGTTGATAGAAATGTTGCGCGTTGGACGCGAAGGGATTGTGACTTTTCCCAATTTTGGGCACTGGCGGGCGCGTTTTTCATTATTTTTTGGGGGTGTTATGCCATCTTCCCGCGCCTTGCCCAGTGAATGGTATAACACCGAAAATATTCACTTATGCACCCTGCGTGATTTTGAGAAACTCTGTCGCACACTAGACATTGAAGTGCTACAACGGGCGGTGGTAGACACGACGCACCGCACCAGTTGGTCTATGCGTTTAATGCCCAATTTATTTGGGGAAATTGCAATTTATCGGTTTCGCAGTAAACCGGTAAAACGAATTTACCAAAAAAAATAAGGAGCGACTAAAAAGTCAACAGATAAATATTTGGGGCGGAGTCCAAGGGAAGGAGTCCAAGATTTATCTTGGACATCTATCAAGATTTATCTTAGAAAGGACTCCAAGGGAAGAAATCCAAGAGAAGGAGTCCAAGATTTATCTTGGACGTCTGTGAGAAATATTGGAGTCCTATTTTTCTGAAATACGATATACTGCAAACGGCTAGAATTTGAACTTTTCTGAAGTAAAAATCCGATGTCTTTGAGACTTCGCTAAAAATCCGATGTCTTTGAGACATCGGATTTTTTAAGTCCAAGCTAAAGTTTGGATGTCGGTATCAAACAAGCTAAAGTTTGGACATCGGTATCGTCCAAACTTATACTGCAAACGGCTAGAATTGTCAACTAAATTGCTCTCGCGTCGCTGTCTTTGAGTTGCTCTCGTTTCGCTTTGCTCTAAGTTGAGCTCGTTTCGCTGTCTCGTAAGTTTATATTATTTAGCAAAGCTATTCCGTCAGTTCATCTCGCTTCGCTTTTCATAACGAATCGTTTTCAACGACGTTGCTAGAGCAAAGCTGTCTTTGAGTTGCTCTCGTTTCGTTCTCAACGACGTTGCTCTCGCTTTGCTTTAAGTTGAACTCGTTTCGCTGTCTCGTAAGTTTATATTATTTAGCAAAGCTATTCCGTCAGTTTATTTCGCTTCGCTTTTCATAACGAATCGTTCTCTTTGAGTTGAGCTCGCTTCGCTGTCTTTGAGTTGAGCTCGTTTCGTTCTCAACGAAATTGCTCTCGCTTTGCTTTAAGTTGAGTACCGGACATTTTTTCGACTGTCATTTGGAGCGATGCG
>NBMI01000075.1 GCA_002085445.1 Candidatus Parabeggiatoa sp. nov. 2
GCTTTGCGGTACCAGAAGATGGCTCTGCCATGGTTTTGTTCGACGCCTTTGCCGTCTGAGTACATATCTCCTAAGTTATTTTGCCCTACTGCATATCCTTGCTTGGCGGCTTTGCGATACCAGTAGATGGCTTGGCTATCATCTTGCCGGACGCCTTTGCCATTTTCGTACATAAACCCTAAGTTGGTTTGTCCATCAGTATGTCCTTGTTCGGCGGCTTTGCGATACCAGTAGACGGCTTGGCTATCATTTTGCGCGACGCCTCTGCCTTTTCGGTACATCCAGCCTAAGTTGTATTGCCCGTTGGCATGTCCTTGTTCGGCGGCTTTGCGATACCAGTAGACGGCTTGGTTATCATTTTGCGCGATGCCGTAGCCGTAGTAGTACATTTCTCCTAAGTAGACTTGGGCTTCAGCATTTCCGAGTTGTGCCAATGGCTTCAATTGTTCCAGAGCCGTGGCGTAATCGCCTCTTTTATAGGCCGCTATTCCAGTCGCTGCTAATGCGGCTAGTGCGCTACCTTGTTGTGTTTCGGCTTGTCGCCGGGCTTCTTCAGTGAGAGGAGCTTGAGGTGCCGCTTGTTGTTGGGCTGCAAGAAGCGCTTCTTCGGCGATACGTGCAGTTTCTTGGGCTTTTTCCGATTTTTCCGATTTTTCGGCTTTAAAGTTTTGGTAAAGTGTGAATGCACCGACTATAATTGCTAACAGAACAGAGGCCAAAATCAGTTTTTTTACAATGAGGGCCATTAGCGAAACGAATCCATGAGCCAGTTTGCTAATGGGCCGGCCAATTTGTGCTAACCACGTTGGGTTATCGCTAGATTGTAGTAGTTTTGTTGACCATTGCGCTACCGTTTGAGGCCTGTCCTTATTTTTCGGTTTTAAGGCCCAGTCAATCGCTTCCAATAACGATTGAGAATAGCGCCCACGGCCTACTTTAACGGCCGGTTTTAACGGATCGGGTTTGTTATCAACCAAGGCATTAATGCGTTCAGTCGCGTCAACCAGCATTGTGCCACCGATGATCCGATAGAGTACCGCCCCTAAAGCATAAATATCAGTCCAAGCGCCTTGATGGCTGCCTTTACCTTGATATTGTTCAAAGGGCGAATAGCCGGGTGTCACAATGGTAGTGACGTTGCGACTCCGACTGCCCACGTCATAACGCGCCGCGCCAAAGTCTATTAGTACCGGACTTTGGTCCTTGTCTCGTAGGTAGATATTGCCCGGCTTAATATCTCGGTGCAAATACCCGGCTTTATGTACGGTTTCTAAACCGTCTAATAGCGGCGGTAACAGGGCCATTAGTTCGGCTTCTGTTGCAATTTTACCCTCTCTAAGCACTTTGACAAAACTGTGCCCTTGTTCATATTCCATGACAATATAGGCGGTATTATGGGCCTCGAAGAAACGCCAGACACGCACAATATTGGGGTGTTTAAATTGGGCCAGGGTGCGGGCTTCTAGGAGAAATCGATCTAAGCCCCAGGCAAAATCGTTGGCATCTTGTGAGGATTTGGGCTGTACCGTGTGATCATTGTCGCGCACGGCGATTTCATTGGGCAAATATTCTTTGATCGCAACCGGCGCATCAAGTTTGGTGTCGTGGGCAAGATAGGTTATGCCAAAGCCGCCATGCCCAAGGATGGATTGGATTTGGTATTCTTGTAATTGATAGCCCGTTGGGAGGGCGTTGCGGTGATTTGTTGGTGTAGACATATTTTAATTAAGAATGAAAAATTAAGAATGAAAAATGAAAAATGTACCTCGTTTTAATCCAAATTCAATTTCTCTCTCTTGAGTTGATTTAGTCTACGGCACGCTGCTTAGATTTGGACTTTTTTTAATGAAAAATGAAAAATGTACAACGTTTTAACCGGGCAAGCCTCGGAAATTAAGAATGAAAAATTAAAAAAGGATTTGCTTATGAAGGATTATAATGCCACCAAAGATTTGTTAAATTTGTCTTTGTGGTTATAGTCGCACTTCAAAACGTTCTCATCAACAATCCTTTTTTATAAATGCGAATTAAGGGTTGAATTGAATAATCAATGACTTATAAAAACGTATATAAGGTTTCTCAAGGTTTATCAAGATTTATCAAGCTTTATCAAGCTTTCTCCTCTCGTCGAAACCGTTCATTTTTCATTTGATCGCGAGATATTCGCGTTATAAATCCCTTATAAAATACAATCCTTGTAGTTATTGTATTGGCTTTTAAAAATGACGTTACCCGAAAAATACCGAATACGCCCTTGACTGGGCAAACCTGCGAGGTTTTTATTGTAGAATAATAGTTGCTGTAATCCTGTGACAGCCCAACATACCCCTAAATCCCTCTCCAGAGGGACTTGTAAATAACTGCGAAGGCTAAAATCACTATGGAGACTTTTTCGATAATTTTGTTGAAAATCATCACGTTATGGTTAGTCACTCTCAGTCTTGCATCAGCCACCAATTATTATAGCACCAATGCGTTACAGTTAACGGCACGGCAACCCCAACCTAATCAACTTGAATGCGATTATCGCCTGATTCGAGCCATGCCTGTCAATCGCGTTGAGGCGAAGTTAGGCAACCTCGTTTTGCCGGTATTAAATAATACGCCTTATCCTTTTGCGGAGGCGCAAAGCGCGATATTGTTTTTAATCGATATCAGTAATCCACAAAGAGAGCGGGTTATTACCAAAAACATTCAACAAATCAAACAATTACTTGATAAGGGCCGAGATCATCATCAATTGGGTTTAGCCCGTTTTGCGACGGAATTTAAAGTGCTTGCGCCTTTGGGCAGTGCCTTGGCTGAGGTGGTGGCGGCGGCCGAAAGTCTACGTGCAACAGGACAAGCAACTGAATTGTATCGGCATAGTTTAGCGGCAATCCGTTTGTTGGCTGAGTCGCCTGCGCAACGTAAGGCCTTGTTTTTATTATCAGATGGAGAGGCCGAAGATCGGGCTTATTATCATGCCGACGTTGTGCAAGCGGCTAATGAGGCTAAGGTGGTGATTTATGGTTTAGGTTATGCGATGTCAGTGTCGCAAAGTATCCATTTACAAACTTTGCGCCGTTTGAGTGAGGAAACGGGGGGGTTATTTATTCCGGCAGGACAAGATTTTGCGTTGCCAGAGGATTTTTTACAGTCGCCCTTTAGTGCTTTTGATAGCGGTGGGCGTGTCATGTTTGATTTGGCAGCGGCGGTTGGTGCCGGCTTGAGTGGTCATCAACAAGTACAATTAACTTGGCAAACGGAAACGGAACCGCTTAGTTTAGAAGTTGCAGTGACACTTACCGCTGCGACGCAGAGAGGTGATTCAGTTGTGCCGGTGATATCGAATTCACCAGAAACCTCGCCGAGTAAACGCTGGTGGTGGCTTTCTCTTATTCCGGTAGCATTGTTGTTATTGTTGGTGGTTATGTTAAAGGGTAGCAAAAAAGCCTATTTGGAATTTGTAGACGATAAAAAGAGTCGCTATGTTCTTATCATGTCAACCGTACGAATTGGGCGGCATAGTGATAATGACTTATGCCTCACCAATAGTTCGGTCTCTCGTTATCATGCCGTCATTCGTCGGCAGAGCGATGATAGTTTTGTTTTGATGGATTTGGATGCTAGAAATGGTGTTTATGTCAATGCTAACAAAGAGGAAACGGTGACATTGGCAAACGAAGATTTGATAGAGCTGGGAGAGGTGCAGTTGAGGTTTATTAGTCGCTAATATCGTGTAGGGCTTTGCACGTGGGATTGCCCCTACAAACCGTCATGTAATGTAGGGGCAATCCTTTATGGTTACACTCACCCAAAAGCGGTAATTAATGATTAATGATTAATGATTAATGATTAATCATTAATGATTAATTAGCACAAAACCCACATTCAATCCTGTCATTCAGCCGATAAAAAATCCGTTTAAAAATCCGTTTCGGAACGCGTATCCGTTGTACTATCATTATATTCACTGGAAACCCCTTTGGGGTTGGGGCTGATCACTTAAACTTCTCACTGATAACTGTCAAGGCGGTTTTGCCAGCCTCGTAGCCAACGGGCTTCGTTGCGTTCTGGTGGGGCGTTTTGTATGCGACGCTTGAGGATATATTCGGCCGTGTTGTCGCATAGTCTACCGATTCGCCTGACATCTGTTCTAGTACTTGTAATAAGCCCCAGCCTTGTCCGTTATAGCGTTCTGTTGGTTTTATTCCTTCGCCTTTGAAGTGAACGTAGTCTATCAGTGCATAAATGCCTTCGGGTGTTTGGGCGAGGCGGTAAAATTGTTTGCGTACATGTGCCCGTTGTTCTGCTGTCGGCAGAGTGTCCAGAATGTGTGGTAAAGCCATTTCTAGGCGTCTGATTATAAACTGCGCTTGCAGTGGAACAGTGTTTTTCATCAGCGTGCGTAAGCTGACCATTTTGTGACTTCGTTGATTGTTAAGGAATTCTTGGCGTGTCTGCCAAGGGCAGTCGGGCGTGTTTTGTAGCCAGTCAGGGAGTATAACGCCTTGTTCTTGCATGAATTCTAGCAATTGGGGAAAGCTTTCCGTAAATCGCTTTTCTTCGCCTTGCGGATACCAGATAAAATGGCCTATGCCGAGTGAGGCAAAATTTTCTCCGTTGTTCCAAGCGGTGAGTCCTGAGATTTTGCCAGAACTTTCGTTCAGCCAAATTTTTTGGCCGATTTCCGCCGCATCTTCTTGAGCGATTTGAATGTATTGTCGCTGTTTTTCGGTGTCGCGTTGTTGTCTTAGTTGTTCCAATTCGCGTTCTAGTCGCGCTCTTTCTTGTGCGATGGCATCTAGTTCTAAAGAGTCCGAGTGTTGTCCGGCTTGTGCAGTCGTCCTTGGTGTTGTCTGTTTAGTTATCGGTGGGGGTGCCAAGCGTGGTTCTTTAAAATAATGGTGTAGTCCATATCCACCGGCCGCGATAAGCAGTAGTAATACGGCCACCGCATACTGTCTTTTCATCCAAGTTCTGTCCCGTAACGTTCCGCTATCTTCTTCTAATACTTCCCTATTCCCTTTAAAAAGGGACTGGCGAGAGAGAGTTTCGGGAGCGGGTTGGGATAAGGGTGATTCTGTTGACGGAGAGGGTTCGGCTGAGGTTGAAAGGAGCAGTTTTCGCCATGCTTGGACATTTCGCGGTCTATTTTCTTGATAAATTTCTAGCGCCCAATCAATGGCTTGTAAGAAATCCCTGGCGTATTTGCCGCGACCGATTTTAACGGCCGATTTTAACGGATCAGGTTGATCTCGCATGGTGATACGGATGCGTTTGGTGGCTTCCATGGGCGCACCCCCTTCAGTTAAGCGATAGAGTACCGCGCCTAAGGCATAAATGTCTGTCCATGCGCCTTGTTGAGTGCCGTCGCTTTCGTATTGTTCAAACGGGGCGTAGCCGGGCGTGACGATACTTGTGACACTGCGGCTACGACGGCTTACGTCGAATCGTGCGGCACCAAAGTCGAGTAAAACGGGGCTGTTATCTTTGTCGCGCAAGTAAATGTTGTCGGGTTTGATGTCTCGATGGAGGTAGCCGGCGTTATGCACTGTTTCTAAGGCATCTAGTAAGGGTGGTAAAATGACCATTAATTCTACTTCACTGACCGTTTGCCCATCTTCAAGGGCATCGGCAAAGCTTTGTCCTTGTTCATATTCCATGACAAAGTAAGCGGTTTTATTGGCTTTGAAAAAGCGCATGATACGCACAATGTTGGAGTGTTTAAATTGGGAAAGAGTGCGTGCTTCTTGGATAAAACGGTCTAATCCCCATTGAAATTCCTTGGCATCATTTTGCGATTTGGGAGAGAGTGTGTTGTCACGTTCCCTGACGGCGATATCGTTGGGGAAGTATTCTTTGATAGCGACTTTTTGGTTGAGTTGTGTATCAAGGGCAAGGTAAGTGATGCCAAAGCCGCCCACGCCTAAAACGGCTTGGAGATGGTATTCTTGTAGTTGATAGCCTTTTGGTAGGGCGTGAGGGTGTTCTCTGTTGGTAAACATGTTTTTTATCCTGGTGTGGTTTGTGCAAGGCAAGCTTGGAGCGTATATTAATGAAAAATGAAAAATGATACTGAAAGTACAACGGATTTTTGGAATATAAACTAAAATCCCTTATTATATACAATCCTTGTAGTTATGATTAAATCCCTTATTATATACAATCCTTGTAGTTATTCTAAACTAAAATCCCTTATTATATACAATCCTTGTAGTTATTCTAAACTAAAATCCCTTATTATATACAATCCTTGTAGTTATGATTAAATCCAGGGGCAACGCCCTTGGGGAGTGATATTAAAAATGACTGATATTACCGAGTATCATAACACGTTGCCCATTGGCTATCGTTTACAAGACTATGAAATCCAAGCGATTATTGGGGTGGGCGGATTTGGCATTACTTATCTTGCTAAAGATATGCAATTGAATCATAAAGTTGCCATCAAAGAGTATTTTCCTAATGACTTGGCGGTGCGTGATAATACTCATAGTGTGCAGCCTAAATCTCAGCAGGATTCGCAAAGTTTTGCTTGGGGTTTGGAGCGGTTTATCCAAGAAGCGCGTACTTTGGCCCAATTTAAACATCCTAATATTGTACGGGTATTGCGTTTTTTTCAGGGCCATAATACCGGTTACATTGTGATGGAATATGAGCGGGGGCAAAGCCTTGAAGAGGCGCTGAAAGGGGGTGAAACGGCTACCGAAGAGGAGTTGATGACGATTTTACCGCCTTTATTAGAGGCATTGGGAACGCTGCATGACGCGAATTTTCTCCATCGTGATATTAAGCCGAGTAATATCTATTTGCGTGATAAGGACAATAGTCCGGTGTTAATAGATTTTGGGGCGGCGCGTTATGATGTGAGTCGTCGTAGCCGCAGTGTGACGAGTATCGTTACGCCCGGTTATGCGCCGTTTGAGCAATATGAGAGCGATGGCAGTCGGCAAGGGGCGTGGACGGATATTTATGCGTTAGGGGCAGTGCTTTATCGCACGATTGGTGGTAATCGGCCTACTGAGGCGACAAAACGTATTGGTGATACAATGCGAGGTAAGCCTGATCCGTTAAAGCCGGCGGTTGAAGTCGGGCGTGGGCACTATTCTAAGAGATTGCTGCAAGGGATTGATTCGGCGTTGCAGGTGTTGGAAAAAGACAGGCCGCAAACTGCGGCAGCGTGGGCGGAAGTGCTGTTGGGTAAGTCTTCTAAATCATCCAAGCCAGCTAAATGGGGCGGGCAAAAGACTGGCGATAAAGCAACGGAGACAGCACCAACACAACAACAACCGGCAAGTCTAGATAAGCGGGGTGAAACAGTACCAGAGGGATTTATTGATAAGGTATTTGCCGATAAGTCCGTTATACGAGTGATCAATTGGGTATTTATAACCGTCGCCATGTCTTATGCTGGTATTTTTATAGGATTAAATCTCGTACCTGATATCCTGAGATATGATAAAGCTGAAGCTGAAGCTGTTTTAGGTTGCTTGATTGCACTCTTATGCGCTGGAATCTTAGCTTATCCGATGATATATAAATTCCTTTCTGTCCAGAAAAATTTTTCGACGGATGCTGTGTATTTATTTGGGCTGATGAATATTCCCTATCACTATACATTTTTTGCACTTTTTGTGCCTATATCTGACTATTATATTTTTAATGGATATCTGATAGGTAATTCTATGGTTAAGCTTCTGTGGTTTTTCCTTATAATTATTGTTATTACTCCTCTGATGCTACCAATAATCTCAATTTTCTTTAAGTACAAGCACGGGTATAAAAACATCGGTTTCACAAGCTTTTTCGTTTTTTTATTCAAGTTGCCATTCTTGCTACCCATTTGGGTGATTCAGGCGATTGTTGATGATATCAGGTTTGGTGTCAAGTTGGTTGGAAACAGGCAGAGTCGTTAATATCTATCTACAAGGATTGTATATAATAAGGGATTTTAGAGACGAACATAATCCTTTATTATATATAATCCTTGTAGAAGAGACGAACAGAATCCGTTATTATATATAATCCTTGTAGAAGAGACGAACAGAATCCGTTATTAGATACTACAAACCTTGTAGAAGAGACGCTCAGAATCCGTTATTATATACAATCCTTGTAGAAGAGACGAACAGAATCCGTTATTATATACAATCCTTGTAGAAGAGACGAACAGAATCCGTTATTATATACAATCCTTGTAGAATTGACTTCAAAACAACAATGAGAGACGAAAACCAATGAAAACTTACCGAGTTGGTCGTAGCCAAAAAAATGATATTATGGTACCAGAGACAGAAAAAACTGTCAGTGGTGCCCATTTAGAACTCATTCAAGATGAGGAAGGCAGATATTATGTCGTGGATCGTAAAAGCACCAATGGCACATATCGCAAACAGAAGACAGATTGGGTGCGGATTAAACAAGCTTACGTTAGCCTTGATGATCAGCTGTTATTGGGCCGCTATCAGACCACTGTACGCCAATTGTTAACCATGCGTACCGAATTGCCCACAGTTAAAAGTCAACCGGAAACTCATAACGGCCCGGTAGAGCGTAACCCCGAAACTGGCGAGATTATTTCACGGAAAGAGTAATATCATTGAGCATTTCCACCTCACAACGGCGACTTATCGTCGCCATTATTAGTAGCGTGTTGGCTGTGTTGTTTATACTCACACTACACGCGTTTTTTGAACAAGACAGTACGGCCGCGCGGTTGCTGCTTGATTATCGCAAAGACAGTGAATTATACCCATTCACAATACAAAATATTATGTGGATAGTGTTTTTTATTGGCTTGGGAGAATTGTTGGGACGCTTTCAGGACGGTTTGGCGGAAAGCAGACAATTGCGTAAACACTATTTGCCAGAGGATGAACGTACCTTGTTAGAAGCGGCCGATCTTGGGCCTGTCTATCGGCAAGTGCGTGATAACGCCGGTAATACTGACTTGTTTTTACCGCGCTTAATTCGGCGTATCATTTTGCAATTTCAAAGTAGCCATTCGATTGATCAAGCGAATATGCTCCTCAATTCAAGTCTGGAATTGTATCTGCATGAAATTGACTTGCGCTATAGTCAGTTGCGTTACATTATGTGGCTGATTCCCAGTTTAGGGTTTATGGGCACAGTGATAGGCATTACTTTAGCCTTAAACTATGCCGGGAGCGCCGACTTTCAAGATCCATCTTTGTTATCTGAACTGACGCAACGCTTGGCGGTGGCTTTTTACACCACGCTGTTAGCCCTAATTCAAGCCGCTATTT
Organism: Candidatus Parabeggiatoa sp. nov. 2; assembly: GCA_002085445.1. GTDB lineage: Bacteria > Pseudomonadota > Gammaproteobacteria > Beggiatoales > Beggiatoaceae > Parabeggiatoa. Next base: position 9,252 of record NBMI01000075.1, read on the forward strand.
TGGTGTTTATAATGCATATTGTTCAAGCGCAAGAAGAACGTTCCTTGAATCTTTCTGGACAATATTGTTTAGATAATTTAATCAATAGGTTATATAACTCTTAACCGGACTGGGAAATGTGCCCCCGACGCGCCAACCCCGATAGGGGTTGAATATGAATAGCTTAAGGAAAACCTAGGGAAGGGCCGAGAAGGGCCTCAACCCCGTAGAGGGAATTAATAATTAATCATTAATCATTAATCATTAATTATTATTCTCCCCGTAGGGGTTGTGGCGGTTGGTTGGTTCCCCACCCCAGGTTCCACCTCAATGCCATGTCGTGTAGGGGCAATCCCTTGTGGTTGCCCTACAAACCGTCATGTCGTGTAGGGGCAATCCTTTATGGTTGCCCTCACCCAAAAGCGGTACGATATGGCATTGAGGTTCCACCTGGGGCTATTCTTATGCAACCCCTACGGGGTTGGAGCCTGATTAATGATTAATGATTAATGATTAATGATTAATGATTAATGATTAATGATTAATTAGGTGGAACCTGGGGCTATTCTTATGCAATTCCTTCAGGGTAAAGATTTTTTGTTTTTGAGGTGTTGTATTCGTTAAACACAAAACCGGCATGAAAAATATCTTCAACACCCTAGTGCAAGGCTTGCCGGGAACGAAGGCGGTTTATGGTGTACGAAGCTTGCTTTGTACACTGAATAGAAAGTAAAGGAGCTAGATTATGCCTATTTTTCGTGGGAAAAATGGCGAAGTTCAACGTAGTGATGATGATGACGATTTGAATACACGTCAAATCAATCGAGAGAGTGGTGAACCACCGACTAGCCGCGTCTCGCCAACGGATGCAGAGCCGGTAGAGAGTGAGGAGCCAAAAACACGGGTGCTTTTTAGAAAGCGTTCAACTGAAACAGATAAACCAGTGGCCGATGATGCGATGTCTGATCCGGTGGTGGGCTGGTTAGTGGTTGTTACAGGGCCGGGTAGAGGCCATGCGTTACAATTGGGTTATGGCATGAATAGTATCGGACGGAACACAAGTGAACGAGTTTGCCTAAACTTTGGTGATGAAGACGTCTCTCGTAACCAACATGCTATCGTAACTTATGATCCGCGTGGACGTAAATTTTACGTGCAACATGGCGGTGGAAAAAATCTCACTTATTTGGATGAAAAACCTTTATTAGTTCCCGCTGAGTTGCGGAGCGATGAAAATCTTTTGGTAGGGCAGACAACTTTGCGTTTTGTGCCCCTATGTGGAGAACATTTCGATTGGCAAGACAATTCTTAATTCGTAATAAAGAGTACGCGGGTATTCGTATTCAAGGTGGGCGCGATTATCAAGAAGATGATTTTGGCTTTGATAACAGTAGGCCTAACGACTTTTTGATGATTTTGGCCGATGGCATGGGTGGACATCAAGGCGGTGCTCATGCCAGCCATTGTGTTGTTAAAACCTTTATGAACAGTTATCACAGTGCCAAAGGCAGTGTGGCGAAGCGGCTGCGGCGAGCTTTGCGAAAAGCGGATCAGCAATTAGCTTTAGAAGCTAAGGATAAGCCGAAATTAGACGGTATGGGTTGTACGCTGGTTGGTGTCGCCATCAGTGATGAGCAATTGGAATGGATTAGCGTAGGCGATTCGCCGTTATGGCTTTACAATGCTGATCGATTATACCGCTTGAATGCTGACCATTCTATGAAACCTCTGTTGGAAGAACAGGTGCGAAACGGTGAACTGACACCTGATGAGGCGGCAACCCATTCGGATCGTAATATGCTACGTTCCGCGATCACCGGGACGGAGATTGAATTGGTTGATCAACCTTCCGAGCCTTTAGAGTTATATCCAGGTGATCGGCTGTTATTAGCCAGCGATGGCATATTGACGTTGTCTGAAGACGAAATAGGCCTGATTTTGCAAAAAGACTTGTCGGCGAAGAAATTAGTCAAGGAATTATTAGGTGCGGTAGAAGGCAAAGGTAAGCGGTATCAAGATAATACCACGGCTTTAGTGGTTGTGATACCGGATGAATTGGAGGCGGCGAAAAAGCAATCAAAATCGTGGCGTTGGCAGACGAGCGTCTTATTATTGTTGTTAATATTGAACCTTATGTTATGGGCAAGTGTTCAATGGCGGGTGGTTGATTTGCCTGAGTTAGTGGAGCGTTTTTCTCAAGTCTGGGCGTCTGATGCGCCAAAAGAGCCGAAGGAACCCGCGTCTCCTGAGCGGCAAGGTGCTGAGGAATCGGATAGTGATGAGTCTATTCAACCGCCACCGCCTGTCTAGCACTGACAAGCCGAAAAAGCAACTACAAGGATTCGTTATAATAAAGGATTGAAAAAGCAACAACTACAGGCCGATTCGTTATAATAAAGGATTGAAAAAACAACAACTACAAGGATTCGTTATAAGATTTTAAAAGCAACAACTACAAGGATTCGTTATAAAAAAGGATGTTTATAGTAAGCACTTGAGTTTGTAGTAGGCGCTTCAGCGCCTAAGTTTATAGTAAGCACTTGAGTTTGTAGTGTCTGTAACAAAATAACTTGAACAAATTTTATCAATTTGATTATAATTTGCTCTACAAAAATGACTAGTGCAGGATCGCTCCAGTTTCGATACCACCCCAACGCCAACGGCTAAAGCCGTTGTCTAAAAGCTAAAGTAGGCTAAAGCCTACTAACCAGTGCCCTTTAGGGTACTTGAGCTCTTAGACAACTGGTGAAAGCTGTTGGCTGAGGTGGTATTTCTATTTCCGCTTTACTGCACTAGGTTATTTTGTGACAACCCTTTAGGCGCTGAAGCGCCTACTACAAACGCTAATGGCTTTATCCTTGCTTATATGCAATCCTTGTTGTTGTTATTTTTTAACGCACCACAACATCTCCCTCGGCATTCACTTCCACAATCGCCACCAATTTTTTGCGTTTTTCATGAGTTAAAGTCACATCACGCAACTTTTTGGAACCATCACGATAATAAATGGTACTCTTAACCAAAGGATTTTTAGAATTACCGTTACGTGAAAAAAAATTCGCATAGATTCTATAACGCCCCGGCTTAGCACGAGGCTCTTCCCAGATTTCAATACCCGGCCCATTAGTGGTATCAATGCTCAATTCGGCATTAGAACTGCGAAAATGAGAACGTTCACGGTTATGCTGAGAATAATAAAACTCGTTGCCATCAGCATCAATCATATGTAAATCAACATCTTGCTTATCAGTGGCCCACTTCATCACCACCGCTAAAAAGGTCTGTTTCAATTTCTCATGACAATTTTCAACCTCCTGCTGCAAAGAATTAATTTGGCCTTGCAAATTAGCATTTTGCGCTCGGCATTCCTGCAACTGTTGCTCAAATTGACGATTTTCTCGCTCTAAACGAGTCACACGCGCCTGTAATTCAGAGCGTTGCGCTTCACACTGCTCACGTTGGGCCGTACATTCCTGCAACTGCTGTTGAGTTTGCGCCAAAGCCGCTTGAGTCTGCTCAAGCTCCTGACGCAAAGCCGACATTCTTTCCACAATCTCAGCATTCTTCAGATAATATGGAAACAAAATCACAGCCAGCAAAATAAACGTACCCATTGCCGAAGCAAATAAATCAAGCGCCGACATACTAAAAATATTAAGTTCGCGGCTAGGCCTTTTCATAAGTGAGTTACAACCTAAAGGAAAAACGATAAAATTAACCAACAACCCCCGTAGGGAAAAATAAGAATTAATCATTAATCATTAAACATTAAACATTAAACATTAATCATTAAACATTAAACATTAAACATTAAACATTAATCATTAATCATTAATCATTAATCATTAATTTGCGCGTGCCACCGACAATTTGACTTCACCTACCGTAAGCGTTGTTCCCGAACTCAACGGCTTTGGCTTAAATGGCTCCAAAGCAACATCGTCTACTTTGGTACCATTCAACGAATTAACATCTTCAACCAAAAGACGATTCTCCGCATAGCTCAATCGCGCATGACGGCGAGAGATACTATCATCCTTGATAACAAACTCACTCAGTCTGGATGAACGGCCTATCGTTAAACCCCGTGTGGATGACTCTTGCAATTGTGCTTCATCGAAAGTTAAGCGAATCGCTTCTCCTTGCTTATTAACCCCCGACAACACCCAACCTTGAGAAGTGGTTTGCTTAGGTTTAGGAGGCGTTGGTGTAACCGGTTTAACTGAACGTCGCAACCGCTGACTATACGTTTCGATGGCGTGTATGAGTTGCTGGCGCGGACGGCTCAAACTAAAAACCACCGCCAGTATAGCCACCCCAAGAGCAATCAGGGCAATTCCGATATAAGCCACTGCTGCTGAATCTGATTCAGTACAAGCAGCATCGACTTCATTAAAAGGAATCTGCTGTGCTTTTAACATTTCTATCAATGAAGAAATGTGCGAAGCAAAAAATATCCCGCTGATAACCTCTCCTCTCGCAATAGAAAACGCAAGTGACGTTTTGATGGTATTCACACCCATCACTTGTCCACACATATTAACCAACGGCCCACCGCTATTGCCACCATTAATTTCAGAGTTGTGCTGGACAACACGGAATAAGGGCGTATTTTCCTGCCAAGCGGCATCTATCACACGGCTGATGGTACCAGAGGTAACGCTAGATTCTACTGACACCTCTTCGGTTAGCAAATCGGCCGCCCCCGGAAAACCTATCGCGTGGATTTGTGAACCTTTGCTAGGCTCAACACTCGACAATGGCAAGGCGGGGCGCTGTAAATCTGGAACATACAAAATGGCTAAATCTTTTTCTTTAGAAAACCATTTCACCTCCGCGGCTTTTAAATGTGCTTGATCCACGCCGCCATCAGCCACAAAGTATTGACGGCCGCCTTCGATGACATGATAATTAGTCACCACATTCTGTTGATCATTAATCACAAAACCCGTTCCAGTATTAATGCCGTCTGGCTTTCGAGTGATAATTCGCACCACACTCTCATCAAGTTGGTCAAAATCGGGGGCATCTGCCAAGCTCGTGATGGGAAGAGCAAGCAATACAAGTAAAACCAATTTAACCAATCTATTCACAATTTTTCCTTATGTGTTGTTTCATGAATGAAGCCTGGGGCGTTGCCCCAGGCTATATTAATATCGCCCCGTTGGGGCTTTCCCTGGGGCGTTGCCCCAGGCTATATTAATATCGCCCCGTTGGGGCTTTCCCTGGGGCGTTGCCCCAGGCTATATTAATATCGCCCCGTTGGGGCTGACTTAGCCAAGGACGTTGCTTTCCTTGTTAACCTCTATTAGCCCCTTCGGTAAGTATTATTAAAGCCAGGGGCAACGCCCCTGGAACTAATGATCAGTGATAAATGATCACAGAAAATAATACCACACGCCAGCGCCCAACAGGGCTATGATGATGATCCCTAATATAACGTAAGTCAATAAATTTAAACTCTTTTTACCTTGAAGCTGCGCCACAACAGCAGAAAGATTATCTCCCTGAGCGCCCCCGGCATCCAAAGCATCTTTCACCAATCGCTTAACTCGCTTTTTAAGCGGAAAGTCAGTTTGTAATAACCTCTCCAGCATTTGTTGGGGTAAAACATGTTCCCAAAAACCATCACTACACAGTACCAAACTATCTCCCGCATGTAACGATGCTTTACCAAATTCTGGCTTAATAGGCTCATCACCGCCCAAGCCTTTAAGTAAACGGCCTTGATCCGGATGCGCTGCCATTTCTTCCTCAGTAATGCGCCCCAAATCAACCAACAATTGTACTACCGAATGATCTCTAGTACGGTAGAGTAATTTTTTAGCACTAAAATGATATAAACGACTATCTCCAAGATGAATCCACCAAGCTTGTTTGCCATCAATATACAACAAAACACAAGTACTACGAGGAGACAATTGACGTTTTTTGCCTAACTGATTGATATTATAATGAGCCAATTCACAAATGTACTGCAAGAATTTATGTGGCGCAGTCACATCTTTACCTTGCTGATATTTCTTCCACGCATTTTGTGCAGATATAATAACGATTTTTGATGCCAAGCTACCGCCCTTATGCCCCCCCATACCATCGGCAACGACTAATAAATGAGTTTTGCCATTTGAAAAAGTAGCGACACTATCCTGCTGCTCATTTCGCCCACCTATGTGAGCAACTGTTGCGATTTCCATTGTTGATAATTGCTATACTAATGAAAAATGATTGAATTAATTAATTTTTATGACCCGTTTGTAGTAGGCGATTTATCGCCTCACGCGTTGTTCCGTTTGTAGTAGGCGATTTATCGCCTCACGCGCAGTTCCGTTTGTAGTAGGCGATTTATCGCCTCACGCGCAGTCGTCCAAACGGTTTGGGGGCCATAAAATACTTTGAATGCTTTCAAATTAAGTTATGGCCCACAATCGCGCTTTATTATCTATACTTTTTGTAGGTGTTTTGTTGCTTAGGAACGAAGAAAAATTAACTTCCCCCAAAACTGGGTTCAGTGCCCTTTAGGGTACTTTCGCTTTTAGTTGGCGGAAGTTATTTATTTGTTGTTCCTTAACTTAATGGCAGTGTTTGGACATCTGCCAAATCCGGACTGTTCACTGAAAACTGATACAATTTAGCATAAGTACCTTGTTTTTCAATCAATTCAGCATGTTGGCCTATTTCTACAATACGGCCTTTTTCCATAACAACAATACGCTCCGCTTTAGCAATGCTAGACAAACGGTGGGCAATAATCAGTGTAGTGCGCCCTTGTTTGAGTTTATCCAATGATTGTTGCACTTGATATTCTGATTGAGTATCTAACGCCGAAGTGGCTTCATCAAAAATAAGAATCGGTGCCTCTTTTAATAACGCACGAGCAATAGCAAGGCGTTGGCGTTGCCCACCCGATAATTTTACGCCTCTTTCACCGATAACGGTGTCTAAACCGTCTGGCATTTGCTCAATAAATTCCATGGCATAAGCCGCTTTCGCCGCCGCGATGATTTTATCTCGCGGCGCGTCTGCCATCGCGCCATAAGCAATATTAGCTGCAACGCTATCGTTGAACAATACCACTTCTTGACTCACAAGGGCAATATTAGCGCGGAGCGTTTTTAACGGTAACTCATTAATATTGATATCATCAACCAATAAGTGTCCATGAATGACGGGGTAAAAGCGCCCAATTAAATTCGCTAACGTGGTTTTGCCACTGCCCGACGCGCCGACAAGCGCGACAGTTTCACCCGGTAAGATAGTTAAAGAAATCTCTTGCAGCGCCTGTGTCGTCTGTTCTTCGTAGGCAAAATGAAGGTGCTGAAAAGTCAGTTTTCCCGAAAAACGTGTTAAATCCTCCCTAACCCTCCGTTGCGAAACAGAGGCATCAACGCTTGCGGTTTTGTTAGGCGGAATTTGGAGTTTATCACTTTCCGACGCTTTATCGATCAGATTAAAAACACTTTGCGCCGCCGCCAAACCTTGTTGTAATTTATCATTCACCTTAGTCAAACGTTTTACCGGTGAAAACAACATACCCATCGCCGTAAACAACGACACAAATCCGCCCACTGTAATGTTATCAGCCGCTGATTGTAGGGCGGCAATATATATAATAATGCCCAAAGCTGAAGCCGTCAGCATTTGCACAAGAAAAACACTGACTCCCGAAGTCATTTGCGTTTTGACTTCCAATTGTCGCACCTGATTACTAGCAGCCTGAAAACGATTTTGTTCATAACGCTGCCCACCAAACACTTTTACCAGTTTATGTCCACTTATCGCTTCTTCAAGCACTCGTGTCATATCTCCCATCGCGTCTTGTATGGAAGTATTAATACCGCGCAACCGTTTGCTAACAAAACGGATAATCACAATAATCGGTGGCACTGTTGAGAAAACAATTAAAGAGAGCATCCAATTAAGATAAAACATCCACGCCAGCAAGCCTAGCACCGCTAACGTGTCGCGCAATAAAATCACTAACGCATCAGTCGCGGCCGACATAACCCTGCTCACATCATAAGTGACTTTAGACAACAATACCCCAGAAGAGGTTTTATCAAACTCACTTGTTGGCAAAGTGAGAATTTTGCTAAACATGGCCTCTCGTAAATCCATCACCAAACGCGCTGCCACCCAAGTCATGCCAACCGTGCTGGCTAACATCGCTAAGCCTTTGATTATAATCAATATCATCAGAAATAGGGGCATGAGCTTTATTAAAGTCGGGTCTTTTTCGACAAAGCCACCATCGAGCAATGGTTGAATGAGGGCCGCTAAAATCGGATCAGTGATCGCCATAACGATGATTGCCAAAATCGCCAGGGCAAAGACGCGCCAATAAGGGACGACGTAGCGTAACAGACGTAGATAAAGTGCTTTGCTATTCATCATAATAATAACTACAAGGATTGTATATAATAAAGGATTTCAGAAACGAGCATAAAATCACGTCAGTCAACTTCTCAAAAGCATTTGCTGATTGAATAGCTTTCTTAAAACGAGCATGATTTTCCAAGCAAAGAATTTGTTCATTATCAGCAATTAGAAGAAATCCTTTTAATAAGGGATTTCAGAAACGAGCATAAAATCACGTCAGTCAACTTTGAATAAGCATTTGCTAATTGAATAGCTTTCTTAAAACGAGCATGATTTTCCAAGGAAAGAATTTGTTCATTATCAGCAATTAGAATAAATCCTTTTTTATATACAATCCTTGTAATTATTGGGCGCACGAAAAAACGTGATCATTGAGTAATAAATATATTGTTTTTGAAATCATTAATAATGGTGGAATAAAAATGGACTCACGTCTTAGAACCCGTTGAAACCTAGAGTGGTGAAAAGGAGATTCCAACAGGTTCTAAAACGTGATCCAATTTTTATTTCGAGTGCTCCTAAATGATTCCTGAAGAAAATCTGGCTGAAAGCATTTAAATTCGCGGGAGCAAATTTACAAATCATTTAGGATGTCTATAGTCAAAATTTTTTATAAACAATAATTTAAATATCGTTTAAATCATTAATCATTAATCATTAATCATTAATCATTAATCATTAATCATTAATCATTAATCATTTTCACCACCCCAGCTACACCCTACTTTACCCGTTGATATTTGGTTCCGCTGACAGAAAATAATTCCCGTTTTTGAACCGTGCCCGTCGTAATGGCTTGAATATCAAAATAATCAGGATGTTTACCGGGCACGAATTTCAATTCAGTCTTATAACTCTCACATTTGGGCAAACATCCCGCCGCGGCGTTATTTCTGCCAGCATCATCCAACTGAAATAGCTTTGTCATCTGGTTACCGACAGCCGCAACGATAAAAAAGCTTTGGAAGTTATATCCCATATGTCCCCCACTATCCAGAAACAAAACGCCATACTGTTCGGAACCGATTTTAACCCATTTTGCTTCACCATGGAAGAAACCATAAGTGCCTGCAGTGGCAATGTTGTTCGCAGCACTTTCAACTTGCCAAGATCGCCCTTTTTTAACCAAAACTGCTCCATTGATGATAACAGAATCTACAAAACTCCCCCCAGTTGAAATCGTTTGGATTATCAGGCGCTTATCACGGTTGTTTTGCCGAAAATCTTGTTGCAGTAATGTCTCAACGCCTTGAAAGGGATTGAGCCACTTCTTGACTGAATAGCTTCGGCTGCCACGGAACTTTAAGGATTTCCACCGTAAACTCTTGGTGTTTTTCTTGGCATTTGTGGCCGAATCGGTTCGGCTGCCACGGTAATTTTGGATTTTCCGTCGCAAACTATCGGCTTTTTTCTTGGCACTTCTTGCCCTCTCTGCCACGGCAACAACCATAATCACCTTCGCGTCTGACAAGCATTTGACGACGACTTTATAGCGGTATGGTTGGCGATTATGATAAGCGGCGAATACCGTCTTGCCGTTATTGTACGGCACGACTTTTTGAAAACCGTCGTTTTTTAGCACTTCCTTGGCAGCCGCACTGCAAGATGAGTTTGCGAAAGACCCATTTTTCCCCACACTGATGCCCAAATAGGGGGAAATTGAAGGAGCCGACGAGGACTTGATTGAAACGGCTTTGAGATTGTGGTATTGCCGAATTTTTTGCAGCAAGTGCTCCGTTTTTTGCTTAGCGTTTTTCGCGACATCTGCCACCGCAACAACCATAATCACCCCGGCATCTGACAAGCATTTAACGACAGCCTTGTAGCGATATGGCTCGCTAGTCTGATAAGCGGCGAATACCGTCGTGCCGTTCTGGTATTGGACGATTTTTTGAAAACCCTCGTTTTCGAGCACTTTTTTGGTTGCCGCGATACAAGACGAGTTAGTGAAAGACAAATTTTCTCCCACAGTCACGCCAAGATAGGGCGGTATCGCCAAAACAAGCGGCGAGGCTATGAGCAACAATAGCAACCACAATGAGCAAATAACATTTTTCATTTGAACTCTCCACAAATTTAACAATGATTATGATAGCATACTTAATAGCGACGTGAGTTCGACTTTTCAATAAGTTATATCAATTCTATTTGATATCAATCAGTTTAGTGTAATTAATTGATTTATAATACCTTTGTGAATATAAACCCTATATTTTATACGTTAATAACTCAAGATTTGTGGGCCATATGTTGGAACGAATCAGTACAACTAATGGGTTTTGTTTTTAACTGATTGAGAGTCAAGTCATTATAACTAATTAATTGATATAAATAATCATTTTATAAGCCATTGATATTTAAAGTCGAACTAACGTTAGCGATAAAAGTGATAAAAGTTGCGTGTTTTTATCTCGCGTAGCGAAGTAACGAAGTTTGAGAGCCGTCACACGCCTAAATCCCCGCATAAAATGGAACTTACCGCGGCTTTACTCCCCTAATTGAAAAGTGTGTCAAGCACTATTATTATATCGCGTAGCGAAGTAACGAAACGCAGTAACGAGCGGAGCGAGATAAGTTTATAACGCTATTAAGTATAAAGCTAATGACGACATTGATACCACTAATTGATAATAGACTGAAAGTACAACGGATTTTGGGAATAAACGAATTTTTTAAGTTTAATATTATAGTTGAAAATCAGAAGGCTTGCTAATTCAATAGTTATCCCATTTTCACCTTTTTCAAGTACGTTCCGTATAGCGATTTAAACTGTTAACTCGTTTTATTAGAACTCAACTTATTTGGAAAACACATCCGATGTTTGCTAAACATCGGATGTGTTGATAATTAAATCCGTTGTACTTGGTTTTTTGTGTGGAGATAAATTAGATTAATCCGTTTACTGTGAAAATACCCATAACATCTAGTACAACGGATACGCGCGCCGAAACGGATTTTAAGAAAAGGGGGTGGCGAAATAACTTAGCCATGACGATTTATTTCGCAAATCCGTTGTGCTTATGGATGGATTGTCGGGTATATTGGATTGGGCGTATTCCCATTTTCCGGGTACTTTGTTAATAACGATGGCGATTATATATAAGGATTGATAAAAGTCAATTTTTATAGCTAGTACGCTTATCCGCGTTTTTAATTCGTTTAGCAGCAATATAGGCGTTCCGCCACTGCGTTTCGTTGTACTCAATTCGTTTATCCGCGTAATTCGTTGTACTCAATTCGTTTATCCGCGTAATTCGTTGTACTCAATTCGTTTATCCGCGTAATTCGTTGTACTCGCCCTATTGGATTAATCCGTTTATACCCCAAATCCGTTGTACTTGATTGTGTGGATTGTCTGCTGTATTGTGTTAATTCCCTCTTACCATTCTCAATAACTTATGAAACCCAACGACAAAAAAATCACCAAACGCATTCTTATTCCGCTTAGCTTGACATTACTTCTCTTACTGACAATTTCCATTGCCAGTATCTACTGGCTTCAGCGAGTTCATATGAACGAGGAAATTAGACACAATCTGGTAGAAGTTGAACAACTGTTCCGGATGAAACTCGATGAAGATGCCAAAGTATTGGAAGGGCAAATTAATCTCCTCCAATTAGATAAAAATTTACAAAAGGCTTATCTATCCAAAGATAGAAAGACACTATTGCATCATGCAACACCACTTTATAAAGCTATCCATGCCAAACATCAAGTAACCCATTTTTATTTTATTGATGTGGATAAGATTTGTTTTTTGCGTGTACATAATCCACCACGCTATGGGGATACTATCCCTCGATTTACGTTGGCAGACGCTATGCGTCAAGATGCACCCATTTATGGCATTGAATTGGGTAAATTTGGTACATTCACCCTGCGTTTGGTATATCCTTGGCGAATAAACGGTAAAATCGTCGGTTATATTGAACTTGGCAAAGAAATTGATCACATTACCGTTGCGCTCAATAAAATTTTGGGAGTTGAACTTTTTTTTACGATTAAGAAATCCTTTATCGAGCGTACCCATTGGGAAGAAGGTTTAAAAATGATGGGAGGCACTGGAGATTGGACACAGTTCTCCCACTTCGTCATTATTGATAAAACCATGCCGGCGGTTCCTCAAACACTTAAAGACTCCTTAGAAGTATTCTCATCACGCTCCAAAGATGAACGCGTTATCAGTAAAGTTTCTATCGCTGATAAGCAATATCGTAGCGGATTCGTACCGCTATTTGATGCAGGCAAGCGCAAACTGGGTGAAATTATTGTTTTAAATAATGTTTCTGAACAAGAAACGCTACTACAAACATTATCAGTTGTTTTGATAATCGTTTCTGTTGTCATCGCCTGCGTGTTGTTAGGATTTTTCTATGTCTTTATTGGTGGTATAGAAGCGCAATTCCTCAAAGTTCACGCTGAGATGATCAGCGCTGAACAGCTCGAAAAGAAACGGGCTAACAAAGCAAAGAATGAAGCCTTGCGTATTAATCAAGCATTAGACAATGCCAACACGAGCGTATTGATTACGGACAACAACTACAAAATAATCTACGCTAACCACTCAGCACTACAGTTATTCACAGAAAAACAAGCGGCGATATGCCAAGACTTACCCAATTTTGAGCCTAATCATTTATTAGGCGCTTGCATTGACAACTTTCATAACACGCCGGCGCATCAGCACCAAATGTTAGAACAGTTAGCTAGCACTCACCGTTTCAGTCTGAAAGTAGGTGGTTTAACCATAGAAGTCAAAATTAATCCCGTCAAAAATGCTGAAGGGCAACGTCTCGGTTGGGTGTCCGAATTCATTGATCGCACTGCGGAAGTTGCTACCGAGCAAGAAGTGAATGCAGTTATGCATGCCGCATCGGCAGGTAATTTCCATCAACGCATTCGGCTGGCTGATAAAACCGGCTTTTTCAAAACCTTTAGTCAAGGACTCAATCAAACCTTAGATTATATTGAGCAGATGATTGCGGAACTTCGGCACGTTTTCGCGGCGATAGCAATGGGCGATTTAAGCCAAACCATCACCAAAGACTATGCTGGCTCATTAGAACAATTGAAAAATGATATCAATACGACAATCAAAAAATTGACGCTGGTGATGAGCGAAATTCAGACAGCCACGCAAGCCGCCTCTCAAGGTGATTTTAGTCAACGCATTAATCTCAGTGATAAACAAGGATTTTTTGCCACCCTGAGCGAATTACTCAATCACATTTTAGAGTCTAACCAACAAATCATTGGGGAACTTAAACGTGTCTTTGCGGCTATGGCAAGCGGTGATTTAACCCAAACCATGACTCATCAATATGTAGGTGCCCTAGAACAATTGAAAAATGATGTCAATCTCACGGTGGCAACGCTCACTCAAATGATAAATACGGTAAAACAAACCGTCGAGATAGTCAATCAAGCAGCCGCTGAAATTTCACAAGGCAATACCAACTTAAGCCAACGCACTGATCAACAAGCCGCTTCTTTAGAAGAAACGGCCGCCAGTATGGAAGAAATGACGAGCACGGTGGAACAGAATGCCGATAATGCTCAAGCAGCGAACCAACTGGCGGCGAGTGCCCACGATCATGCTGGGCAGGGTGGTGAAGTGGTTAGCGCGGCGATAACGGCGATGACTGAAATGAGTAAAAGTAGTCAAAAAGTAGCGGAAATTATTGAAGTCATTAACGAAATTGCTTTCCAAACCAATTTGTTAGCCTTAAATGCCGCAGTAGAAGCGGCCCGTGCTGGTGAACAAGGGCGCGGCTTTGCGGTTGTCGCCACCGAAGTGCGTTATCTTGCCCAACGTAGCGCGGCAGCGGCTAAAGAAATTAAAGCGTTAATAAAAGACAGCGTCAACAAAGTTGAGCAAGGCACACATTTAGTCAATCAATCGGGAGCCACTTTAGAAGAAATTGTGGCCGTTGTCAAAAAAGTCAGTGACTTTATTAGCGAAATTGCGGCCGCCAGTCGAGAACAAAGCACCGGCATTCAGCAAATCAATACGGTTGTTGTTCAACTGGATGAAATGACTCAGCAAAATTCCGCTTTAGTCGAAGAAGCCGCCGCCGCCAGTGCCATCATGAAGGAACAAGTTCAAACACTTAAAGAACATGTTGCCTTTTTCCAGACAGAAAGGCAGGAGTCCAAACTAACGTTTGGCAGTCGTCAGGAGTCCAAACTTTAGTTTGGGGAGGAGCGTGAAAATAATCCATAGAGAAACAAAGTTTTTTTAACGTTGTTTTTTTTATTTTGTGTGGGTATTTTATTTAGCCACAACTCCCTTAGTAGTGTTTGTAGTGTTTGTAGTGTTTGTAGTGTACTTATAGATTAAGTCGCTAAAGCCGCTAAAGCGACTGCTACAAACCAACAAGATTAAGTCGCTAAAGTGACTACGACAAACTTATACATTAAGTCGCTAAAGCGACTACTACAAACAAACTTAGTGATTTGCTTTTCATTAACAATTAAAAATTCACAATTCACAATTAGCAAAGTCGTTTTTCCAAATCAAAGGAGATGTTATGCAATTAGAAGCCAAACAACGCGCCAATTCTGTTCCCATTCACAATTCACAATTCACTGTTCACAATTTTCACCACCCCAGGTTTAAGTATCCGATTCATGCCATGACTCGGAGGTTTTTAAGCAAGACTAGGTAAAAGGAATTTGTTCAAGCTTTTTGGGGGCCATGTTGCCGAATTGATTAACTCAATTTGATTGATGGCCCTTTTCCCTAAAAGCTTATAAAAGGACAGACAACCGGTTGCGGTTTAAGCCTCCGAGTCATACCATGAATCCGATGTTTTTTAGCCAGACTCCGTAAAAATTTGTTCAAGCTGTTTAAGCTTCTTTGGGGGCCAGGTTGCCGAATTGATTAACTCAATTTGATTGATGGCCCTTTTGCCTAAAAACTTATAAAAGGTGATGTTTTTAAGCCAGACTCAGTAAAAATTTGTTCAAGCTTTTTGGGGGCCAGGTTGGCAAATTGATTAACTCGATTTGATTGATGGCCTTTTTCCCTAAAAACTTATAAAAGGACAACTTGGACACCCTGTTGCGATTTAAGACATCCAAGATAAATCTTGGACTCCTAGTGGCCCCCATTCGGGGATTTATCCTTCATAACTGAAACAACTTTTGGTTCAAGCATAAAATGATAGATAGCATGGATTGGCCTACAGCACAAGATTATAACGACGCGTTACTCAATCCGAAATTGAGTTTCAACGATGCAGAATTAAAAGCCGGGCAAGTCGAATTAAGCCCAGAGGGTTTGCCTTGTTCAACAAGTGGCGATTTTGCGAGCGTTTATTGGATGCAATGTGGACAACATGATTGGGCCGTCCGTTGTTTTCTTCGTCAACTGACTGATCAGCAACAACGTTATACGGCTATCAGTCAATACTTGGCGCGTGTCAAACTCCCTTTTATGGTGGATTTTGAGTTTATTTCGCAAGGTATACTCGTCAACGGCAATTGGTATCCCATTCTCAAAATGGAGTGGGTCAATGGTGAATTACTTGATAAATTCGTTGAAAAACATTTACATGATTTAGCGACATTGCGTCTTTTAGCAAAACGTTGGGTGGGCCTGATAGCGGCATTAGAGGAGGCCAGAATCGCGCATGGCGATTTGCAAGATAGTAACATATTGATTGTTAATAATGACTTTAAATTAATTGATTATGAAGGCATGATTGTACCGGCCCTTTATGAAAAGTCTTGTAATGAAATTGGACATCCGAATTATCAACATCCCAACCGAACCGGGAGGGAATTTCCGGAGTATATTGATGCTTTTTCGGCATGGGTGATTTATATTGCGTTAGTGTCTATTAGTATCGATCCGCAATTATGGCAGCGCGTCGGGGCTGGTGATGAGTTTCTTTTGTTACACCGACGTGACTTTATTAACCCGGATGCGTCAGCGACGCTAAAACTTCTGAGCCAACATAGCGATGATCGTATTCGGTCACTTGCTCTCTACTTTAAATACTTCTGCAAGAAAGAAATTTGGCAAGTTCCGTCGTTACAGGAGTCCAAACTTTGGTTTGGCAGTGATCAGTTATCAGTGTAAAGGTTTGGCAGGAGTCCAAACTTTAGTTTGGCAAGAGTCCAAATCTGTCACCTGTGGTAAAGGCGTTAGAAATACCTCAACCCTATGGGGAAAAGAAATAATTAATAGTTAATGATTAATAATTAATGATTAATTGTTAATTTCCCCTACGGGGTTGGAGCCAATTCGTTTATCCGCGTAATTGGCGTTCGCTAAACGCAAGTTTCGTTGTACTTACTGAATTCGTTTATCCGCGTAATTCGTTGTACTTACTGAATTCGTCGTTTATCCGCGTAATTCGTTGTACTTACTGAATTCGTTTATCCGCGTAATCCGTTGTACTCCATCCGCGTAATCCGTTGTACTCCATCCGCGTAATCCGTTGTACTTTTAGCTTGAGGATTTATCCCCAAGCTAACCCTCAAAAACATCTGGCGGGGCATCCAACATTTATCTTGGACATCTGAAAGAAATCTGCTCGCGTTACCTTTTCATTTCCTTGGCATAAGCGCGAGCGGCTCGAATAAAGCCAGAAAATAACGGATGTCCATCACGCGGCGTCGAAGTAAATTCGGGGTGGAATTGGCAGCCGATAAACCAAGGATGGTGGCTGTTTTCTATCACTTCTACAAGGTTGCCATCGGCCGACAGGCCCGCAAAAATGAGGCCCGCTTGGCGCAGCATCCCCATGTAGTTGTTATTAAATTCATAGCGATGGCGGTGGCGTTCTCGGATAATTTCTTTTCCGTATAATTTATAGGTGTTTGTGCCATTCATTAGGTGGCAGTTTTGTCCGCCTAAGCGCATTGTTCCGCCTTTATCGGCGTTTTCGTCGCGTGTTTCGAGGTCGCCCGCCTCTGTCATCCATTCGGTAATCAAGGCAATGACGGGGTGAGGTGTGTTGGGTTCAAATTCGGTGCTGTGCGCTCCTTCTAAGCCAATCTCTCGCGCAAAGTCTATGACGGCAACTTGCATTCCTAAGCAAATGCCCAAATAGGGAATATTGTTCTCTCGCGCAATTTGCGCTGCACAGATTTTGCCTTCAATGCCACGCTCTCCAAAACCGCCGGGGACTAAAATCGCGTCTACGTCTTTCAAGCAATCCCGGCCTTGTGTTTGAGTCTCTTCGGAATCAATATAGATAATATTGAGTTGTGTGCCAGTATGGATACCGGCATGAACCAACGCTTCGGTGAGAGATTTGTAAGCGTCGGTTAAATCAACATATTTTCCTACCATTGCGACGTTGACGCTGCCATTGATGGGATTGTCCATCGCGGCGAGAACTTTTTCCCATTCTGATAAGTCGGCCGAAGGCGTGTTTAATTTGAGTTTGTCACATAAGATATTGTCCAGTCCTTCTTGATGCAGCAGTAAAGGAACGCGATAAATCGAGTCGGCGTCTACCACCGAAATGACGGCTGATTCATCGACGCTGGTAAACAAGGAAATTTTTTGTCGCGCTCCAACGGGCAGTGGGCGGCTGGAACGACAGAGCAAAATGTCGGGTTGTATGCCGATAGAGCGTAATTCTTTAACCGAATGTTGGGTGGGTTTGGTTTTGAGTTCACCAACTGAGGGAATGTAAGGTATTAAGGTTAAATGAATGAATAATATCCTTTCACGCCCTAACTCGCCGCGCAGTTGACGACAGGCTTCTAAAAAAGGCAAGGATTCAATATCTCCCACTGTGCCACCAATTTCAACCATCACTACGTCTGCGCCGTTTGCGGTGTCGAGCAGACAGTGTTTAATTTCATCGGTAATATGGGGAATGACTTGCACGGTGGCACCTAGATAATCACCGCGCCGTTCTTTGCGGATGACGTTTTCATAGATGCGCCCCGTGGTGAAATTATTGTGTCTCCCCATGGTGGTACGCACAAAGCGTTCATAGTGTCCTAAATCGAGATCAGTTTCTGCGCCATCGTCGGTGACAAAAACTTCGCCGTGTTGAAATGGACTCATGGTGCCCGGATCAACATTAATATAGGGATCCAATTTCAGCAAAGTCACTTTGAGTTGACGGGCTTCAAGGATTGCCGCTAAAGACGCGGAGGCAATGCCTTTGCCCAGTGAAGAGACGACGCCGCCTGTAATAAAGATAAATCGTGTCATAATGAGTGTTGATTTAAGACTATTGTTGTTGGGAGTTTTTAAGACAGGGATTGGGTATAAGCAAGGATTGTTTTTTTAGTTGTTTAAGATTCCTACATGGATTGTGTATAAGCAAGGATTATTTTTTAGCTTAAGACAGTCCGTGGCTTTTATCTAATATTACAAGGATTGGGTATAAGCAAGGATGATTTTTCCCTTGGAAAATAAAGTCGTTCAGAAGATAAAATCCCTTATTATATACAATCCGGGCGCATTCCCATTTTCCGGGTACGAAAGTTAATAACGATGGTGGTTATGCTTAATATAAGGATTGATAAAAGTCAATTTTTATCTTCCGCGTTTTTAATTCGTTTAGGAGCAATATGAGTTGTACTAAATTCGTTTATCCGCGTAATTCGTTGTACTCAATTCGTTTATCCGCGTAATTGGCGGGCCAAAACTGCGTTTCGTTGTACTCAATTCGTTCCCTTATTAGATACAATCCTTGTCGTTGCCCACTAACGACAAAGATTGTATATGAAAAAACCAATTACCGATTACTTACCGATTAGCCTTTTCGTAGGGCACTCTAAAAAATATCGCATAAAGTATCGGCACTACAATCAAAGTCAACACGGTGGCAAAGGTTAATCCGAACATGATAGTCACTGCCATACTTATAAAAAAGGCATCAAAAATGAGGGGAACCATGCCAAGTACGGTGGTGATAGCCGCCATGGTAACCGGGCGCAGCCGACTGACAGAGGAATCCAGTATGGCGCTGAACGGTGGTTTGCCTTCGCGGATTTCTAAATCAATTTGGTCAATGAGGACAATGGCATTTTTGATGAGCATTCCTGAGAGGCTGAGAAAGCCTAACATCGCCATAAAGCCAAAGGATTGTTTGGTGAGTAAAAGTCCTAGCGTGACACCGATAATGGCGAGAGGTACGCACAGCCAAATAATGAGTGGTTGCCGTAGAGAATTAAAGAGAAAAATCACCACGAGCACCATCGCTAAGAAACTCACCGGTAAGCCCGCCGCCAACGCCTTTTGCGCTTCTGTTGAGTCTTCATATTCACCCCCCCATTCTAGTTCGTAACCGATGGGGAGTTCAATGGCTTCTATTTTGGGGCGGATTCGCTCAAACACAACGCTGGCGTTGCCCACTTTTGGATCGCATTGGGGCGTGATGGTGCGCTTGCGGTTATGTCTATGAATAATGGCATCTTGCCATTCGGTGACGAAACCTGAGACGACTTGACGGATTGGTATCGACTTTTGCGCGGCCGGGCTCCAGATTTGTATATCTTTGATGTTATCCACATCAGCGCGTTCGGCCTTTGGAGGCCTTGAGATGATGGGTAGTAGCTTGTTATCTTCGCGGTAGATACCGACTTGAGTGCCACTAAAAGCGGCCTCCAGTGCCCGGTTCACCGCCGGGCGAGAGATGCCAACCACTCTTGCTTGCGCTTCGGCAAACTGCGGACGTAGCACTTTGACTCGTTGCCGCCAGTCGTCACGAATATCTATCGCGTTCTCGTCTTCACGCATGATGGCTTGCGCTTGGTTGGACAGTTGTCGCAAGACAACCGGATCGGGGCCGCTAAAACGGGCTTTAATCATCGCGCCGCTGCCGGGGCCTAACCGAAATTTTTTGAGTTTGGGTTCGGCATCCGGAAAGTTTTCGTCCAAATGTTGTCGAATGACTGGTATTAGGCTATCAATGCGCTGGTAGTCATCGACAGTGACGAGTATTTGTCCATAACTACTGTAATTTTTTTCGGGCGCATAAACCAGTATAAAGCGCAACGCCCCAGCGCCTACAAAGGTGGCAACCGATTCTACACCCTCTAGCTTCATTAGGTACTCTTCAATCTGTTTTAAGTCCTCGCTGGTTGCGCGGATGTCTGTGCCTTCGGTACGCCAGTAATTAATCATGAGTTGGGGCCGTGTGGAGCCGGGAAAGAAACTGTCTTCCAAGAAACCAAAGCCATAAATGGCAAGGAACAGTAGGCCTAGCATCGCCATAACGGTGAGCCATTTTAGGCGCATACAAACGCGGAGAAATAGTTTGTATATCTGATAAAGGAGGCCCCGATACGGGTCTTTTCCGACATGCTTGGTATCGCTCTTGAGGAATAACACGCAAAATAAGGGCGTTATGGTAATTGCAATCACCCAACTCATCATCAACGAGATGAGAATGACTTGGAACAAGGAACGAGTAAATTCACCTGCGGCGTTTTGGGACAGTCCAATAGCGGCAAAGGCCAGTATGGCAACTACCGTGGCACCCAGTAGAGGCCACATCGTTTGTTGCACGACTTCTTTTGCGGCTTTGAGGCGCTCGGTGCCGGTTTGGATTTTGATAAGAATACCTTCCGTGACGACAATCGCATTGTCCACCAGCATGCCAAGGGCAATAATTAACGCACCCAGGGAGATTCTTTGGAGATCGATGTCATAGATGTCCATGACAATCACGGTGCCACACACGGTGAGTAGTAGAATAACACCAATGAGTAGGCCGCTGCGTAGCCCCATGAATATCAGCAGAACGATGATAACGATGGCGAGTGCTTGCAAAAAGCTGCTAACAAAACCGTTCACTTCCTTTTCGACGGTATCCGACTGGTAGGAGATAATACCCAGTTCCATGCCTAGCGGCGATTGGGCTTCGAGTTGTTTGAGCTTGGCTTTAACGGCCTTTCCTAGCTTAACAACGTTGCCACCGGAAACGCTGGAAATACCGATGGCGAGTCCGGGTTTGCCGTTAAAACGTAAGAGTGTTTGTGGCGGTGTGACGTAATCTCGGCTGATGGTGCCAACATCTTTGAGATAAATCAGTTTATCCGAAGACTGATCGTTAATCAGCAACTCGCCGATTTCGGCAACGGAATCAATCCCGCCGCTGGGATGAATCAGAATATATTCGCTGCCGACTTTGACGCTTCCAGCCGATGCGACGATATTTTGTTGCTCCAAGGTGCCATAAATGGCTTCTAAGGAAATCCCTAACTGCGCTAACTTGGAACGGGAAATTTCTACAAAGATGGCTTCTTGTTGAGCGCCCCAAATATCTATTTTGGCAACACCCGGCACAAGGAGCAGTTCTCGTTTGAGAAAATCCACATAGTCTTTGATTTCTCGATAGGAATAGCCATCTGCCGTTACGGCAAAGAAAATGCCGTACACATCACCAAAATCGTCGTGTACAACAGAAGGTTGTACGCCGGGCGGGAATTTGGACTGGGCATCGCTCACTTTGCGACGCAGTTCATCCCAAACTTGGGGCAGGGTGTATTTATCATATTTGTCATCCATCTCCACGATGATGAAGGATTGCCCGGCTCTGGAGATAGAAGTCACCTTTTTCAGTTGCGGCATTTGTTGGACGGCCGTTTCAAGCACATCCGTGACTTCTTCCTCAACTTCAGTGGGCAATGCGCCCGGATAGTAGGTGATAATCAAGGCTTCCTTGAGGGTAAATTCAGGATCCTCAAACCGCCCCAGACGCTCATAAGAAATAAGTCCACCGCCAAGGAGCAGGAATGTCATTACCAACGTAATGGTTTTTTTACTAATGGCGTATTCAGCAATGTTCATGACTATTCGTTTCCATTGTTGTTTATAGTTTGTAGTTTGTAGTTTGTAGTAGGCGATTTATCGCCCAAAAGCTTAGTACAACGAATTACGCGGATAAACGAATTGAGGTTAAAAGATTAGAGTTTGTAGTTTGTAGACTAACTAACTTAGGCGCTAAAGCGCCTACTACAAACTCTACTAACTTAGGCGCTAAAGCGCCTACTACTAGCTAAAGCGTCTACTACTAGCTTAGGCGCTAAAGCGCCTACTACAAACTAAAATTCACTACCATTCAAAAAGTTTCTGGATAGGAAGGTGAATGTCCATCACTTCGTCAATGATTTCTGTGTCATCCATATCAAAGCTTTTATGCTGATCGGGTTGTGAATAAACATCCACAATGTCCAGCGACGGCATGACTAACCAACACGACTTAACGCCCAGTTCAAAATAGGCATCAAACTTGGCTAGAAGGCTATCAATGCTTTGTGAAGGCGAGATGATTTCAATGACTAACAAAGGCATCTCTGGCATTTTTACCATATCACGCCTTTTACGTTTAACCGTGTTGGGATAAGCACAAATATCTCGTTTTGGTAATCTGATTCGATTTCTAGTAACTCGCTCATGTTTTGCCCTATTAAATACTGAAGCAGGAATAAACACTCCGTTTGTAGTAGGCGATTTATCGCCCAAAACCGTTAAAAGATTGTTTAGAGTTTAGAGTTTGTAGTTTGTAGTTTGTAGTAGGCGATTTATCGCCCAAAACCGTTAAAAGATTGTTTAGAGTTTAGAGTTTGTAGTTTGTAGTAGGCGATTTATCGCCCAAAACCGTTAAAAGATTGTTTAGAGTTTAGAGTTTATAGTAGGCGACAAACTAAGGCGCTAAAGCGCCTACTACAAACTCAGGCGCTAAAGCGCCTACTACAAACTTAGGCGCTAAAGCGCTTACTACAAACTTAGGCGCTAAAGCGCTTACTACAAACTTAGGCGCTAAAGCGCCTACTACAAACTTAGGCGCTAAAGCGCCTACTACAAACTATAGCTTATTAAAAAGGTTTTCGATCTAGTAATATTTCACTACCATTCAAAAAGTTTCTGGATAGGAAGGTGAATGTCCATCACATCGTCAATGATTTCAGTGTCATCCATATCAAAGCTTTTATGCAGATCGGGTTGTGAATAAACATCCACAATGTCCAGCGACGGCATGACTAACCAACACGACTTAACGCCCAGTTCAAAATAGGCATCAAACTTAGCTAGAAGGCTATCAATGCTTTGTGAAGGCGAGATGATTTCAATGGCTAACAAAGGCATCTCTGGCATTTTTACCAGATCACGCCTTTTACGTTTAACCGTGTTGGGATAAGCACAAATATCTGGTTTAAGCTCATCTTTAGCCTTCAATCCAAATGAGCTTAAGTCGATTTTGCTGGCATCTAAACTCAATTCAATGATGACGGTAAACCTCTCATCACGGGAAAGTTGGCTGGCTATTCTAGTCTGCATAATACCATGATTTAATGATCCCATCTCAAGGCTCTCGGTTTGGTAATCGGATTCGATTTCTAATAACTCGCTCATGTTTTGTCCTATTAAGTACTGAAGCAAGAATAAACACTCCGTACAATCCCAACCACGTCCATAATCACGAAGCGGGTATTGAATCCACAACTCTTGTAACCACTCTCTTCCATAGCGTTCCAAGTACCAATGCACGCTACTGTGTGACCAGTCGTAAGGTGATTGGGCATGATTATGTTTAACGGGATTATAATGGATATAATTCAATGTTGTGTAATAGTGTCCTTCGGATCGAATAGCACGATCGGTATAACGATACCAAACTTTATGACCTCTGCAATTGTCCTCAAGATTCCACTGGCAAGCCGTTGAACCATGAACGGAATGAAACAACTTACCCAACACACTAAAATTTGCCACAGACACCAAAAGATGATAATGATTAGGCAACACAACCCAAGCACGTATTTCTAATCCGTTACCTTCAGCAGATTTCAAGAGTAAATCCAAAACTTGCTGCCGCCGTGCCTCCGAAAACATACGATGTTTATGTTCATAGCAAGTAGCACTCAAAAGATACAAACACTGATCACGAAAAGGATGTGTTGGCTCATGAGGAAGTTGTCCGCAAGCCAAACGCTGCCTAACCAACTCAACCTGTTGCTCTCGGTTTAATTTTCTATATTCGTACATAGCCACCTCGAATTTTTTATTTTCGGCTATTTATCGCCTAAAAGTCAATAAGTTTTAGAGTTTGTAGTGTTTGTAGTAGGCGATTTATCGCCTAAAAGTTTAGAGTTTATAGTTTGTAGTGTTTGTAGTAGGCGATTTATCGCCTTAGAGCGTGTTTTAAAACTCAACTTAACTCATTGTTTTATAAGCAAGACACTATTTTATAAGTGATTTATTATTGGAGTTTTAGAACATGCTCTTAGGCGCTAAACAACTCCTACTAACTTAGTAGGCGCTAAAGCGTCTACTACAAACTTAGGCGCTAAAGCGCCTACTACAAACGCACGCAAAAATGCGCTACTACAAACTAAGAAAACGTTCTTGAATTCTGGGAGCCTCATTTTAGGTATAAATTTTGCTTATTTAGTTAAGTGATTGATTATAAAATCATAATGTGATGTCCATTTTTGAACAAGAGTGTAAGGAGTCCGTATTAGTAGGAAAATAAAAAAGTGACGCTTGGAAGTTTTCCTAGCATGATTGGATAGTTTTCATGCGTGTGACATAATTATAGGAAATATGGTTAATTTTTGTTAAATTATTTATATTAAAAACTTTATTGACCTAAAAATATATATACTCAACGTGGTCATAACTTGGATTTCCTAGGGCGCTGCCCCAGGCTATATTAATATCGCCCCGTTGGGGCTAGAAGGTAGTTACTTAAATTATTTTTGTTTCTCAAAAAGTCCAATTTGTTCCCTTCTTGAGTATAGACTAACACCCAATCCTGACAACTGATCACTGACAACTGAGCACTGATAACTGAAAATGCCCGAACCAACCAACCACCGCAACGCCCTACCAATAGGCCACCAACTCCAAGAATACCACCTCCAATCCATCCTGGGACACGGCGGCTTTGGCATCACTTACCTGGCCCACGACACCGCACTAGACGCGCCGGTTGCGATAAAAGAATACTTACCCAACGATCTCGCTGTGCGGGAAAGGGATTATAGCGTCCAACCCAAATCTCAGCAAGATGCCGACGAATTTGCGTGGGGCTTGGAGCGATTTATCCAAGAGGCCCGCACCTTAGCTCGTTTCAAACACCCGAACATTGTGCGCGTGCTGCGTTTTTTTCCGGCCCACAACACGGCCTACATTGTGATGGACTATGAACAAGGCCGTAGTCTTGCCCAAGCCATCAAAGAAGGTGAAACGGCCGAAGAGGCCGAATTAATGAGCCTATTACCACCGCTACTAGACGGCCTCAAAACCGTTCATAACGCTGGCTATCTGCACCGCGACATTAAACCAGCCAATATCTATCTACGCGATAGTGATAATAGCCCAGTGCTGATAGACTTTGGTTCTGCGCGTTATGATGTTGGCAGTCGCAGCCGCAGTGTGACAACCATTGTCTCGCCCGGCTATTCACCATTTGAACAATACCAAAGTGACGGCAACCACGGCCCTTGGACGGATATTTATGCACTCGGGGCCGTACTCTATCGGACAATCGGCGGCAAAACCCCGCTGGAATCCACCAAACGCATTGATGCCATATTTATATATAACAAACCCGATCCATTAAAACCTGCGGTTGAACTCGGCCAGCGTCGCTATTCCAAACTGCTATTAGAAGCCATAGATTGGGCCCTACAAGCGCGAGAAACGGAACGCCCACAAACGGTGGCCGAATTCCAAAAAGCTATTTTCTCACATTCAACGCCAATCTCTCGCCCTTTTTCAAAGAAGACAACACCTTTATCACCCCAATCACGGCCCCAATCACGGCCCCAAGCACGGCCCCAAACACAATCACGGCCCCAAACGCCATCACGGCCCTAATCACGGCCCCAAACGCCATCACGGCCCCAATCACGGCCCCCATCACGGCAGCAATCACGGCCCCAAACGCCAGCACGGCCCCAACGACAGCCGCCACCACCGCCAAAGTCTTCCTTTTTCAAACGCGCCGCCGTATTTGTTTTTATAGTGATGCTAATCGCGGCAATTGGGCTAGTGGGCTATCCCCACTGGCAACAATGGACACTGGACATTATCCGTGACCGTTTACAAGACGGCACTTTAGGCCCAGAAATGGTCGTGATTCCAGCCGGGCGCTTTCAAATGGGCGACATTCAAGGTGGCGGTTATTCCGATGAACAGCCTGTCCATTGGGTATCGGTAAAGCGCTTTGCGATGGGCAGATATGAAATCACTTTTGCAGAATACGACAAATTTGCCGAACCCAATGACAGAGGTTGGGGGCGCGGCAATCGGCCAGTGATTAATGTCAGTTGGCACGATGCCACCGCTTATGCAGAATGGCTCAGCCAACAAACCGGCCAACACTATCGCTTGCCCACCGAGGCCGAGTGGGAATACGCCGCTCGGGCTGGTACAACAACCAAATACTGGTGGGGCAATACGGCCTCTCACGAATATGCTAACTATGGTAAAGACGTATGTTGTAGTGGTTTAGCAAAAGGTAAAGATCGTTGGGAATATACTTCTCCAGTAGGTTCTTTCGCACCCAATCAGTTTGGTTTATATGACACAGTGGGCAACGTTTGGGAGTGGACTTGCTCGGAATATGAAGAGAACTATAACGGTAAAGAAACTCAGTGTACTAGTCAAAAAAGCGGCAGCCTTTGGGCGCTCCGCGGCGGTGCGTGGGACAACGAGCCGTGGCTCGTGCGGGCTGCGTCCCGTTTCAGGAGCTCGCATGACTCCCGCGGCGACAGCGTGGGGTTGCGCCTCGCCAGGCTTTAGGTTTGGCTTTTGGCGCTTTTAGTTTTTGTCGTTTTTGGATTTTGGGGGTTTGGTTTTTTTGAGGTTTTTGACTTTTGCCCGCGCGAAGCGCGGGCCCGATTTTTTTTTTTTGCCCGTGCGGGCCTATTTTTTTTGGGTATATCCAGACAAGTACAACGAATGACGCTTAGTACAACGAATTACGCGGATAAACGAATTGATCTGAGTACAACGAATTACGCGGATAAACGAATTTATATGACTACAACGAATTACAGTTCAGTGAAGCTAATCCTTGTAGTTACGATAAGCCAAACACCACCACGAACCAATCCGTTATTATAACGAATCGGCCTGTAGTTGCTGTTAAATGGCCCCCAAACCACTACCAATCTCAGAGAGGAAATGGCTTCCCATTCAAAATACTCAATCGGCAATCCGTTGATTTAACTGATTTGGGTTAAAATAAATAATTTTACCAATATAATTTATTGGACAAGTTGGCATCACCCACATTTCAGGACTATCCAAAAGCCAAACACCACCACGAACCAATCCGTTATTATAACGAATCGGCCTGTAGTTGCTGTTAAATGGCCCCCAAACCACTACCAATCTCAGAGAGAAAATGGCTAATCGGCCTGTAGTTGCTGTTAAATGGCCCCCAAACCACTACCAATTTCAGAGAGGAAATGGCTTTCAAAAGCCAAACACCACCACGAACCAATCCGTTATTATAACGAATCGGCCTGTAGTTGCTGTTAAATGGCCCCCAAACCACTACCATCTCAGAGAGAAAATGGCTTTCAAAAGCCAAACACCACCACGAACCAATCCGTTATTATAACGAATCTGCCTGTAGTTGCTGTTAAATGGCCCCCAAACCGCCTAGTTTGTAGTTTGTAGTAGGCGATTTATCGCCCAAAAGCTTAGTACAACGAATTACGCGGATAAACGAATTGAGGTTAAAAGATTAGAGTTTGTAGTTTGTAGGTAGGCGCTAAAGCGCCTACTACTAGCTAAAACGTCTACTACTAACTTAGGCGCTAAAGCGCCTACTACAAACTTAGGCGCTAAAGCACCTACTACAAACTGTCAAGCAATCTGATTTTCCTGCCTTCTTGCAAAAAGTGAACACCAGCCGTCGCAATTCTGTCACCGGCTTTAAGTCCTTTGACTACCCGAATATTTTCTCCCGTCATGTCTTCCACTTTCACTTCGCGTTTTTGCACTGTCATAGAGTTCGGTTCAACTATCCACACGTATTGTTTGTCGAGTTCGTCTGCAAAGACGGCATGGACTGGCACGAGGTAGGCCGAAGTCTGGCTACTCTTGCCAAGTTTTTTTTCGGTGACTTTAACCGTTGTTGTCATACCTGGCAAAATTCTGAGGTTTTTAGGCGCTTTCATGGTGAAAACGCCGCGATACGTTTGTGTCTTGGGATCGGCCTCCGTGGCGTATTCTTTGAGTGTCAGCGGAAATTCCCGATCAGGTACTGCTTCAAAAAGCGCGACAAATTCATAAAATTCAGGTTCCTTGGCATTCACCAAGACTTGTTCTGGGACATTGATGACAATATCCAAGTAGGAAATATCTTGAAAAATCAAGATAGGCTCTTTGGCTTTAACATTCTGAAAATTGTCCACCAATTTTTTGGCAACGACACCCTCAAAAGGCGCTCGCAGATAAGTATCATTCAACGCATCCTGCGCCTCATCCCGCTGCGCTTCCAACCCCTTGATATTGGACTTCATTGCTTCAATATCTTCATACCTAGCACCCACTTTCCCTTTCTGAAGATTTAGCTTGGCGGCATTAAATTGCGCCTTGGCAACATCATAGGCACTCTCTTGACGGTCATACTTCGATTTGGAAATAACCTTTCTACGCCAAAGGTCTTTGTAACGCACATATTGTCGTTTGGCCTCCTGAAAACGGGCCTTTGCGACCGACACGTCGGCCTGTAACACCCTGACATCTTCAGGCCTGGCCCCCGCTTTCATGGCCCTCAGTTGTGCGCGTGCTTGAGCGATGGCACTATTCACCTTGGCAAGATTGGTTTTGTAATCCCTTGGATCAAGGCGTGCCAAAAGCGCATTTTTTTCAACCGCCTGTGCTTCTTTAACCGGCAACTCAATCAATGTGCCCTGTACTCGGAACGCCAACTCGGCCCGTTGGTTTGCCTGAACTTTGCCGGGCACATGGCGACTGGGTATATCCTCGGTAGAAGTCAAAAGCAGGGTTTTCACCGGCCTGATTACCTTTTTGACTGGTGCTTGCGGCTCCTTGGCTGGCTCATTACACGAAATCAGAAAAACCGTTACCAAAATAGCCCCAAAGACGGGACGGATTATTAAACGCATCATATTGATATTCCTCTCTTATTCAGTTAACTTAAATTGAATTGGAGTCCAAAGCCTCTTGGAGTCCAAAGCTTCAGCTTTGGATTTGCGTTTCCGTCCAAAGCGTCGGCTTTGAATATAGCCTGATTATAATTTTTTGGTTGAAAACGTATGAATTTTAAGAAGTGATATTATATCAAGATTCTTAGATTTACATTCAACCCCTTTGGGGTTGAGGCCTTATTGCCTTCCCCAGGTTCCACCTGTGGCTATTCATATTCAACCCCTACGGGGTTGTGGCCCTCATCGGCCCTTCCCCAGGTTTTCCTTAAGCTATTCACATTCAACCCCTACGGGGTTGGGGCCCTCCTCGGCCCTTCCCCAGGTTTTCCTTAAGGCTATTCACATTTGGGGCCTGGGGTATTAAATTTGAGAGAACTTAAAAATGACAACACCAATCTCCAAAGACAATGTTCGAATTTTACTACGTCAAGCCCTGAATAATCCGACGGCCACTTTTCATCCTGGGCAGTGGGAAGCCATCGAAACTTTGGTGGTTAAGCGAGCGCGTTTATTAGTCGTGCAGCGCACCGGTTGGGGCAAGAGTATGGTGTATTTTTTGGCGACGCGCTTATTGCGAGAGCAGGGGGCAGGGCCGACTTTATTGGTGTCGCCGCTGTTAGCTTTAATGCGTAATCAGATTGAAGCAGCACTGCGTATTAATATTAGGGCAGCTACGGTTAATTCAACAAATAAACAGGATTGGCAAATTATACGTGAGCAATTGTTGGATAATGCCGTTGATATTTTATTGATTTCGCCGGAAAGGTTAGCCAATGAGGAATTTCGTGAAAAGATGCTGTTGCCGGTGGCGGAGAGCATGGGTTTATTTGTGGTTGATGAGGTACATTGTATTTCTGATTGGGGCCATGATTTTCGGCCGGATTATCGGCGAATTAAGCGTATTGTGCAGGCGTTGCCGCCCAATATTCCGGTGTTGGCAACGACTGCCACGGCGAATAATCGGGTGATGGCTGATATTACCACTCAATTAGGTAATATCAATGCCTTACGTGGCCCATTGGCGCGGACTAGTTTACAATTGCAAAACATTCATCTCCCTAGCCAAGCGGCGCGAATGGCGTGGTTGGCGGAACATTTGCCAACGTTGCCGGGCAGTGGGATTGTTTATACATTAACGGTGCGCGATTCTCAGCGCGTGGCGGAATGGTTGCGAGCGTGTGGTATTCATACTTATGCCTATCATGGCGAATTAAAAGAAGATCGTGAACGTTTGGAGCAAGCGTTGCTGAATAATCAGTTAAAAGCGTTAGTGGCGACTTCGGCGTTGGGGATGGGTTTTGATAAACCCGATTTGGGGTTTGTGATTCATTATCAACGGCCTGGCTCCGTTGTGCATTATTATCAACAAGTTGGCCGCGCCGGCCGCGCTTTACCGCAAGCTTATGGGATATTATTAAGCGGTACGGAAGATGAACAGATTACTGATTATTTTATTAACACCGCCTTTCCACCTCAAGCGCATATTAATGAGGTTCTTACTGCGCTGAATCAAGCAGAAGAAGGTTTAACCATTCCTCAGTTGGAAAAACAAGTGAATTTGCGCCGCAATCAATTGGATAAAGTGTTAAAAATACTGGTGACGGAAACGCCAGCCCCGGTGAGTAAACAAGGCCGTTGTTGGTTTGCAACGCCGGTAAATTATACGGTGGATTGGCAAAGAATCGAGGCTTTGACAGAAATTCGTCGGCAAGAGCAACAGCGTATGAGGGAATATTCGCACACTCAGGAATGCTTGATGGCGTTTTTGGCGCGGGAATTAGATGATCCCGAACCAACGCCGTGTGGACGCTGTGCTTCTTGTTTGCAGAGGCCTTTGATACCGACGACGTTTTCTGAACAACGGGCTATCGAAGCGGTACATTTTCTAACACAACATAGCACCCAAATCATTGAACCGCGCAAACAATGGCCGACGAGCGAAGGCTTGGTACAACAAGACTGGAAGGGCAAGAAGATTTTACAAAAATTGCGAGCCGAGCAAGGGCGTGTGTTATGTGTGTGGGGAGATGCCGGTTGGGGAGAATGGGTGAGGCATGGCAAACAGCAAAGTGGCCGTTTTGATGATGTCTTAGTGACAGCGGCGGCCGAATTGATACAACAGCGTTGGCGGCCTAATCCGGCACCGCGTTGGATAACCTGCGTGCCTTCTTTAACTCGTCCAACCTTAGTGGCTGATTTTGCCCAACGTTTGGCAACGGCGCTTAACCTAGCTTTTGCGCCAATCATTCGCAAAGTGCGCCACACGCATCCTCAAAAAGACATGCAGAATAGTTATCAACAAGCGCATAACTTAGTTAATACGTTTGCGGTTGAGCGTTGGGAATGGATGCAACTGCCGGTGTTGTTAGTCGATGACATAGTTGATTCGCGGTGGACATTGACAATGATTGCGGCGCTGTTGCGGGAAGCGGGGAGCGGCCCGGTGTTTCCCTTTGCGCTGGCGATGACAACGCCTAACGCATAACTACAAGGATTGTATATAAGAAGCCAGGGGCGATGCCCCTGGCTATATTAATCTCGCCCCGTTGGGGCTTTTCTCTATGAGCAAGAAAGGGGCGTATTATTAAAGCCAGGGGCAACGCCCCTGGATTTTTGTTTGTCAAAAAGTCCAATTTGTTCCCATCTTGAGTATAATCATTAGACTTGTCCCTAAATAAACGTAACCCATTGAAAATACGAGACTGACTCGACTAAAAATCAATAACTTAGCTTATTAAGGGACAACTCTATTAATCATTAATCATTAATCATGACATAAGCTATTTATTATTCAATTAAAACAATGACTTAACTAAAAAGTGGCTCATTCATTAACCACTCACGAATTATTTTCAATAACATACCTACTTGTGGGTAAAGATTAGGCACTTTTTAAGGGGCCCTTTAATCAAGGAGTGATATCCCCTAATCCTAAGTACTAGATAGCCTAAGTACTACTCACAATCAAGGAGTGATATCCCCTAATCCGTTGTACTAGCCTATCTTCTTGTCAGCGTAGCAATGGTTGATTGAGGGATTCATGGCGTGTTGTCGGGTATAGATACCTAAAGAACGACAAATGGCCCCAAAATAAATCAATCCTATTTTTTTGGAGAGGTACTTAAGTCTTGTATAATAAATCAGTTACATACAAACGGGGCCTATTTTTTTTGAGCAATCTTGAATCAGGTGGACTTGATTGGTTGGTTATACTCAAGATGGGAACAAAGTAGACTTTTTGAGAAACCAAAATAACCCAAAGGCAACGCCCTTGGAAGCCCCAACGGGGCGATATTAATATAGCCAGGGGCAACGCCCCTGGCAGCCCACCCCATAAGAACTAAAAAGGAGTGACAAAATGGTTACCTTGGAGGAATTTTAAAAAATAGCTGAGCTGATTGATAAAAATAAAAAACGGCCTTTGGAAGAAGTTGTTTATGAATATGAAGACTGGTACTCCAGTGATGAGGAAAACTTCTCAAAAGTGGATGAAGATAGCAACACTTTTGAAGTGAACAACCATTGTCATTGACGTTATTTGGGAAAAGGCTTACAAGGGTTTGGTGCTTTCAAAAATGACCCAACTTGGGGCGCGTTATTTGATGACATCGAACAAAAGCGAAATTCTATGATGATGGAGTAACTGCTTATGTGGCTTTGGGATTCTAATATACTGAGATATTATTTTGGAGAAAAGCACCCAATTCTTCATCTCCATTTAAAACGAATATCTCGTGATGAAATTGCGCTCCCATCCGTTGTAGTGGCCGAAGTCTTACGAGGGCGTTGCGATTTTGCTCTCAAAGCTTCACCTTCTCAAGCAGCTTGGGCGCATCAACAACTTCTACAAACACAAAAGCTTTTATCACATCGTATTTGATGACAAATGCGCTGAAATACTAGAGGCCCTTCAACAAAAACATAAAGCGCATAAACGCTATGCAGACATGATGATAGCGGCTACCGCTAAAGCGGGTAATCACATTGTTGTTACTCGTAATGTCAAACATTTCGAGCCATTGCTCCCAAAAAGTCAGATTGCTAACTGGATTGATGACAAACCCAATTAAAATTTCCCATCAGCCGCAATTAATGATTAATGATTAATGATTAATGATTAATGATTAATGATTAATGATTAATGATTAATGATTAATGATTAATGATTAATGATTAATGATTTTAATGATTTAAATGAGTGTTTTTATTAGTTATTGACTGAAGAGAAACAAAAGTGGGATCAAGTTATCAAGCCCTCGGAACTTGAGTCAAGCACCACCTTAGTAGGGTGGACAACGTCGTTGTCCACTCGCTTGTCAGCGTAGCAATGGTTGATTGCGGGATTCATGGCGGTGTTATCGGGTATAGATAGTATAGTACAATGGAGGGATTGTTTAGCATCAATATCGTTGGTGGAAATAAACCGAATTGGGGTAGCCCACGTTCAGGCCCTACCTTAAATTTAATCAATGGAATAGAAAAACATGATGACTTTTGAACAAACACTTGACACTGTGATGCAACTTCCGCAGGAACAGCGAAAAATATTGATTAACATTGTGATACGTCGCGACAACGAATTTCGCCGCCATGAAATAGCAAAAGAGGCTCGTGAAGCCATTGCCGAGTTTCATGCGGGTAATTTAAAACCGCAATCGGCCAAAGATCTTATCAGCAAACTTCGCCAAGAACAGGTGGAAACATGAGAAAACTTGTTTTAACGCCTCCTTTTGAAAGAGCTTACCGTCAATTTGTGCAACGTGATGCGAATTTACAAGAACGAGTAGAGAATACCTTAGAACGAATGGAGCAAGATGTTTTTGCAGAACATTTGAATACGCATAAATTATCAGGCGAGCTGTTGGGATTACGTGCTTGCTCATGTGGTTATGATTGTCGAATAGTTTTTTCCATTGAGACAGATAAGGAAACTGGAAAAGAAGTTATTCTCTTGCTCAACATTGGAAAACATGACGAAGTATATTAAAAGGACAATTCACCTCACGGTAATATAGCCAAGTAGGGTGGATAACGTTGTTGTCCACTCGTTTGTCAGCGTAGCAATGGTTGATTGATGGATTCGTGTTGTCGGGTAAAAATAGTATAATAGAAAAATTGTTTAGCAAACCTCGGAGTAATGCCATGACTCCGAGGTTTTGCATCAGCCTAAAATTCACTTAATTGACGGTGTCTTATTTATAAATGAACTTATCAAAGCAGATTATTCATAAACAGGTTGAACATCTCGTCAAGGAAAATCATGTTCATGATGAAATCAAAGACAACGGAAAAGCACGCTCGAAAGCTTATGTACAATTATGTGTGCAAACGGTGCTGGAAATGGATAGAGAGTCAGCCTGTGTTGTTGATGGCGGATGTGATTTTAAAATTGATGCCATTCACTATTCCGATCCGACAACCGGTGATTTTACGGTTTCTATTTTTCAAGGCAAGTACACTTCCAACTTGGACAAGGATGGCAATTTTAGGGAAACTGATATTATCTCCATTATCAGTTCAATAAGAAATCTTTTTGGAGAACTGACGGCTTATGATATACATGACACCTTGATAGAAAAGCTTAACGAAATCAATAGTTATATTGAAGAAGGTCAAATTCCAACCGTGCGAGTCTATCTTTGTAATAATGGGCTAAAATGGATTGAAAAGGCACAGTCTTATATTGATGATTTTTAAGCCAATTCGATATCAAAGCTAAAGAAGAACTCAAACTAGAGGTTTGCATTTATCCCAAACGGATTTTAATGATATTATCAAAATGACTGAAATGCCAAGATGGGTGATTGAAGTGCTGTCACCGAAACAAGGGACTTATGAAATTTTAGAAAAGTTCAAAGCTTATTTTGAACTGGGTGTTCAATCTTGCTGGTTAGTTTATCCAGAAGCAGAGGCCATAACTGTGTATTCATCAATAAATAATCGCCAACTTAGTGGTGAAGTGATTGATGAAGTATTAGATATTCGTTTGCCTCATCACGAAATTTTTGAGTAGCGAGCGTAAGCAATGTGAGTACCACGGATTAGGAAATAAACGGATTTGTTCGTCTGAGATGATGGATAGTAGACCATGAACAAAGCAGGGAAATGGCCGATAACGTGGCCCACCTTAAACGCGTTCCGCCGGGGGCCATTCAATGGCCTACAACATGGGCCATTTTAACTCGATGATAAAGTTTTTAGTCTTCCAACCATAACTACAAGGATTGTATATAAGAAGGGATTTCTTATAAGGGATTTCTCATAAATATTTTTTTAAGAAGAAATCGACTATATCTGCGTTCCGTCTGGCCAGAAAATGGCCGACAACATGGCCCACTTGAAAAGCGTTCCGCCGGCCGCCTTTCGTTTGTAGTAGGCGATTTATCGCCTCGCCTTTCGTTTGTAGTAGGCGATTTATCGCCTCGCCTTTCGTTTGTAGTAGGCGATTTATCGCCTTTATAGGACACTTTCAACTACCAACCTACCCTTCTTGCTATCTTGTTAGCATTGTAGCTTGGGTGGGCCATGAACAAGGCCGGAAAATGCCCGACAACATGGCCCAACTTTAAAAACGTTCCGCCTGCCGGGAAATGCCCGACAACATGGCCCACTTTAAAAACGTTCAGGGCGGTACGCCGCGGCGGGAAATTTTTAGCGTCACGATAGACGATTTTAAATCCATTCAACAAGTTATACGTTTATCAGCCATAAGCTACCGTTCATCCGTTCAGCCGTTGTACCTCGAAAGATAATGGATAATACTTTAATTCATAGCTAGAAAAAAAGTTGAGCAACGGCACGGTTAGCCGTTAATTAATATTGTTTCTAATAGACTCGCGCAAAGCCACTTATTAAACAATTAGATGTTTGTCAGCCAAATGCTACCGTTCATCCGTTTAACCGTTGTGCATTCGTTAGATGATGAACAAGACTTTAACCAGTCGCATATAAGGCACATATTTTGCATTGTTTATAACTCATTGTTTTATAAATTCTTTTCAAGGCAATTCCGGGGAGGTGGTAGTTGGAGCCGACAATGTTACCCTAAGCTTTGGTGACGATGGAAGGGGGATGTTACACCCTTAGACACATTTATTTATATGTTATATGACATATCAACCTATCTGTGCATTAAATGGTGACATCATCACTGCTCCGTGTAGTGATGCGACAAACGGCTCTCCATTCATTTGGAGAGTGAATTACTTACACCGGTGGTTTTTTACCACAACTCTCATGGAGGATTCACTAGGCATCTCATTCAATTGATGAGAAGTCACTTGACTTCTTAATTTATAGGTAAGAGGTAAAAAGTGAATAACGATTATGAAACGAAAACTCATTGCTTTATGGATCATGACAATAGCATTGGCTATGTCAATGACAATTCAAGCACAAGAAGAAGCGGCTGGCGCTACAAATACAGACGCTACTCCGACTGCTGTGACAACCAACGCCTCTGGTGATTCTAATACGGACAATGCCGGTGATGCTAGTACCACGGCTAGTGATAACAGTGATGCTGGTAGCGGCGCAGATGCGGACAGTGGTGCCGATGGTGATAGCGGTGCTGATGGTGATGCCGACAGTGGCGCTGATGCGGACAGTGGTGCCGACGGTGATAGCGGTGCTGATGGTGATGCCGACAGTGGCGCAGATGCGGACAGTGGTACCGATGGTGATGCCGACGGTGATAGCGGTGCTGATGGCGATGCTGACAGCAACGGTGGTGCCGACGGTGAGAGCGGTGCTGATGGTGATGCTGATAGCGACGGTGATGCCGACAGTGATAGCGGTGCTGAAGGCGATGCTGACAGCGACGGTGGTGCCGACGGTGATAGCGGTGGTGATGCTGACAACGACGGTGATGCCGACAGTGATAGCGGTGCTGAAGGCGATGCTGACAGCGACGGTGGTGCCGACGGTGATAGCGGTGGTGATGCTGACAACGACGGTGGTGCCGACGGTGATAGCGGTGGTGATGCTGACAACGACGGTGGTGCCGACAGTGATAGCGATGGTGATGCTGATAGCGACGGTGGTGCCGACGGTGATAGCGGTGCTGATGGCGATGCTGATAGCGACGGTGGTGCCGACAGTGATAGCGGTGCTGATGGTGATGCTGACAGCGACGGTGGTGCCGACAGTGATAGCGGTGCAGAAGGCGATACTGACAGCGACGGTGGTGCCGACGGTGATAGCGGTGCTGATGGTGATGCTGGCAGTGGCGATGATGCGGACACCGGAAGTGATTCAGACGGTGACAGCGATACTGGCGACGACGGTGACGCTGGCGACGGTGATGATAGCGATGAGAGCGGTGATGTCATCGAATTAGAAATCATTGTAGAAGGATTTGTTACCGATGAATCGGAAAACCCGCTTGAAGGTGTTACAGTCACCTTAGGTGAACTCTCAGCGGTGAGTAATGAGCAGGGCAATTACCAAATCCCCGGTTTAGTGGCTGGCACTTACACCTTGACGGGAGAGAAAGAAGGCTATGTCTTTCAAGAAATGCAAATCACCCTGGCTGATGAAAATCCGTTCCTTGAAGTCAATCTCACCAGTCTGGCGGGTGGCACCATTGAAGGACATAATATGGTTGTCGTTGGTGTACACGCATGCGAAGCTGACACCAATGTAAATAGCGTTACGTTGAGTACCAACAAAGGCGAAGCGGTGTACAACTTTAATACCGGCTTCACAAGCGAAGGTATTCGTTTATCTTCTGCTGACTTCGACACGGATGAATCAACCGATGTTGCCGTGAGTGAAATGGATCAGGGCAATGATGTTTATGTTTTCAATGCCAAAGGTGAACGGTTTGTCAAAATAATCACGAACAGTGACCAAAAAGGGGCCAACTCCGCTTTTGGCGATATTGATGGTGACGGTGAATTTGAAATCGTTGTTTCTAGCCAAACCAAGAGCAGTCGCGTTTATCTCTATGAATCAACCGGTAAAGCGATTCGTGCCATTACTGTCTCTGATGAAAACACCTATTTTGATATAGCCACTGGCGACGTTGATGGTGACAAAACCGATGAAATCATTGTGGGCCTGTTAGAAGGAACAGAAGGCAACAATGTGTTTGTCTATGACAGTGAAGGCGAGTTATTGAATGCCTTCTCGGCCTTAGGGGGTAGTGGAATCGTTGTCGCCGCGGGTGATATTGATGGTGATGGCGTCGCCGAGATCATAACAGGGCAAGCCGAAGAATCCGAAGAATACACGGTTGCCGCTTATGAAATGGATGGCAGTGTTGTTTTAGAAACCTTTAATGCTTTCGGTGGTCAGAACATTCTGGTTAGAAAAGGTCGTGCCAAAGACAAGGATAACTCCAAAGTGACTCTCTGCCATGTCTCGTCCGGCAAGACAATAACGGTGTCAGCCTCAGCCTCAAAAGCACACCTAAAACATGGTGATACCTTGGGGGCCTGTGACAGTAGCAGCAAGGATGATGACGATGATGACGACGATGATGACGACAACACGGTAGTCGATGACGATGACAGCACGGTAGTCGATGACGATGACGACAGTGATGACGGCGACAGCAGCACGGTAGTCGAAGAAGAGGACGACAGTGGTGATGACGACAGCACGGTAGTCGAAGAAGAGGACGATAGTGGTGATGACGACAGCACGGTAGTCGAAGAAGAGGACAGCGGCCCATGTCAATTATATGCGGGCAAAGGTGTCGTCTTGGCAGCCGGCGATGTTGATGGTGATGGACAAGCAGAAATCATTGTCAGTAAAGCGGGTGGAAAAGAAGTACGCCTCTACAAAGCGGATGGCTCCTTAGCCGAGTACTTCAACGCGGTTGCCGACAATGCGGTGATTTCTTCGCTAGGTTACGGCTCCAATATGGCCGTTGAATTACCAGTGACGACCA
Source organism: Candidatus Parabeggiatoa sp. nov. 2 (assembly GCA_002085445.1). Classification (GTDB taxonomy): domain Bacteria; phylum Pseudomonadota; class Gammaproteobacteria; order Beggiatoales; family Beggiatoaceae; genus Parabeggiatoa. The sequence continues at coordinate 48,623 of NBMI01000075.1, forward strand.
CCTTACCGGCCGATCCAGAAGAGCCACTAAAAGATATTACCATTATTGGTACCCCAGAAGAGCCGGTCGTCGTTGAGGATCGGAAGATCGAAGGTACGGTACGCATGGCGTATACGCTGATTGTGAGCGTCAAATTAACTGTGGGCGCCAACCTTGAGCTAGGGCCAGGTGTACAATTCGCAAGTCATGAGGCCATACCAGAGGGCATCGACTTGACTGAAACGCTAGGCGATATTTACGTTTCCAACACCACCCCGGGTATGGATATCGACTACGAACCCGTCAACCTCGGAAAGAGTGTGGTCAAAGATGAACCTTCAGTATTAGAAGATATTGAAGTGATCATTGAGAACAAAGCGGGAGACGCAGCTGAAGTGACGCAAGATGCGGCCACGGGTAACTTGGAAGTCGATATAGGTGAGAGGTGTTACTCCGTTTCGCCCACCGAGGTGAAACAAGCCGAAGACGGGACAGAGCCTGGCTTATCTGTCAATGATGATGGCAGTGTGACCTTTGTCACCGAAGGCGGACAAGCAGTATTGGGTCAACCCACTGTCCAAGACAATACTGAATTTGTCGAAGGGCTAAATGACATTGATTTGTCTGGTTTAACCGTAGGTAGCACGGGTCATTTGACGACGGTTGACACTGAAGAAGCGAGTCAGGTGGTGGGGAAAGCAGACTATTTGTCAGTCGTTGCTGATCCAGATATGCCATTAGGGATTCGTCTGGTCAAGACGAACTGGTTTGATGAATTCAGTGGTAATGGTGCCGCAAAAGTCGCGATATTTGTGTTCATAGATAATGAAGGCGTTAAACGCCAACAATTTGTCTATCCGGCGCCGGTTAATGAAGCACTGTTAAGTTCGCTGGGTGCCAGTGACTCTAATGCAGATAATGTTGAACTTCATGCTGGTGTGGGTACGCTCAGCTTCATACTTCAGGGACAATTCTACTATGGCTTTTTGGATTACCGCGTTAAGGCGGGTGAAAAACCCAGTAGTGGTGTGGTCGAGTTCAACCCCACCGACGATATCAATGACGACGGTATAGAGGATATTCAAATCGTCTATCCAGACGGTCAGCAGCAAGACTTATATATTATAGAGGACGACAGTATTGCAGCCCCGACTGATAACAGTACAGCCGTTGATTTTGAGACGGACGAGGCTGACGGTGCGGGTGAAGACGGCACATCTGATTCAGAAGACGACACGGGCGATGATGCCACTGGAGCGGATGAAGACGGCACTTCTGATTCAGAAGACGACACGGGCGATGCCGACGGAACGAGTGAAGACGGGACTTCTGATTCAGAAGACGACACGGACGAGGCTGACGGTGCGGATGAAGACGGCACATCTGATTCAGAAGACGACACGGGCGATGATGCCACCACTGGAGCGGATGAAGACGGCACTTCTGATTCAGAAGACGACACGGGCGATGATGCCACCACTGGAGCGGATGAAGACGGCACTTCTGGCTCACAGGATGAACCGGTGTAGCAACTGTAGGATAAGTAGTAAGTGATTTGACGGATACTCTCCTTTATCAGGGAGAATATCCGTTTACCCATCAATAGCCCTTTGCTTGAATTGAAAGCAAGGGGCTTTTTTTATGCTTAACGAGAATCCGAAACCCGCCTTTATACTGCAAACGGTTTAGAATTGGACTTTTATGTTTTAAGAAATTTTATCTATGAAATCCAACCCCGACAAGGGTTGAATGTGAAACGCAGTAACTCGCGTAGCGAGATAATAGCTTAAGGAAAACCTGTAGAAAATGTGCCACGACGCGCCAACCCCGAAAGGGGTTGAATGTGAAACGTAGTAACTCGCGTAGCGAGATAATAAGTCTTGTATTGAGATAATCACTAAAATTCAACCAGTTAGACATTTCAAAAAAAGTTACAATCAGGAATTTATCTAAGTACAACTTCTTTTAGGATTAAACGGATTGAACTGAGTACGACTAATTGATCTAAGTGTAACGGATTATTGAGTTAAGTGCAACGGATTGAGCTAAGTACAACTAATTACGCTTAGTACAACGAATTGCGCGAATAAGCGAATTAAGTATCCGTTTCGGAACGCGTATCCGTTGTACTACCAGTATAATAACCAAGTACAACGAATTACGCAGATAAGCGAATTGAGTCTATAATATCAGTAATCACTGAAAACCAAGTACAACGGATGACGTGGATAAACGGATTAATTGAGTACAGCGAATTGCGCGGATAAACGAATTAATTGAGTACAGCGAATTGCGCGGATAAACGAATTAATTGAGTACAGCGAATTGCGCGGATAAGCGAATTAATTGAGTACAGCGAATTGCGCGGATAAGCGAATTGAGTACAGCGAATTGCGCGGATAAACGAATTAATTGAGTACAGCGAATTACGCGGATAAGCGAATTAAGTACAACGAAACTTCGTTAAGGAACGCCTATTACGCGGATAAGCTAACCAAATCCAAACACCAGCACGATCTAATCCTTTATTATAACGAATCCCTGTAGTTAACGAATCCCTGTAGTTGCTTTTAACTGATCACTGAAATTTTGTCATTACCTTCATTGTTACAAATCAGCCTAAGCTCGCTACTAGACAGTCCTGCTGTCGTCGAGCTCGCGGCACGCGCTGGTGATAAGGCTGTTGTGATTCTTAAGAATCATTTTACCTTATCGTCTAAAGAAATAAACGATGCGATTCAAAATAGCTATGGTTATGCTCTTGCTACCATCGCGGCTGGGTTGGCGGCCCCAGAGCAAAAAATGGCTTTTCTGCAAAAACTTAGGCATTCTAAGTTGGAACGGGAGTTTTCTGACAAAATAGAGCTCAATTACTTACAGCCGTTTTTGAACTCGGCCTTTTTTCAACCGGACTCTGATTCCTCTGAACAAGGCGGAATTTCGGCCTATTTCCGGGCCAATGCGATTAAAAATTGTCGGGTTTTAATTCCTTACAAAAAGCAGTTGTTTCAGGATGCGGCCGCGGCGGCGCTCACGGAGGCCGATTTGACGGCTATCATTAGCTATAAAGGCCCTATTAGTATTACGGATTTAGTCCTAAAACAGTTGGAAAAATTACATCCTAGCGAAAAATGCGCTGATTTTGATGATTTTGTGGCTTTTCTGCGCTATAAGGATTTATTAGGCAATGCCATCCTGTTTTTCTTTCATGAGCAATTGCGCCAACACCCGCGTGTTAAAGAGACGTTTGCGGCTTTGCAGCGTGCTGGGCTGTGGGTGGATGTGCGTGATATTAAAGCCGCTCAGCAGAGTTTGACGGCGACGCTTGAGCAGCAGCATGCTGAGCTGTTGCGCCAGTTGGATGAGCAAAAACAACAGATGGCGGTGGCGATGCAAGCCAATGATTTTGCGCGGCTGGGTGAAATCGGGCAAGCGTTGCAGGGTTTGCAGCAGCAAGCGAGTGCGATTGAGTATGAGTTAAAACAAGTGCCGGTGATGTTGCAAAAAGCGCAAACCGCTTGGCAGCAAAGCCATGAGCAGTTGTGAGGGTTTGTTGTGGTGCGATGGTGTGAGGGCATATGGGTGGATTGGGGGGTGTTGGGTGTGTTAAGGCTTGGGGTTGCGTTTGGTATTTAGGCGCTGTTTAGTGCTTGGAATATGGTTAGTACTAAGGATGACGTGGATTAACGGATTGATTTGAGTAGGATTGGTTGATTGGGTTAAGTGCAGCGGATTGCGTCTGGGAGGAGTACTTAGGATGACGTGGATTAACGGATTAATCTGAGTACGATTGGTTGAGTTAAGTACAACTGATGGGCAGTAACTCGCTGCGCGAGATAATAAGTCTTGTATTGAGATAATCACTAAAATTCAACCAGTTATACATTTCAAAAAAAGTTACAATCAGGAATTTATCTAAGTACAACTTCTTTTAGGATTAAACGGATTGAACTGAGTACGACTAATTGATCTAAGTGTAACGGATTCGTTGTACTACCAGTCTAATTACGCCAAGTACAACGAATTGCGCGGCTAAGCGAATTAAGTACAACGGATTGCGCGGATAAGCGAATTAAGTACAACGGATTGAGCTAAGTGCGACGGATTGAGGTAAGTGGATTGAGTTAAGTGCAACGGATTGAGTTAAGTGCAACGGATTGAGCTAAGTGCAACGGATTGAACTGAGTATGACTAATTGATCTAAGTGTAACGGATTGAGCTAAGTACAATTAATTACGCACGCTTAGTACAACGAATTACGCGGATAAGCGAATTGAGAGTCGAATTGAGTACAGCGAATTACGCGGATAAGCGAATTGAGTACAACGAATTACGCGGATAAGCGAATTGAGAGTCAAATTGAGTACAGCGAATGACGTGGATAAGCGGATTGAGTACGACTGATTGTGCCAAACCTAGTACAACTGACGCTTAGTACAACGAAACTTTGTTCTGAAACGCTAAACGCAGTGGCGGGTTAAAATGACTCCAAGCAAGCCTAATTCGGTGCCAAGCTAAAGTTGAAAGCTTTCAAATGGCTTTATGGCCCACAAACCAGTGCCAATAGCCATACAAAAATAAGGGTTAAATTGACACAAATTGACACAAAATAACTACAAGGACTACAACAATTCGGTGGGTTTAGCAAAGCGCTACCCATCCGACTAATCAATTCGATTATCCGCGTAATCACAGGTTGCACCTGTGGCTATTCATATTCAACCCCTTTCGGGGTTGGCGTATGTTCCACAGGTTGCACCTGTGGCTATTCATATTCAACCCCTTTCGGGGTTGGCATGTTATTGCTTTGTATTTCACTCAAGCGGAAAATGCTATATCAATTCGTTTATCCGCGCAATTCTCGATAGCAATATTTGGCTATACGCGCTTTTACAACATCAAGATACTCAAAAAGCTGAACTGTAGCAAGTGCATTACAAGGCAATGCGGTACGACTTTATTCTGAAGACATGCAAAACGGTTTATTAATAACGTGAGTTCGACTTTTCAATAAGTTATATAAATCATCTCTTAATCAATTATTTGATGACAATTAATTGATTAAAAAGGCCTTTTTATTATATGATATACCCTTAGCATTAATACGTGAATAACCCTTATTTGTGGGCCATCAACTGGAATAAGTAAGTACAACTTATGGTTTTTTTTTAACTGATTGATAATTAACCCATTATAACTAAATAATTGAGATAACTAATAATTTTATAACCCATTGATATTTACGTTAATAGAAAATAAACTGACAATAATCAATCCCTTTGCTGTTCCTATTTCTTAGCCAGGTAGTCGGGTGGACAACGTTGTTGCCCACCCGCTTGTCAGCTTAGCAATGGTTGATTGGGGGATTCATGGCGTGTTGTCGGGTTGACTACTTAGGATTAGGGGAATAAACGGATTTGTTCGTCTGGGATGATGGATAGTAGGCCATGAACAAAACGTTCCACCGGCCGGGAAATGGCCGATAACATGGGCCACTTTAAAAGACTTTAAAAGCGTTCCGCCAGTCAGGAAATGGCCGGCAACGTGGCCCATTTTAAAAAAACGTTCCGGGCGGGGTTGCAAACGGGTTAAATTTGAGATATTTTTACGCGCTTTTTTTTCACCCTGCCAAACTAAAGTTTGGACGACTGCCAAGCGTAAGGCTGGATTATTGACTTGAACATCAAGTTTTAGTATCATTTAAAATGAATATAGTAGATCGATGCCTAGAGATTGATCTCTAGGCTAACGGACTAATCCTCAAAAACTTGATCATCGAGTAAAAGCGATATAGGGAATCGACTCCACCTACAATTCTTGTATACTATACAGCGTCATCCTTAAGTTTTTCGTCATGTCTCACGGGGCTAGAACACGCTCAGCCATGAAAACCAGATTTCGTATCTGTCTTCATTCCAAAAGCGCAATGCAAAGTATAGTTATTGAAAAAAAACCGCATGTCAACACAAATAGGAGAAATACTATGAAAATCAACAGGCTATTGGTTGCAGGGTTCGCAATATTCCCTCTTTTAGCCGCCGGTAACGAAATCATGCCGCCCGATACGACGGGTGCCCAGTCTGAATCTGTGACTCTTGGTGGTGATAATAAGGATAACAGGGGGGCAGTAAGACTGCTTTCCTCTGGGAATAAAATGACCGGTAAGCGTTATGCCCTCGTGATAGGCAATGCCGGTTATGAGGGTGATCCCCATATTCCGCCATTAAGGAACTCTCTTAACGATGCCCGTGATCTGAGAACTATTTTGAAGGAGAAGGGTTTTGAAGTCGTTTATCGGGAAGATGCCGCCAATCGGCGGGAAATGATGGAAGCGGCGCTGGAATTTACCCAAAAATTATCGGGGGGCAGCGTGGGGCTGTTCTATTACGCAGGCCATGCCGTACAAGTCAACAACAAAAATTATCTGATTCCAACTCAAGTGAAGTTGCCATCTGAGACTGAGGTGGAATATGAAACAATGTCGGCTCAGTATGTCTTGGAGAAGATGAAAAAAGCGGGAAATGGCACTAATATTATTATATTGGATGCTTGTCGGGACAATCCGCTCCCTAAAAGAGGGCGTCGTGGTTTAGGGAGAACCGGTGGGTTGGCTGAAATGCGTAGTCCAACGGGTTCAATTATTAGTTTCGCAACGGCGCCCAATCAAACGGCCGCTGATGGTCTTGGCCGAAATGGGACTTATACCAAATATCTGCTCCAAGCCCTCAAAATTCCCGGTTTGACGGTGGAAGCGATGTTTAAACGGGTACGGGTTGGCGTTTTGGCCGAAACCAATGGTGAACAAGTTCCTTGGGAGCATAGTTCATTTGTGGGCGAATTCTGTTTTTCGGGTTGTCAAGCCCGACTTCAATCACAGCCACAACCGTTTGAAAAGGGTCTCAAACGGGTCGAAGAGGCGGATAGAAAATTGGCGGAAGCGAGAAAACGAGAAGAACCGGCCGAAAAACTCGCCGAAGAGGCCGCTCAAATGGGGCATATGCGGCTGCCCTCAAAGCCGCACAGTAAGCCAAAAAAGCACAAGCTGCACAAGCTGCACAAGCAGCGCAAGCAGCACAAGCAGCACAAGCTGCACAAGCAGCGCAAGCAGCACAAGCAGCACAAGCAGCACAAGCAGCGCAAGCAGCGCAAGCAGCACAAGCAGCACAAGCAGCGCAAGCAGCACAAGCGGTAAGGTAAGCACAAGCCCTAAAAAGGCGATAAATCGCCTACTACAAACGGGATTGAGTAATATGAACAGGACCGAACAAGTATCAAGTGCCGATACGCAAGCTATTTTATTATTGTGTGGACATTTTGGAAAAAAAGCTAAAGGCGAAATTAAACCTTTAATACCGTCCGAATATGCGAGGTTTGCACAGTGGTTACAAGCGCAAGATATGCGGCCGGCCGATTTATTAGACACTTCTTCGGTTGTCAAAATTAAGCATTTTGTTGATAAAACGATTGCGGCGGGACGTTTGCAGGCTTTATTGATGCGAGGTGGCGCACTGGCTTTGGCAGTTGAGGCGTGGGCAAATAAAGGGTTGTGGGTAATGAGTCGCAGTGATAAGGCTTATCCTACGCGCCTAAAAAAGCAGTTAGGGCAAGCTGCGCCTCCTATTTTTTATGGTGTGGGGCAACCGGCTTTGTTGCAAAAGGGTGGCTTGGCCGTCGTCGGTTCACGGGAGGTTGATAAGCAAGTGGTTGATTTTACGAAGTTAATTTCTAAAAAGTCGGCCCAACAACGGATGACTATTATTTCAGGCGGAGCGCGTGGGGTAGATACGGAGGCGATGTTGACGGCTTTGATACATGGAGGCACGGCCGTTGGTGTGTTGACAGAGAGTTTGACACGCGCTGCTGTTGCTGGTAAATACCGTGACGCTTTGCGGGAGGAGCGATTAGTCCTTATTTCTCCTTTTGATCCAGACGCGGGTTTTAACGTGGGCAATGCGATGGCACGCAATAAATATGTTTATGCGTTGTCAGATTGGGCGGTTGTTGTTAATAGTGGTTACCAAGAAGGAGGCACTTGGGCGGGTGCTACTGAGAATTTAAAGGCGCAATGGGTGCCGTTGTTTGTCCGCAAGGATGAATCTATGCCGGTTGGTAATCAAGCGTTGCTCAATCAAGGGGCGATTGCGCTGGATAAAAAGACGTTGCAAGAGATGGCGGATTTGCGTCAACAGTTATCGCAACTGAGTGAGACACCGCAGCCGCAAGAAGTCACTGATGCCGTGCCGGCGAATTATAGTAGTAATATAGAAAAAAACGCTGAGGCGGTTGAGAGGATTGAGGCAGTTGAGAGGATTGAGGCGGTTGAGGCGGTTGAAACGGTTGAAGCGAATGAAGCTGATGAGGAAAAGGTCGAAAAAAGTACGGATTTATTTGAGGTTGTATGGCCTCATATTGAAAAACAACTGGTGACGGCGAAAACGGAGCGGGAGCTTGCTGAGTGTTTGAATTTACAATCTAAGCAGTTGAAGATTTGGTTAGCACGCGCTTTAGATATGGGAAAAATCAATAAGTTAAAAAAACCGCAGCGGTATGTCAATGTTGAATCCGGCCATAAAGTACAGCCATCATTGTTTGGCTGAATTGGTAATGGGTACAGGAGTCCAAGATTTATCTTGGAAGTGCCCAAACGTTAGTTTGGACGACTGCCAAACTTGGACTCCTGAAACTAAAGTTTGGACTCCTGACTAAAAGTCGTAAGTCAGAATATCATGGGCCCGTCGGCAGATTTCTTGCCCATAATCTGTCCACAGCCCTTGTCCCCAGTATCGGTAACAACTGGTTTGCGAGGCCATCATGTGATACAGGGCGTTGCGATATCTATGTTCGTTGGTGGGAATGCGTCCTTTAATGGCTTTTTCATTGAAAAGCGCACTGACTTTTTCCATGGGGCCGAGTACGTTTTCATAGCCCTTCACCCAAGAAAGGTTGTTTGTCCAACTGCCGCCTTCGACATGGAATTGGTTGTCTTCTTTTTTCAGTTCTTCAATGACTTGCGCCATTTTTTCGGGCCCATCGCCCGGTTTGACGCGATCCCATAAGCGTTTTTGCATAATGGGTTGAACCACTGGTAAATCTTGTTCTTGGATGCCCATTGCGAACAGATGCTCCAAGTATTCCGTGGCGTTCATCAGTGGCGTATCTGAGCCGGTGCTGTCATTGGATACTTCAAAGAATTTGTGTGGAAATTCGTTCATCATCACGCCACCATTTTCGCCGTCGGCAATCTGAGTAATGAGTGGTGGAACAGATTTGCCACCCAAATCCCAACGGGATTGTTCTCTGGCTTCATAGTAGGGCTGCATTTGGGCAACCAGCTTGGTATCGCTGCCTTGCGTTTTGATGATGGCGATAATGCTGGCCGTTTCGCCGTAAGAGTTGGTACAAACGAGGCGGTGGGGAATGTGTGGACGATCTGGGTTCCGGCCGTTTTCTGGGCGCTCGACGCTATGTTCTTGCACCAGTACCCATTGGTAGCCACAATCTTTGAGCGTTTTGACAAATTCGTAGGCAATATCGGGATGATTGGGTAAGGCCATTTCTGACGGTGAAAATCCACGCACGCGGCTCAGTGCTTCAAGACCGAAAATGGCCGCAAAGTGGTGTTGCCAAGCAAGGACGTGCAGTCGGAAATCTTGAACGGGCGTAGAAGGCGCTACCGCATGTCCCCAAGGACAACCTAGCCATTCTACCGTGCGCCGATAATTATGATCGAGCGTTATCGTCTTGAGGTAGTCGAGTACGTCGTGCAGCTCCATTTGGCGTAAGCCGTGCAGCAGTGTGCCCGAATATTCCAGCATGACACGCGGTTGTTTGCCTTCATTCACCAGTTGCGGGAGAAATTCGGCTATGCGCTTGTAACACCAGTGGAAGGCGGGGGCATTATGGTTGTCGCCAATGCACTGATTATCCCACATGTATTTGAGATTGCAGATCATTTCCGCAGTATGGAGATCGCCACCGCCAGCGGGGATTAAAGGCTGGTGCATGTGCAGGGCAACGGCGCAGGCGCTGCGAATGCGTCCAAAATCAATTCCGCTATCATGCAAAAAAACGGGGTGTGGGCTGCTTGGGCTGCTGTCAAGAAGGGTTTTTTGGAGAATTTTTTCGGATCCAGAGACGTTAGGTACGCCATTGATGTATTCGGAGAAATCACCTTCCCAGTCGGGAAAGTGAGGCAGATCAATGTGGCTTTTTGGTTTGGGTTTTGGTGGCGGGGCTGCGGTTTTAGGCATGCCACCGCGGTTTTTCGGTTCAGGCGGTGGTGTCGGGGCTGCGGTTTTTGGCATTTCACCACGGCTTGTCCTTTTCGCTTCCGGTGGAGATATCGGGGCGCTGGTTTTCGGCAAGCTTGTCGATTCGGGCTTTGGTGTTGGTTGGGTGATTTTTGGCGTATCACCGAGTTTTTTCGATTCAGGTTGGATTGAAGAAGAAGTTGTGGTTTTAGCCAAGTTACCCGTGTTTTTTGAAAGTTTATTCATAAAATTAACCCTTATTTAGTGTTTTACCGAAAACCCCTTTTGATAATTAATGAAAAATTAAAACTGATTAAATTCTATAGCAGCCCACCCTATTGATTATACTACAAACGGTTAGGATTTGGACTTTTTGCACACCGCCTACCCCCTTATTAATAATTAATAATTAATTGTTACATAAGCTAATAATTAGCAAGTCCCCTCTTGAGAGGGGATGCTAGGGGCACGTTGAAATTCAAAGAAAACGAACCGTTTTCAGCCGTGCAAAGTATAATGACTGATAAATGATAATTTATAAAAGACAACTGAAAAACTGATAACTGTTCACTGAGTTCGGATGTGTTCGTAAATTCTCGAGTAATGTTGGCCCGAACGATGCCACGAGTAATTGTATTGCATGCCCTGAAGGACGAGTTTGCGGAATTGTTCGGGATAGGCGTGCCACAAGCCAATGGCGCGGTGCATGGCTGATTCAAGGCCGGCGTAGTCGGCCTCCTGGAAAACATAGCCGTTGCGTGCGGTGAGCGGTTTTTCGGAAAAGTCGCGGTCAAATATGGTATCTGCAAGCCCGCCGACGGCTCGCACAATGGGCACGGTACCGTAGCGTAGCGCAATCAACTGCGCCAACCCACAAGGTTCATACATGCTAGGCATAATGATCATATCTGCCCCGGCATAGATAAGGTGAGCGAGTTCTTCGTCAAAACCAATCTCCATATGACAGTCTTCATTGTCATTAAACTCTTGTTTGAGATGCAAAAATTCTTCGTTAATGCTTGCTTCTGGGCTGCTCCCCAACAGGACAAATTGTGCGCCATTTTGCAGTGAGTAGAATAGTCCATGCCGGATGAGATGGACACCTTTTTGAACATCCAGACGGCCCACATAAGCAATGATTGGTTTGTAGTCTTTGCGTAGCAGGAGCCTATCGCGCAGAGCTTCTTTGTTGCCATATTTTTCGTCTAAGTTTGCAATGGCGTAGTGATTGGGAATGTGTGGATCAATTTCAGGATTCCAGACTTCATAATCCAAGCCGTTGAGAATGCCGCCGAATTTATCCTGGTGGATGTGTAAGGTATCGCTCAAACCGTGTCCTTGCTCGGAATGGCGTACTTCCCAAGCGTGTTTTGGCGACACGGTGGTGACGAAGTTTGAGTAAACAATACCGCCTTTCATAAAGTTCAATGCACTTGGATGAACGTTGTCCTTGAGGCGCTCATGGTGGTGATAATATTCGGGGCGATTCAACTGGGTGGCCGACAGAACATCCGTCCCGGTGATGCCTTGATACCTGAAATTGTGAATGGTGTAGCAGACGCGGGGGTGATGCATGTCTTGGAATTTGTACATTTCATAGAGCAAGACTGGCACTAGCCCGGTTTGCCAGTCGTGGCAATGGATGACATCTGGGTGTTTGTCGGCCTTGAGCAAAAATTCCAGTGCGGCCTTGCTAAAAAAAGCAAATCGCATGGCATCGTCCGGGAAACCATAGTAATGATCTCGGTTGAAGAAATTATCTGGGGAATGAGACTCGATAAAGAAACATTTTCGCCCATGCACGAATCCAAACCAGACGGAGCAATGAATAGTGCCACCCCCCCAAGGTACCCATAAGTCTTGGTAGGCAACGTGGAGGCCCCATATGTGATCGTAGCGCATGCAATCGTACTTTGGCAGAATAATTTCCACATCGTTGCCTCGGATTTCCAATTCTCTACTGAGACCATAAACGACATCCGCCAAGCCTCCGACTTTGGACACGGGGGCGCATTCAGAAGCAATCATAGCAATGTTCATTTTGTCACCTTCTTTTCAGTTTTCAGTGATCAGTTATCATTTTTCACTGATCAGTTATCAGTTTTCAGTTAAGTACCGAAGCACAAATTTTCCGGTACTGATCAATGATCATATTCGCTTTCAAAATGATGGGTTATCTGAGTTTGTTTGTAAGTGCTTTTTTGGCTGCAACGTTGTTGCCCTTTTCCTCTGAAGTTCTTTTGGCAACTTATATTTTGTCAGGAGAGTACAATTTGATGTGGCTATGGATTTGGGCAACGCTGGGCAATGTGACAGGCTCAGTAGTCAACTGGGTGTTGGGGCGGTATTTCATTCAATTAGTCGCTCGAAGTCGGTTTTTGTTTAGTCAAAGCGAGATTGATAAAGCGCAGGATTTGTTTTTGAAATACGGTGTCTGGACATTATTGTTGGCGTGGCTGCCCGTTGTTGGTGATCCATTGACTTTTATCGCCGGGGTGTTTCGAGTTCCAATTTTGCTATTTATTGTACTGGTTTTTTTGGGTAAAGGCAGTCGTTATTTCGTCGTTATATATCTAGTTATATAAATATTCCGCTTTTTAGCTCAATTTACTTCCATTCGTGATTGTCATTGACTTTTCAGTATAAATTGATAAGTGATAATTGACAATAACTGAATTCATTTTTATTCACCATCGTGAGAAACCTTCGCTTTCTTAAAAAAAACACAGAATGACACTTAGTCAGGAATATTGAAACCCTTTTTTTTTATGTTTCTCTGTGGAACTTACGGAATATCGTTCCTATTTCACTTTTCACTACCCAATTCAAATTGTGCATTCATACGACGTAGGCGGTTAGCCATCACCTGCATCACTTCAAGAGCGAAGTTTGGTGTATGTTGAATGAGAAAGGTGAAATGCCGCCGACTGATGGGCACAACTTTGCAGTCCGTCTTGGGGACGGCGGTAGCACTTCGGGGATTGGTGTCAATCAGTGCCATTTCGCCAATAATGTCCCCTCTACCTACGGTATCAATGACCTTATCGCCGACTATAATGTCTACTTCTCCCTCTATGATGGCGTACATGACTTTGCCCTGATCGCCTTCCTTAAAAATTGTCTGGGCCGTCGAGAAAGAGACGAAGTCTTGTGAGTTTGAAAAAAGATTTAATGTTGTCATCCTAACACCTTTACTTTACTATTTTAGTTTTTAGTGACTTTTAAAAAGTTGCAGGTTTTCACTTTAACTTCCCCATTGAAGAAAAAAAGCTTCTCGTATGGTGTATTAAGTCCTTCGCCATTGGTAATTGGTGAGGATTCTCCTTTTCTCATAACCAAGTGAGTGGCTTTTGAGTTTTGATGGGTTTTAAGCCCGTTCTCCGATTCGTGGACTCTAGGTAGTTACACTGGCTTTAATAATACTTACCGAAGGGGCTAATAGAGGTTAACAAGGAAAGCCCCTTTGGTGCGTATTAATGATTAATGATTAATGATTAATGATTAATGATTAATGATTAGCCCCAAAGGGGCGAAATTAATATAGCCTGGGGCATCGCCCCAGGAGCCCCTTTGGTGCGTATTAATGATTAATGATTAATGATTAATGATTAATTATTAATGATTAGCCCCAAAGGGGCGAAATTCTGGGGCATCGCCCCAGGAGCCCCTTTGGTGCGTATTAATGATTAATGATTAATGATTAATGATTAATGATTAATGATTAGCCACTACGGGGCGAGATTAATATAGTTGCCAAACTCGGCCATTAGTTAGTTTGGACGACTGACTATTGGCTCGCATTAGGATGCTTCGGTAATACGCATAGACAAGTCCACCGCTTGCACATCTTTAGTCATCGCACCCACTGAAATAAAATCGACTTCTGTCTCAGCAATGGCGCGAATGGTTTCTAATGTGACTCCACCCGACGCTTCTAATTTCACTTGACTTTGTACGAGCGCCACCGCTTCGCGCAACTGGGGCACTGCGAAATTATCCAGTAACAGGCTATCAGCGCCCGCCGTTAAGGCTTCTTTAACTTGTTCTAGCGTTTCCACTTCAACTTCTACGGGTAATTGTGCCGCATGATGCCGGGCGGCCGCAATGGCTTGTGTGATAGAACCGGCGGCAAGTATATGATTTTCTTTGATTAAAAAAGCGTCATAGAGGCCCAGACGGTGATTAGTGCCACCGCCGCAGCGCACTGCGTATTTTTGGGCGCTACGTAAGCCGGGCAAGGTTTTGCGAGTGTCCAAGATACAAGCTCTTGTACCACTAATCGCTTTGACATAGCGTTGCACGTTAGTGGCTGTGCCTGAGAGTAATTGTAGAAAATTCAAGGCCGTGCGCTCTCCCGTGACTAAAGCGCGTGCCGGCCCGGTCAAGTTGCACAAGACTTGATTGGGGCTAATGGGTTCGCCGTCAAGGGTGTGCCAAGTGATTTGCACTTGGCTATCAAGTTGTTTAAACACTTCATCAAACCAAGCGGTGCCACACAAGATGGCTTGCTCACGGCTGATAACTTGAGCGTGTGCCCGTGTGTCTGCGCCAATCAGTAGTGCGGTTATATCACCGCTGCCAACATCTTCGACTAAGGCACGTTTGACAGTTTCTACCAAATCGGGGGGTAATCGGGGTTTATCCATTTAACGCCTTGATTTGCAATACTTTTAAGAAGATTGACGTAAAATAAGCGTATCGCCGCGCTGGGTAAATTCTAAATGCTTAAGAAAACTCATGCCTAGCAAAATTTCATCGGATTGCATGTGCGGGTTAATACTGGCACGCACCCTATGTAATTCAATACCCCCCAAAGTAACGCTGGCAAGTTCGGTACTATGGGTTGTGATCGTCCCATTGGCCGTACTTGCGAGCATGGGTGTTCCTCGCTCTAAATTGAGGCGACGTGCGACATGATCCGGAATGGATACCACTGTTGCCCCGGTGTCGAGAAGAAAAACGACGGGTTGACCGTTAATCATGCCGCTTGCCACATAATGGCCGCTGGGACTGCGTCGTAGTCGCACTTCACGAGTGCCGTCTTGTTGGTATTGGGTGATTGGCTCTTGGTTAGGATTGTCCTGTTTTTTGAGAAAATGATTGAAAAACAAGAACAGCAAGCCTAGCAGGAGTAACCAAGCCACGTAAATCATGCCCTTGCCGAGGCGTTGTGGAGATTCATTCATAGCAATATCACTGTCATTATTTTGTAAGAGCAATCTATTAGTACTTTAATATGTGAGCATATGTGATAAAAAGTGATCATAAAGTACACAAAAAAATACTTGACATTCCGTTTAGTTTTGCATTAGTGTTAAAAATGCGTAAGGCATGATCAAACATTGCGATTTGATATCGAAGCGAGCCTGTTAGAGCAAATCTTTGATTAATACCGGGGGCTAACCGGGAATTGACG
>NBMI01000310.1 GCA_002085445.1 Candidatus Parabeggiatoa sp. nov. 2
AGTTTGGCAGAGTAGTGATACGCGGGCCCCTTTTATTTACCTACATTTTTAGGGTTATTTGACTATCTATTTTGAGGGCCATAAATTCATAATTAACAATTAATCATTAATCATTAAATGTCGCGGTTCATTATTGATACTTTTTGTAGGTGTTTTGTTGCTTAACTTAATGGCAGTGAGTGTTTGCCCGGACGCTTCAATCTGTAAGTCCGCTTCTGACTGAATGCGGATTTCCTTGCTGGTTTTCAACACGGACGCAATGACCATTGAGAAATCCGATTTTTCAAAAAAATAGGATTTCTTGGCTCCCAGAGAAATCCGATTTGGATTTCTTGGATATCATTTTTAGGTGGTACGGAAACTTCCGCTCTCCGGCACGAGTGTTTTGCCAACGTATCCGCCCTACCACCGGTTTTTAATCTTTTGTGGTTATTTGGGACGGTCTGGTTTGAGGGCCATAAAACATTTTGGATGCATTCAAATCAAACTATGGCCCTCAGTCGCGCCTAATTATTTATACATACTTTTTGTAGGTTTTTGGCACGAGACGTTCTTGTCAGTAAACTATTTATTTAGGTATTTCACCCTAATTAAAACAGTCCTCACCTTGTGGTTGCCAGATCGAAGGGGTGGTATGGAAACTTCCGCTCTCCTGCACTAGCACCACACCGCGTTGCCGTTTATTATGACTCAATAACAACAAAATGCTATCACCAACATCGGGCAAAGCGATTAAACCTTTGTTGGTGCCGGCTGCAGCGGACATGATGACATTAAACTTGTCGGTTTCTATACTTAGCACGGTTACAGCTTCGCTCGTGACTTCTGTTTTTAGCCGCGCAAAGTCTATTAAACGAATGGCGAAATTTGGTTCCAACTCCAATTTATGGCGCAATTCGAGAAAGTGGGTTGTTTTTTTTTTTCCATGTGTGTAAACTACATATTGCTTTAAATGTTGTGGCTGTCAAGCACCGACATCTATGAATGATGGAATTCTGACTCTTCAAAGTCATAATCTTCACTCACGATGGATGTCAGTGGAAATTTGATTCAGTGACAGCGTATGATGAATATTAACCGGCTGGGTATAATAGGGTTGTTGCGAAATAAAAAACTCTTGTAAAAAAGAGTTGTTGCTAAATAAAAAGTTTATAGAGTTTATAGAGTTTATGGAGTTTATGAATAGATGAGTTGATGAGTTGATGAGTTTAATGGGAGTTTACTCTCAAACTCTATAAACTCTATAACGCAACAACTCTAATGTACACGATTACTCAAAACCTTACCGCCGGTTAAATTCTGAAAGACTCTGGTCGGTCAACTGTAAACCACCGACCAGTTATTGTTGCAACCATGTCAATCACCGGGCATAACAACGTCAAGAGAGGATTATGAAATTTTCAAAATTCAAGTGGTTATTTGTTGGTTTATGTGTCGTGAGCTTTTTTCCAAACTCACTCATTGCACAAGAAAATTCACAGTGGAAGGTCAGCCTTCGTTCTGTTGGGCCAATCAAAATTGGCATGACTGTCCAACAGGCCAAAAAACGCTCTGGGGTCCGTCTCAAAACAGTCTATACGTATCCTGACCCTAGTTGTTTTTATGTGGCCTCGAAAAAGGTACCCGCTGGAGTCAAGTTTATGGTTGTCGATGGTAAGATTCGACGGATAGACATAACAGAATCAACGGTCTCAACACTCAGCGGCGCGCGGGTAGGAGACAGAGAGAAGAAGATTCGGAAACTGTATGGGAAGAAAATCGTGGTCGAGGCTCATAAATATGATGAGCAGGGGCATTATCTCATTTACGTGCCGAAGGACAAATGGGATAAAAAGTATCGCTTAATCTTTGAAACCAGCAAAAAACGTGTGACACAGTTCCGCATTGGACTATTGCCAGAAGTCGAATGGGTTGAAGGCTGCCTGTGACAATGCTTCTTCGTCCAAAGTCCAAAGCTATCTAGGGGCGTTGCTATCCAGGGGCGTTGCCCCTGGCTATATTAATTTCGCCCCGTTGGGGCTAACTATCCAGGGGCGTTGCCCCTGGCTATATTAATTTCGCCCCGTTGGGGCTAAGAATCATCTAATTGTATACGTTGCCCTTTAGGTGTCACAAAGCTGTAACACTGCTCCGCAGCACCACCTTCGATACCAGAATCATGCCCCCTTTTGACACCAGACAAACCACCTAGCACCACACCGCGTTCTGGTTTATTATGACTAAATAACAACAAAACGCTATCACCAACATCGGGCAAAGCGATTAAACCTTTGTTGGTGCCAGCAGCGGGCATGACGACATTGAGCCAGTCGGTTTCTATCTGATTGTACACAGGCAACGAAACACGGACTCGGCCTCTCTTTTCAGGATCATCAACACGACTGACAATGGCAAGTGTTATCATACTGCCCCATTGACGCGCACGAGGTGGCGGTGGCATGGTTGAAATTTGCGAGATAAACCCTTGTTGTGTATTGATAGTATGGGTAACGGCCGTCAATACATGTTGTCCGGCAACGGCCGCCACCACGTTTTCAAGTAGAATGGGGGTGCCCGGCCGTAATCTTGGATCACCTTCGGCCGTGCCTGATAGTGTGACTTCTCGCGCTACTTGCACATTGAGTTCGGCCTGTGCCGCTGCTTGCGCTTGTTGCTCATTTTGTATCGCTTCGTCCACCTGTACCCATTCACCAGAACTCCCCAACTTAGCCGGCGATATTTCAGCGCGAGTTCGGCGGCCTATTTGGGCCGCGTTGGCATAACCCTCATGGACTTCAAGTTGGGAAAGATTCCATCCCGATGTAGATACCTTTCGACAAGTGGCCTCTCCATTGACTTCTACTTTCACGGCAAAGAGATTGTCGCCACGAACAAGAGGCATCGGCTCGCCAAGGCCTACCAAAGTAAGTAAATGGAGTGTGTCTTCACCTAAGGTAAAATAGAGGCCACAGCTTTCCGTGATTTCTGAAAGAATGTCGAAATCGGATTGATGGTATTGTATCAGTTGATGTTGGAGTGGGCCGGGTTCTGTCGCCTTAACGTTCAATCCCAACGGCGCAACCATTTCTTTTGCTAAATCAAGGGCCGTCACTTGGACAAAAGCTCGCACCTGCTGATTTTTGCGTAGTCTATGCAGACGATCATAAGCACGCAGATAAATTTCTAAGTCATTGGAAATACTATAATTATATTCAACCACCGTGATTTCACCGATAAACAATGGCACTTGATGCCCACTGACGGTGACACGGCATTCGGCCCCGGCGGGAATGGGTTCAAGGCTGGCAATAGGTGCTTGCAGCCCGGCAAACCGCAATTCACACTGACTTGGCAGAGACAACTTTTGTTGCACCCTGACTTCCACCAGAAAACGAGTTTCTTCTGAGGGCAATGGCACGCCGTTGAAGGCTATAGTTATCTTGGGTAATGCGAGAACATGACTCATTGGATAATTATCAAAGTGTTGGAGTCCAAACCTGAAGGTTTGGACGTGCCAAAGCTAAAGCTTTGGACTCCATAACAAAGGAATTTTTAAAACTTGTGTACTTGGCTTTAAAGGATTGTCTATATTATTAAAATCAGCAATCAAACGCCACAAGGCGGGATTGCCAAACCATTTTGCTGCTATCTCGTCCAAGCGTTCACCCGCGCTCATTTCGTTATTATTGGATGAACCTGAAATGATTTGATGATACCTCAACTGTTCTTCTGGGATGTCACGGATTTTCTCTGGCAACTTGAACGAAGTGGGTAAAAACCGTGAGGGTTTGGTTTGAGTCTTAGGTTCATTCACTTTAATCAGCCGCAATTTCAACCATGAGCGTTGCGGTTTGCCATCCGGGGTAAAGGCTTCAAGGCGTTCCGAGATAGCTGTGATAATTCCGGGAATGTTCCAACTTTTACCCCAAACAAAACGCACTAAGGGCAAACTACCAAAACCGTCTGTTCCAACCACATTCTCCGTTAATTGCCATAAGGGTGCCGTTAAATCTCTCGCGTTATCGCTTTTGACAGTCAAACCGCTCTGGGTGACATCAAATAACAGTTCTAATTCCAACTGAGTGGTGCCACCGCCGGTATAAACGAGCGCATTTTCAGACATTCCAATACCATTCAAAGGCTTATCGTCCACCGAGCGTGTACTGACACCGGCTTGGCGGCGAATGACAACACTTTCAGGATTTAGCATACATTCAATACGTTTTCCAGAGGCTTCTACTAAAAACGCTACTCTTTCCATAAAATGCTGTTCCAAGTTTCCAGACTGCTGGACTCCAAACCTTCAGACTGTTGAAATCCAAACCTTCAGACTATTTCCGTCCAAAGCTAAAGCTTTGGACGGAATTTGCTAAAGCTTTGGAAGCCACCGACTTTATCTTTGGGGCGTGTGTGCGACTAAATTCAGTACTGGTTTGCTCTTTCGATCAAGTTTTTTTGTGTTGAGCGGAACGCGAAGCATAAAGGCTGGGCGGGGAATTATGCCAAACGCTGTCCATAGCGAAACCGGTATTGGTTCTGGTTCTACTTCAAATTCAGAAGATTCCAAGGTGGCGAGTAAAAGCTTACCCAATAAACGATGTGCTTCTTCCGGGGGTGTTGCGGAGACGGTGACGAGATAGCGTAGAAAAATTCGCCAATTTGATTTCTTTGATTCCTGGTGGGGTGTCATTTCCGCCAAATCTATCAGGTAGAGCCATATCACTCGCTGCTCTTTGTCTTTCAAGTCAGTGGGCGCTTCTAACGAGACAGTGATATTATCCTCGATAGTCGCTACCCATTCTTTTAAGTGTTTATCTGTTTGATCAATCAAAATAATACTCCTGCTAAAAATAATGAAAAATTAATGGAGTCCAAGCTTTAGCTTGGGCGGTACAATTGTACTCCAGCATCGAAAACCACCACAGCTAAGCGTGAACGATAAAGACTTTCATTAGGTTGCTCCTTTGTTAGGATTCATAATATACTATTCTATGTGCAAAACTTTTTCTTGCAATGAGCTAAAGCTTTGGACGGAAACTGGGCGGTTGTAGTCTCGTAGGGTGGGTTAGCAATGCCGCACTGAATCAAACATTATCCTGAATCCATCCCAACGCTTGCCCACCATCCATATCCCTTTCTATAGGCAACACGTTTAAACCATAAATCAGCTTAAAATCAACATCAGGGTGCTTTAGCTTTTAGCCAAACGATATCTTCGCTTTAGCGATTGGCTCGAAGCAAGTTCCTGTGATAAGTTTAGATTATATTTGATAGAAACTCAATTCTAATGGAAAATATACACAACACATCCCTCCCGACGCCCATCCGCTTAGGTGTCAACATTGACCACATCGCCACGGTTAGACAGGCGCGTGGTACTCGTTATCCTGATCCGGTGCAAGCCGCTATTGAGGCTGAGCAAGCGGGCGCGGATTTGATTACTTTACATTTACGTGAAGATCGTCGGCACATTCAAGAGCGTGATGTTCTCATACTTAAAGATGTTCTGCTCACTCGCATGAATTTAGAAATGGCAGTGACCGAAGAAATGTTGGCGTTTGCGGAACGTCTCCGTCCTCACGATGTCTGCTTAGTGCCAGAACGGCGTGAGGAGTTGACGACAGAAGGCGGCCTCAATGTATTAGGCCAAATTGAGCGTATTCGAGAAGCGTGTCAACGGTTAGCGGCCGTTGGCACACGGGTTTCTCTGTTTATTGATGCTGATCCAGAGCAAATTGATGCCGCGGTGCGAGTTGGTGCGCCTGTGATAGAAATACATACCGGCCATTTTGCCGATGCCACCGATGAACAATTCCGTCAACAAGAATATCAACGCATTCTCATCGCTGTCATGCATGGTGTCGCGGCCGGTTTACAAGTGAATGCCGGGCATGGCCTCAATTATCACAATGTCGCCGAGATTGCTGTCATTCCAGACGTGTGCGAATTGAATATTGGTCATTCGATTGTGGCGCGTGCCTTGTTTAGTGGTTTTGCGGAGGCGGTGCGGGAAATGAAGCGGTTGATGGTTGAAGCTAAAGTCCAAACCTAAAGGTTTGGACGGAAACCTCGTTTTGTCCAAACCTGAAGGTTTGGACTCCAATCTCGTTTTGTCCAAAGAGCGGGCGTTCCGCAAAAACGGGCTAAATCTCTGTCGGTGAATACTCGTTCCCCAAAGCCGGCTTCTTGGAGTTTTTCGGTTGACGCTAACATGGTTTTTTGCAAGAAACTTTCGATTTTAGGAAGTATCTTACATGTATCAGGATCAGTTATTAGTTTGACAATAACGACAAGGATTGTATATAAGAAACAATGCCATTAAGTTAAGGGCTTTGCACGTGGGGTTGCCCCTACAAACCGTCATGTAATGTAGGGGCAATCCTTTATGGTTGCGGTTGCCCTCACCCAAAAGCGGTACGATATGGCATTGATATAAGAAAGGATGAATATTTTTGACAATAACTACAAGGATTGTATATAAGAAACAATGCCATTAAGTTAAGGGCTTTGCACGTGGGGTTGCCCCTACAAACCGTCATGTAATGTAGGGGCAATCCTTTATGGTTGCTTATAACGAATCCTTGTAGTTATTAAAAATCCTTTCTTATATACAATCCTTGTAGTTATTGCATTAGGCTTACACCGAATAATCATAATCCATCGTCAACGGCGCATGATCAGAAAAACGCTCATCTTTATAAATACTTGCGCTTGTCACCTTATCTTTTAAGCCGGGCGTAATTACTTGGTAATCAAGCCGCCACCCTGTATTGTTTTTCCAAGCTTGTCCTCGATTTGACCACCATGTGTATTGCTCCGCTTCTTGATTAAGGACGCGAAAAGCATCAACAAACTCCGCCGCCCCAAATAACTCATCCATCCAAGCCCGCTCTTCGGGCAAAAATCCTGAATGATCTTGATTACCGCGCCAGTTTTTCAAATCAATCTTTTTATGGGCAATATTCCAGTCGCCACAAATAATATATTCCTTTGCGCTTTTTTGTAACTCGCGTAAATACGGCATAAACTTGTCCATCAGCTTGTATTTAAACGCTTGCCGCAGCGATCCCGATGTGCCAGAAGGCATATATAAAGAAACAATGTTGACGGTGGAAAAATGCGCCTCTAAATAACGGCCTTCCCTATCGACATCAGCCCAACCGATTCCCGTAATGACTTCTTCAGGTTCTCTACGGGCATACAAGGCAACACCGCTATAACCTTTTTTTTCAGCATCATGGTAATAACAGTAATAGCCGGCAGGATGAAATAGGGAATCGGTTAATTGATGTTGTTGCGCTCTCGTTTCTTGAAGACAAACAACATCCGCGTCTTGTTTGGCTAACCAAGTGAAAAAGCCTTTTTTAGCGGCGGAACGGATGCCATTAAGATTTACTGTGATAATTCGCATGGTTAATGCTTTATGCTTTATGTAAAGGAATACAAAATAGACTACAGAAACTAACCCTTGTAGTTATAGTGAGAATACAACGGATTTTTGGACTAAACGGATTGTTTATAGGCATTTTTGAGTGCCCTTGGGTTTTGCTTTAAAATCCGTTTTTATAACGAATCCTTGTAGTTATTGCTTTAAAATCCGTCTGTATCGATTAGACAAACATTGTAGTTATTAAAAATCCTTGCTTATATACAATCCTTGTAGTTATTGCTTTAAAATCCGTTTATTTCGCGTATCCGTTGTACTATCAGTATATATCAATTAATTATATTGGAAAAAACAACGCCCACAAACCAACAGCGACCACCGCTCCAAAGATTGAACTGAAGAAGTTGACTAAATCATTATTCAACCACCACCACCCATGCGCCAGCAACGTTTCTCTACCGCAAGTATGCTGCGGATGGCGTTCAGTCTCCGTAGCGCAATGAAGACATTCATAAATCGCTTGCAGCGTGGCACCCAATAGCGAATCTAGTAGCGAACCCGCCAATCCTGCCAGCGAAATGACAAACAAACTTAACGCCACTGGCGGCGTGAATAGCCCAGTCACTAATGCAATCAGCGCGGCCCCCGCGAGAGTCGCCAAAGTGCCCAACAAAGTGACACCACCCGACGTGCCACGATCAACAACTTGCCCGGTGGTTATCAAGCGCGGTAGCTTTTTACTCAAGACACCCAATTCAGTCGCCCAAGTATCGGCGTTGACGGTTGCCATCGCTCCCGCGTAGGCGAGCCAAGGCCAAAGTTGTTCTGGAAAAAAAACATGGACGATGACCAATAATGCCCCAAGGCCTCCATTCGCGAAAACTTGCGCCCAATCGCGTTGAGAACCTTTGGCGAATTTTTCGCTCAAATTGGCTTTGCGGCGGCTAAAGGTATGGGAAAGCGCACTTGAAGAGATAAAAAAAGTGAGCAACAGCATCGCCCACGAAAGTCCACCTAAACCAAAAATAAGGCCGCCGACGACTGTCGCCGCCCACGCCCCGCTGACGGATAACGCTTTGACGCGCCACGCAACGTAGCCCATCAAAGCGCCCAATAGGAAACCGATGATAAATTGCAGTAGGATTGGCATTATAGTGAGAGTACAACGGATTTGGGGAATAAACGGATTAGTGCTAAAAATCCGATGTCTTAAAGACATCGGATTTTTTGAAAGTAGTTGCGTGAGGCGATAAATCGCCTACTACAAACGGGTCATTTACAATTCACAATTCACAATTAACCCGGCCCTCAAGCCCAAGGAATCATGCACTTGGTTTTCTGAACGTATTGTGACCATTCTTCTTTAAATTGCATCTGCAACATTTTCTCTTCTCGGGAGATTCGCTCAAAGAGTCCCGCTGTAGAAAGAAAGGCTAACACTAACCCCAAACTTGATAGAAATACCAATGGAATACCAATAAATACCAGAATAGTGCCAAAATCACGCGGATGGCGAACAATTTTGAAGGGCCCATCGGTGACTAATTTATAGCCTTGCTGATTGTTCACTTGAAAACTTAATCGTTTAGATAAATGAATGGTAGCCCAAGTACTAAAGGTAGCGCCAAGAATAAACAGGAACAGTCCGAAATAACGCACAGCATCGCTGCTTGATAGTAGCATCCATTCACGTCGATCAGAAAACGGGGAAACCATCAAGAATAACAATACACCCATTGCCCCTATAAAGGCAATCAGCGTGTTATTATCAACCGGTTGAGGCAGCAGTAATCTGTTGTTCATCCATCCCAGTGGTACAAGTAACATAATGACAAGCAATTGCGCTAACAAGAGTAATAACAGTGCCGCACGAGCGGGATGCGCTAATAAACCCTCAATATCATCAAGTCCCCAGCTAATGAAAATAACACCAAAAATGACGATGGCTATAAAAAAAATGGCAAGTAATACATTTTTTTGCCTCCACAATATACTGATAGTACAACGGATACGCGAAATAAACGGATTTTTTATCGGCGTAATGGCAGGATTGAAAGTCAATAAAAATACCAAACGGGTCAATTTTTATTTTCACCCGCATCTGTACATTCCGTATAATGAAATTCAAACCTCAGATGTTCGTCCAAAGCTAAAGCTTTGGACTCCTGAACAAAAAATGTCTTATTTATAGGCCCTACCGTAAATCAATAGGTAACAAAATTTTGTCCGGTACTGAGCAAAAAGCGGCACATTAGGTAAAATAATTAATTATATTAACACATTCTAATGTAATATTCAGTCAGAAACCCACTCAAATTTTTAATGAAAAAAATCCAGAATAAATTTAAGAAAAGGAGGAAACGATGTGCATAGAAAAGCCCCAGAGGGGGGCAAGAGGAAATCATTAATAATTAACAGTTAATTATTAATGATTTTAATGATAGTTAAATTATTGTTTTTACAACTAATTTATAGGAATATGGCTCAAGTCTAAGAACCCGTAGGAACCTCTGTCGAGCACCACCCCAAGCAAGGAGTATAAGTGCAAACTCAAGTAGAAACGAAATTTGTTGGAGTCCAAGCTTTAGCTTGGACTTAAGAACGAAATTTTATAACTCTTGGGCGTGTTCTGACAGATAGGAAGCCACACCGTCTGGCGTATCTTTCATACCAGCCGCGCCTTTCTGCCAACCGGCTGGGCAAACTTCGCCATGCGTTTCATTAAACTGCAAAGCATCCACCATGCGGATCATCTCATCAACGTTGCGCCCCAGCGGCAAATCATTCACCACTTGATGACGAACGTTGCCTTCTTTGTCGATTAAGAATGAGCCACGGAAAGACACAGCGCCATTGGGGGTTTCAACGTCATAAGCTTTGGCGATGCCATGAGTCAAATCAGCCACTAAGGTATAACCCACCGCACCAATACCGCCTTTGTCTACCGGCGTGTTGCGCCAAGCGTTATGCACAAAATGTGAGTCAACCGAAACGCCCACAACCTCGACATTGCGTTCTTTGAACGCGCCCAGACGCTTATCAAAAGCGATTAATTCCGTCGGGCACACAAAGGTGAAATCTAACGGATAGAAAAACACCACGGCATATTTGCCTTTCACCGCGTCCTTGAAATTATATTTATCAACAATTTCGCCACTGCCCAACACGGCTGGCGCAGTAAAGTCAGGAGCAGAACGTCCTACTAATACACCCATTCTCAATATCCTCTTTTATAGTTAAGCGTTATATTGACGGTGTTAATTCCGCATCTGAGCGGACAATTCACGTTGAGTGGTGTTTGTTGCACCACCGAGACGATATATATGTACTGTTCGCGCAAATGCAAGTGAAAATAAATCAGTGTCATTGATCAGAGTCAATGAGGCATAAGCTTGAGAAATCCCTCCGAGCAAACTTTTTTCCAAGATTTTTTAGACAGAGATTAATGGTGCTAGGATAAACATCCTACGCTCGTTGCCAAAAAACAACTTATGCGAATTAAGGGTTGAATTGAATCATAAAAAATCAATGACTTATAAAAACGTTTTTAGAAGTTTTTATCGATAGGGCCTTCAATCAAATCAAATGAATCAATTTCACAACATGGCCCTCAAACAAACCGCCTTTAGATAAAACCTTGGTTTTTTGGTGAAAGCAGATCCTGTTGATCCGCTGACAATGATACCTTTTTTTAATTCTCTAAGTCCGGCTTGAAAGGTTATTGTCCAAATAGAAAAAGCTGAAGATTTTTATCAACTTGTTCTAATGTCTGGTGATTGACTACGCCAATCAGTTTGATAAATCTTCTTTTATCAAACGTTTAACTAATGAGTCTTTCATTAGCCGGTTTATCAAGTCTTTCTTCAACTTCCATATCAAGTTCTGTGAACTTTGATGTTTGAGAATAAATAGGAATCACTGTCAATAACTGACTTGAGGTGATGTATTTCTCATGTTGAATAAGCGGGGAGAACTTTCTGATATTCATGCCCAAAACGGGGATCAAAATAGTTTCCCACTCCAAACCTGACAGGTTTTAGAAACCGTCAGGTTTTCGTTCCAACCTTCTATTTTTTTTGAGTAGGCCACAAACTAAACTAAACTGTCATTTCGACTAAAGGAGAAATCTTGCAACGGCCACAGATTTCGACCAATGGAAGAAATGACAAAAGTCCCGACGAGAGGAGGGAACTTTGTGCCGGTGCTGAGTATATACTAGACAGCGTCATCCTTAAGTTTTTTGTCATGTCTCACGCTGCTAGAACACGCTCTGCCATTTCAACAAGATTTCGTATCTGTCGAAATGACAACCGCGCAATTTGTGAAGGTGCAAAGTATAGACGGTGTTTTCAGATTGAGTGAGTTAGGCCGTTTTCTGAGTTAAGTCGTTTTCAAGTATCGTTTAGAAAAACTCTTACCTATCAATCCGACAATATGGCCCACTTTTCTCAACACTTCAGTCTACAGAGTTGACACAGAGGAACCTCGATAAAAAACGTCGTTAGACGGTGTTTTCAAGTTGAGTGAGTTAGGCCGTT
>NBMI01000311.1 GCA_002085445.1 Candidatus Parabeggiatoa sp. nov. 2
CTTTATCATTTTCGTCTGCCAATGTTTGTTTTTCCATAAATTGATTTTACCTACTGTTTGAAAGTTAATAACTATAACACATTTTCCTTAACTTAATGGCATTGTCGCCTTTACGTTGGGTAGTGACTATTCGGCCTCTCCTAAAACCAAACCTTTATGCGGATGTACTGAATATGCCCACGATGATGTACAGCGCGTCATCAGAGAGCAACATTTAACCAGCATTAGCAAAGTCATGCACTTTATGAATTGGAAAACACCAGACGGTTGCCATGTTTGTCGTCCGGCGCTTAATTACTATCTGCTGTGTGCATGGCCGGGTGAATTTCAAGATGATTCACAATCACGGTACATCAATGAGCGTGTCCATGCCAATATTCAAAGAGATGGCACTTTTTCCGTGGTACCGCGTGTTTGGGGTGGTGTGACTTCGCCCCAAGAACTGCGAACGATTGCTGAAGTTGCCGACAAATTTAAGGTGCCCACCGTGAAATTCACGGGAGGGCAACGGATTGATTTGTTGGGCGTGAAAAAACAAGACTTGCCGGCCATCTGGGGCGAGCTCAACAAAGCCGGTTTAGTCTCAGGGCATGCTTATGGAAAAGCCTTACGCACGGTGAAAACTTGCGTCGGTACCGACTGGTGTCGCTTTGGGACGCAAGATTCGACCGGGATGGGTATTAAACTCGAAAAAGTGACTTGGAGATCATGGATGCCGCACAAGGTCAAAATGGCCGTTTCTGGGTGCCCTCGTAATTGTAGCGAAGCCACAATTAAAGACTTTGGCGTTGTCGCGGTAGAGTCTGGCTGGGAATTGCATGTCGGTGGCAACGGTGGCATGAAAGTCCGTGTGACTGATTTACTGTGCAAAGTAGAAACGCAAGAAGAAGTGTTGGAATACTGCGGCGCTTTCTTGCAATTGTACCGTGAACAGGCCCATTACTTAGAACGCACGGCCCCTTGGATAGAACGGGTAGGTTTGGCCTACGTCCAAAAACGGATTGTTGAAGATGCCGACAGTCGCAAAGCCTTGTATGAACGGTTTTTAGAATCACAGCAATATGTACAAAAAGATCCATGGGCACAACGGGCGACAGAAGGTGTTGACCAACATGAGTTTACTTTATTAAAAGAAATTGGTGCGCCAAAGCAGCAATCTCATGAACTTGAAGCGGAGGTTGCTTAATGTCAAACAGAATTCACATTGGACATCTTAATGACATCCCCAGCTTGGGGGCGCGTGTCGTGCAGACTGAACATGGCAATATTGCCGTGTTTCGCACGGCCGACGATGCCGTTTTTGCGTTAGTGGATCGTTGCCCCCATAAAAACGGCCCGTTGTCGCAAGGCATTGTGCATGGACATACGGTGACTTGTCCGTTGCATAATTTGCGTATCAACTTGGAGGATGGACAAGCCATTGCGCCTGATGAAGGTTGTACTGAGCGTTTTGTTGTTCACGTTGATGCAGACGGGCAGTTATTTTTAGATGTGTCATTGCAACAACAAGCGGCGTAGGGGAACTTAAAGTAGCCTGGAAATAAATTTCCCGGCTAAAATGCTAAAGCAGACTGACTCTTTAAAGTTGAACTACAAGGATTCGTTATAATTTATGAACTACAAGGATTCGTTATAAAAACGGATTAAAAAAGATGAACTACAAGGATTCGTTATAAAAACGGATTAAAAACATGAACTACAAGGATTCGTTATAAAAACGGATTAAAAACTACAAGGATTCGTTATAAAAACGGATTAAAAATTATGAACTACAAGGATTCGTTATAAAAACGGATTAAAAACTACAAGGATTCGTTATAAAAACGGAATCTTATGCGCTTTGTTATTTCAAATTAAGGAGAAATCTTATGCGCTTTGTCATTTCTACTTAAGGAGTTCTAAAAATGGTCAATAATGAGGGATAAACTGAAACATTATTGGGAGGAAAAAGCATGCAAATATGGGTTGACGCTGATGCGTGCCCAAAGGTGATAAAAAATATCTTATTTAGAGCGGCGGAAAGGGTTGGTGTGTGCTTAATTATGGTAGCCAATCAGCCAGTGAAAATCCCGCGCTCAAGATATATTAAGGCGATTAAGGTGTCTGCTGGCTTTGATATGGCAGACAACAAAATTATCCAACAAGTGCAAGCCGGTGATTTGGTTATAACCGCTGATATTCCCCTTGCTGACGCAATTATTAAGAAAGGAGCTTATGGGCTTAATCCTCGAAGTGAGTTTTATACCGCAGATAATATTAAACAGCACTTGTCGATGCGTAATTTTATGGAAGAGTTAAGGAGTGGCGGTGTGGACACCGGTGGGCCTTCACCACTTAGCAATGCCGATCGTCAAGCGTTTGCTAATGAATTAGATCGTTTTTTAGTGAGTAGCCGAAAACAAAAGTAAAGCCTCACTTTTCAAAACAGCCTACCTGTTATCAGTTATCAGTGATCATGCACCGTTACAAACGGTTTTTAGCCGTGTAAAGTACAATTATTCGTTTATCCTCGTCATTCGTTGTACTTACTTAATTCGTTTATCCGCGTAATTCGTTGTACTTACTTACTTAATTCGTTTATCCGCGTAATTCGTTGTACTTACTTACTTAATTCGTTTATCCGCGTAATTCGTTGTACTTACTTACTTCGTTTATCCGCGTAATTCGTTGTACTTACTTACTTAATTCGTTTATCCGCGTAATTCGTTGTACTTATTTAGCGCGATTTGAGGGCCATAAAATACTTTGGATGTTTTCAAATTAAAGAATAACCCGCCCGTCTTGGTGAACGATATGCACACAGGATTTTTTAACTCCTCTGATATCCATATTATAGGCATCATAAAACTGCATAATGATCACCCGAAAGAGGTTGTCGTATTTGAGTTCGGGTGCGTCTATCTTAGGCAGACAGCACATCAATGATTTCAATTCATCCAAGGCAGTTTCCGTAGAACAGCTTGTGCTAAACAGATTATAGATTTTTTCTGTTACTTCCGGTACCTGTTCAAAATTAATAGTGTTTCTGGACGTGGACAACAGTTCTTCGGGCGAAAAATAACGAGTCAGTGGCACGATTTCATCGCCCAGTTTTAGCGCATATCCCATAGCGATAGCGTCGGGATGACAAGGCACCGGAATCAAGTCTTCTGGCAAAAATAAGTCCGTCTGTTCCAGAATGGCCGTTCTGACTTCAGAAAGTGTGATTCTGTCCAGTTTTGGATCAAAATGACTGACTCTGCCAGCAATTTGTGTTGGCTGAAAGGTTACGCCTCTGACGCACTGTTGTTTGACTATTCTACCAATCATTATGCCCAGAATGATAGGAAAACAAAAAAGATCGCCCGACGAGTGCATAATGCCCACCAGTTTTTTCGCGATTTCAACCCCTAAAATGCCACCCAATAAACCACCCACAATGGTTTTGCTGGCAAAGAAATAAATCACGCTTTGCTCTGATAACGCGATGATCTCATTAGGAGGTTCTAAAAAACCGAGCAACTTGGAAAAAATAGCCGCCCCCAGTGCGCCGCCAACGATAATCCAAAGTCTTTGCTCGGTGGTAAATTTGTCAGAAGCATTTTTTCTCAGATAAAGATAATATTTAAATCCTAAGACGTAGGCGAGGATTTCAAAAACAAGGTGAGAGTCAATAACAACTCCGGCAATATAAAGATTTATCTTGGCAAGCTAGTGCAGGAAAGCGGAAATTCCTGTACCACCTCAGCCAACATGTCTGAAAGCTAAAGTACCCTAAAGGGCACTGACGGCAACAATGCCATACCGTACGGAAAAGGCCCGTTTGTAATAGACTATTTTAAGCCTCACGCGCAGTGCAGTCAAGCGGAAATTTCCATACCACCCCAACGCCAACGGCTAAAGCCGTTGTCTAAAAGCTTAAGTACCCTAAAGGGCACTGTAAGAGAGTTAGTAGGCTTTAGCCTACTTTAGCTTTCAGACGTTGGCTGGTGGTGGTACGGAAATTTCCGCTCTCCTGCACTTTAGTTTGGACGAATTTAAGGGCGTTGCCGACCGATCGTTTGGACTCCTAGTATAGTCTAAAAAAACGGCTAAATTAGATTTGAAAATATCACTCTGGTTAGGCTCATCCACAAAAGGAGAAAACAATGGCAACTGATCCACGGAAAAGGCAAAAACAACTTGCCAAGAAAAAAGCGAAACGTAAAACGGTTGCCGTGGCTAAAAAAACGGTTGATAAACACGGTGGCATGTTTCCCCAAACGACCCTTGAAAAGGCACCGATACATAAATGTATTGCCCCCAGCAGATTATTTGAAACTGGCATTGGTACTGTCATCATGGCGCGAAAACTGCCAAACGGTAATATTGGGGCAGGTTTTTTTATGCTAGATGTCTGGTGTTTAGGGGTGAAAAATGCTTTTTTTACTATACTAACGCTGCCTGAATATCAGCAACAATTGTTGGAAATTAGGCAACGTGAAAATCTGCAAACGATTTCTTTCCCCTGTGCCAGAAAACTCATTGAAGACAGCGCGGCTTATGCCGAAGAGTTAGGCTTTTCTCCTGAATTTGGCAAAGAAGGCAAACCGTTTTACATGAATGGCCCCTATGACACACCTGAGAAATCAAGAAAAATCATCAACCAACTCACCAAGAAATGCGGCCCAGAGGGATTTCATTACACAGCCCATCCGTCCAAACTTTAGTTTGGCAACCAAGAGTCCAAATTAAATGGGTAAGCGAGGTTTGACGCAACCGAGCTAGTTCTGCCATTGTTTCTATTCGTCTTGCTTCAAACAGTTCTATTTAGTTCTATTTGCTTCGTCAAACGCAAAAGTTCTTTATATTCATCGGGCGTTAATGTTTCCGCCTGACGTTTGGCAATCAATTCATCATAACGTACCTGGATATCATCTGGTTTAAGTAACAATTCACGGTACGGCAAACCGGCAGCTTGGCGTTGCCCTTGTATAGCTAGGACTCGAAAGACTAAAGCCGACTAAAAACTTCCTTAATTCCTTAGTGCCCTTTAGGGTACTTTAGCTTTTAGCCTTGAAATTTATTTCAAGGCCGCCTTTTTTGACGGCCCGTTTGTAGTAGGCGATTTATCGCTTTTAAATAAGCCCCAACGGGGCGACATTAATAAAGCCAGGGGCACCGCCCCTGGCTGGTTACAGAGGTATCCAGCCATTTTTTCCTTCGATAAATATCTCATCAAGTAATGGCTCTAACTTGTCGTTGATAATTCCAGTAATCATTGCTTTTCCTTCAATTTAACAGAAACATGGCATGGATACGAGTAAACCGCACGACAACCAATCCGTTTACAGTCAAATTTATACTTATGTTGAGGATATTTTTTTCGACCCAACATAACGGCTTTTAAAACCTGAAATACTCTTCTGATTGAACATCAATGGCTATAATTTTGCCTTTTAATTTATCGACGGGTAATTGAGGCAAAATTTTAGACTCATAGATTTGATTACCCTTTTCGGAAAGTTCAGACATATCAGTTACCTTCATCAGTAAAATTGACTTACCACCTATCAGTTTTCAACTCATCAACACGGAAGAACACGGAGCAATACGGAGTTTCACAGAGATTTTCCTTCTTAACAAGGCTCTGTGTGACTCTGTGGTACTCTGTGAACTTGAAAAAGCACGCGGGCACAACTTAAACTTTTTTATCATTTCGAGTCTGCGAGCAATAAACTTTTGGCAATGGATCATATCACATTTGACAGGAGTCCAAACTTTAGTTTGGCAGTCAAGCTTGCTACGAGATGAGCGCAACCAAGTGTTGTGACTTACGCGGGAAGCCTATTTGTTTCATAGATTTCCAGAGTCGGGACTCTTGTTTTAAAAGACACTGTTTTCGATGTTTTTGAAGCCAAGTCTTTTAAATAGTCAGTGATTTTATCTAAATAAGGGCAATCCTCATCGTCATGTAAAATATCGTTATCGGGTAGCGCTATAGGCACTGGTTTGTGGGCCATAAAACCGTCTTTAACAATCAAACATTTTGACCCTGATTTTTGTATGGCTATAGACACTGATTTGTGGGCCATACAACCGTTTTTAACAATCAAACATTTTGACCATAAAATTTGTATGGCTATTAGCACTGGTTTGTGGGCCATACAACCGTTTTTAATAATAAAACAGTTTTACCCTTATTTTTGTAAGGCTATAGGCACTGGTTTGTGGGCCATAAAACCGTTTTTAATAATCAAACTTATTAAATGATAAAATATCCTTATTTAAAATAAAAATTAATTATTTGGGCATTGCATCTTTGCATTTATTCTTCTAAAATTATTAAAAATTTCATTAGGCATACTGATAACTGAGAACTGAACTATGAATGCGATTCAACTAGAAACGTTGATAGACGATATTTATGCCAAACCGACTTTAAATGAATTACTTGCACAAGCAATTCTTAATCATGAACGTATGACATTAACCTATCAAGACAAAATCTTTGTCGCCTTGATTCCAACAGAACAAGTTGATTTGATAGAAAAAATTGAAGACTGTATTGATATAGCAACAATACAAGAACGTCAAGATGAAGACTCTACTTCGCTATCTGATCTTAAAAAAGCGCTTGGATTATGAATTATACAATCAAAATTAAATCTTCTGCCAAACTTATCGTGTGAGAGTGGGGGAGTATCGTATTATCTATGAAATACAAGATGATATCTTGTTGGTATGGGTTATTGAAGTTGGGCATAGAAGCTGTGTTTACCGGTAAAAAAACAAATCCAGAAATGACAGCCCCAACGTTTGTAGTTTGTAGTTTGTAGTTTGTAGTTTGTAGTAGGCGATTTATCGCCTTTTTTTAGGGCCCCGTTTGTAGTTTGTAGTAGGCGATTTATCGCCTTTCCTTTTTTTAGGGGCTGATGGTGACAAAATCGCTTGACTAAAAACCGACTTTTCTTAGTCATAATAACAAAAAGGCGCCTTCCTTTTCCACAGTTGTGCCGAAGAAAATCCTTTAAGTTTAAGGCGCGATTTTGAGGGCGCGATATGGGCAGCTTAGTCATTGAGGTTGGGGAATTTGGTGAAGGTTGTACAGCGTCAATGCCATATCGTACCGCTTTTGGGTGAGGGCAACCATAAAGGATTGCCCCTACATTACATAACGGTTTGTAGGGGCAATCCCACGTGCAAAGCCCTTAATCATTAGACTTGGGGCTGTTTGAGTAGTGAGTGCAGCACTATTTTCCACTAAAGAACGCATACTGTCCCACTTGGCAACGGTTATTACTCAAGTGGAAAAGAATCATATTAGGGTTAGGAATATTGGGTTGAGTCCCTTCTTTTAGTAAACTATGCAACCCGGTAGCCGGTTTTTCGCATAGCACCGCGATCAAATCATCTCCTCCAAACGGTGGCGTGACTTCTATTCTTGGAGGAATATAAGGAAAATATCGCACATAGAGTGGATTTCCATATTCCGTTATCGGATATAAGAATTGTAGCTCCCCATTTCCGGCGAGATTAAATAAAGTCAGTGCTTTTAAGCCTTCCCATCTGTTACCAGGGGCAATGCTAAAATGCAATTCTTCTCCTCTTTTATGTAATCCATCGCCTTCGCGCAAAGTTATCTGAATGGGCTTGAGACGCATATCAAACTGGGTTTCCAATACTTTTAATAAGCGTTCTTTATTTATCAGACTTTGCCACGGTTTAAGGGCGGAACTGGACAAGGTGGTGACTTTATCGCCTGTATTGTTAAATACCTCAGTGTACTCACCTTTACCCACAAAACGTAAATCAAAAGTTTGGTCGGCATTAACAAAATGAACCTTTTTTAAACCGCGGGGTGCTGAAATATTTTCTACAACAATAGCAACGTTGTGATAAATGTTGGGACGTTGGGGCGGTAATTGATACGGTAGCTTAATGACGGGTTGCCTGTCAGCACGCGGTAGCAATTTGGGTTCTTGCAAATTATTCATTTTGTCTCTGACTTTTTCTGTTAAAAAACGCGCTAATTCGCTACGTTCTAAAAACCCGTTTCGATTGCCATCCGCTTCACCAGTGAGGGCTTTGGCAAAAAACCAACTTAAAGCACCATGCTGTTTGTTGTCGATTGTCGTTTCAGGCACCTTTAAGCTATCACTGTTGACGGCGGTAATCAGCGTGACATGGGACAAGGGCTTGTTACTATCATCGCCTCGCTTGGGCAGTATGGGGAACGATGGAGGTGCATACGGTTCAATATGCCAAAAACCCCCGCCGTTACGAAACCGTCCAGAAGGCCTTTTCATAGAACGCACCATGCCACTAGAATGACAAGCATCCACGACAAAAATAATGTTATAAGCATGGGCTTCTTTAAACATCCCATACAGTTCATCGTCAGTAATGCGCCCTTGGGTGGGTTGCCATGGGGCAAAATCGTGAAATATCAAGGTTTCATCTTTGCTATCTTTTTCATCAAGTGGCGCAGTGTCCGATTGCTGCCCGCCGTGTCCAGAAAAGCTCAATATCAAGGTATCTCCCGGCTCTGCTTGTTTTAGCATGTCTTGCCAAGCTCGAACAAAAGCCGCACGAGTCGCTTTGGCATCCAATAAAACTCGTCTATCCGGCAAATTCACTTGGGCGTGGCGCAAAGTATCTCGTAGCAACTGAGCATCATTAACCGCTCCTTCCAAGTTTGTCAAGTAGAATCCATCAGCATGTCGATATTGATTGATACCGACAACTAAAGCATGTTGGTGTGTGGCTCTTTTTAAACCACGACTCTTCTTGCCTTCATCGCCTTGAACCGGCAGTCCAAAGCATAATAAACAAAGTGTATAAATAACGGGTTTATAAAAGAAATGACTGTGTCTCTTCATTGTTTCTCCATTTTAAATGGGATTGGTGGTGGGTACAAAATATTTTTCACCTGATTGAACGTTTTGAGTTTATTCCAAAGCACTGTACATTTATTATTATAGTTGTCCGAAAATAAGGGTTTTGTTTCCAGGGGCGATGCCCCTGGCTATATTAATGTCGCCCCGTTGGGGCTTTTCTATTAGCCCCTTCGGTAAGTGTTATTAAAGCCAGTGTAACTACCTGGCTTTCTTATTTATTTACGGACAAGTCTATTATCCTCACTCTAAAGTTTATGTATGCTGAAGGTGGGTACAAACGTACCCACGCGATTGAGTTAGCTAAAAGCGATAATTTAATGACATGTTAATAGAGTAAACCGTTTCTTCTACATCAAAAGCATCCAGATTAAGGATTTCATGAACTTTGTCACTAATGAGACTGTCACGGAAAACGCCTCTGCTTGCATCAAAATCGTACTTGAATCCTTGTAGTAAAATACTATAAGAGAGTCGTTCAGTAATTGGCTGGTTCCAATTAACACCCAGCGTCAACCCCGTTGCACTCGCTTTCACTAGTTCATTCCTTTCACGATAAGAAAGTTTCACTTCCGAACCACCCGGTTCATGAACCCGGCTGGTTGTTATTTCACCCTCTAACAAGGCTGCGGCAACATTAAAAGCAAGCACACCTTTCCATAAGGGTAGATTATAACCGATACCAATGAAAGGGCCTTTGGCAACGAAGTTGTTTTCTTTAAAGGCTGTACCTACATTCCCGCCTTTCCCATCTCGTTCTTGATCAGTCCAATCGTAACTCGTGTCACCATATTTATAACCGAAAGAAAGTGACCAATTTCTAAGCAGTGAATAACCAGCAGTTAGAGCAAAGTCTTGCCGTTTAAGCTCTGTATTCCGCGTGTAAGAAACTTCTGAAGTTCCCACTACTGGGAATGTTCCACTGTCATCAATATCCATCGTATTTGTTGTTTGATAGTAGGCATCAACAGCCCATTTGTCATAAACAAGTGTTGCGCCCACACCCAGAAAGGGAAGTTCTTTGTTCAATTTTGTTTTGTCTTGGATAAGAGACGTTTCCCCTACACCGCCTAGTTCATACTCATAGTCCATAATGCCAGCCGTCACTCTGGGTATCACCATCAAATCTTGTGCTTCCACCAATGGTGAGATGAACTGTGAAGTCAAAACAAAAAA
>NBMI01000076.1 GCA_002085445.1 Candidatus Parabeggiatoa sp. nov. 2
GCATTTTATCGCTTACTTTGTGTTGATGGGATGGTTTGCCCAAATTTATCACGCGCCCCGGCAACGTCTTTATTGCATGATAGGTTTTTTACTACTAGGGGGGTTGTTGGAAGTTTTGCAAGGCTTAGGCGAAACAAGACAGGCTGATTGGGCAGATGCGCTTGCCAACAGTATCGGCGTATTAGTGGCATGGCAACTAACAAAAACCCGCCTTGCTTACGTTTTAACTTATTTTGAACAGAAATGGATAAATAGGTAATTCGGTTTGTAGTAGTCGGTTTGTAGTAGTCGGTTTGTAGTAGTCGCTTTAGCGACTAAGTACCCGTGCAAGAGTTTTCCAGTGTTATGGGCACAAAAGTAATTGTTTTTGTTAGGTTTATTTTTTTTAAATACCTGCACGGGTACTTACAAACTTATAACTACAAACTTATAAATAAGTCGCTAAAGCGACTACTACAAACTTATAACTACTACAAACTTATAAATTCAGTCGCTAAAGCGACTACTACAAACGATAGACTACAAACTATAAGACTACAAACTTATTTCAGACGTTCAATTCCCATTGTTTTAAGCACATATTTTTCAAACAACGGCTCAGACGTGCCCTTCTTCATCTTACGCAGGAAATACCTTTCAAACGCGATTTTTGCCAGATGTACCCACTTGCCTTTTTTAAACCAAGTGAGATTGCGCGGCGGAATTTGTGGCATCGCAACAAACGCGGCACCCGTATCCCCCATATCCGCCAGACAAACCGCATTCCAAGTTCCCGTTTCAGAAGGCGCGTTGCCATTGATTTCATTACTAATATTATGCACAATGGCTGTTACCATCGACTCGATCATGTAGCCTGTTTTCGGTGTGCCAGTGGGAACCGGGGTTACCTCAACGGGCGGAATAGCAATACACACGCCAGCTGCATAAATGTTTGGATAGGTTGGATTACGCTGATAATCATCAACCATCACAAATCCGCGTGGATTACACAACCCGTCTACGCCGGCAACCGCCTCAACGCCCTTAAAAGCCGGTAACATCATTGAATAATTAAAAGGGACTTCATGCTGTTTAATCACCTCACCGTTGTCGTTATGCTCATCGACAAACATCTTGTCCTTTTCAATTTTGGTGACTTTGGCACTGGTGATCCAATTGATATGGCGCTGGCGCATCTCCGATTCCATCATACCCTTGGAATCACCTACGCCACCCAATCCCAAGTGACCAATATACGGCTCACTGGTAACAAAAGTCATAGGGACTTTATCGCGGCGTTTTACCTCACGCAGGGCCGTCTCGACAATCATGGCATACTCGTAGGCAGGGCCAAAACAACTCGCGCCTTGAAGCGCACCAACCACCACCGGGCCGGGATTATCCAACAGTTGTTGATAGCCTTCATAAGCTTTTTCCCCATGATCGAGAGTGCAAATCGAATGGCTAAAGCCTTCAATAGGCCCCGCCCCCGGCACTTCATTAAAAGCCAACTGAGGCCCCGTGGCAATAAGAAGGTAATCGTAATCGACGCTTTCCCCATTTGCCAGCACTAAGCGATTCTTGTCTGGCTCAATTTTGGTAGCCGTTTGTGCAATAAAATTGATTTTTTTATTGTTAAGTGCCGGCTCAATTGGAAAGCTAATGTCCTTACGCATACGCCAACCAACACCCACCCACGGATTAGAAGGGACAAATTGAAAGTGATCTGAGGCGTTGATAACAGTCACCTCATGTTTTTTCCCCAATTCCGCTTTCATTTCATAAGCAGCAGGCAGACCTCCTAAGCCTGCACCCAATATTACAACATGTGCCATTTACGATTTCTCCATTGATCCTCTTGCCAAACTCCAATAATGGCAATGGGTAATTGGTAATTTTTCATTGGTCATTGGTAGGGTTCATGCATAGTACCCAATTTATTAACAAACATTAACAAAATCTACCAATTGCAATCAATCTGTTTACCCACCTTCTCTGCATTGACTTTAAGATGGATGCTCTTTTCTTTTTGGAGCAAGTCTTTATAATTATTATGTGAGTGCAGAAGCGCTCTTTTGGGTGTGGTTCTAACCTAAAGCGCTCTTTTTGTCAAAAAAGAGCCTTGGGAGATACCCCCTCACAAACTTTGTTTGTGTGCATTAATTAGTAATTGGTAACAATTGTTAATTAAAATGTATCGGAACCGCCTTATAATTGGACATCATTATGACTTGGTACCCACACCCGTTACCCGTTACCCGTTACCCGTTACCCATTACCCGTTTAAAATGAGCCAAAACAAGAAGATCTATTGTTAAAAATAATTTTATTAATTCTATAATAAATATCTTATAGAACCGGCAATGCCAGTCTCACAATAAGATTAAGGTATTAGCATAAACAAATTGACAGCAAATGTGAAGGAGTTGAGTGATGTTTTGTTCCGGGCTAAGGAATTCCCAAAACCCTTAGCGCGTATTTTAAAAGCATTTGGTATCAGTCAATACAAAATTTTCGTCATGATGACTCTTGTCTTGCCTCACCAAAGTCGCCATTTAACCATAAAACCGTTATCAAATTAACCGATTGATTTAATGATTATTTTTGTAGACACACAGAGGGCACAGAGTTGACACAGAGAAAAAACGGCGTTTTTTTATTATTAATTCAACTCGTTATTTAATTATTTTTGATAAACCAAAATAACTTAAGTAACTATCGGAAAGCCCCAACGGGGCGAGATTAATATAGCCTGGGGCAACGCCCCAGGATGGAATAATTGCTCATGTTTGAACGTTTAAAAGAAGACATTGCGTGTGTATTTGAACGCGATCCGGCGGCTCGCACAACTTTTGAAATACTCACCAATTATCCAGGCGTACATGCGCTACTCTGGCACCGTCTCAATCACCGTTTATGGCAAGCCAATTGGAAATGGTTGGCACGGACTTTATCCACTTTGACGCGCTGGTGGACTGGCATAGAAATCCATCCGGGTGCCACCATTGGGCGGCGCTTTTTTATTGATCATGGTATGGGCGTGGTGATTGGTGAAACGGCCTCTATTGGTAATGACTGTACACTTTATCATGGCGTGACGTTGGGCGGCACGAGTTGGCAAAAAGGAAAACGCCATCCAACTTTGGGCAATGATGTGGTTGTTGGAGCGGGCGCAAAAGTTTTAGGCCCGATTACTATTGGCAATGGTGTGCGTGTTGGCTCAAATGCGGTGGTGATTAAACCGGTGCCTGACGGTGCAACGGTGGTAGGCATTCCTGGAAAAGTCATTAAAGTCGATGCCGACTATAAAAAACATCATAAAAAAAACCTTGAAAAAAAGATTTTTGATGCTTATGGCATTCCCCACGAAATGCCCGATATTGATCCCATGCAATACGCTATCAATAACATGCTTGATGATATTTATATTATGGATAAAAAAATACAATCGCTCTGCGAGACGTTGAAGAGAATGAATGCTGAAGCGTTACCGCCGGAGTTGGAATCCTGTCAGATTCGTCCACCGCACAAGGATGATCCCAATCACACCAAGGACGCGTAATGCTTATGCGAATATCTCGCGATCAAATGAAAAATGTAGAATGAACAAAGCGTTATAAAATCACTTCTCAATCACTATGTTTTTATAAGTCATTGATTTTTTATGATTCAATTCAACCCTTAATTCGCATTGCTTATATATATGGAACGTACCGAAAAAAGGGTGAAAATGAATTGTTGCTTGAGTTAAGTATTGAGAGCTTATAAATAAGTCTTATTCATTCACAATTCTAGGCACACAATTGCGGGCAAAAACGAGTTCCAAGAACACAATTCACAATTCTATACTTTGCACCGTTACAAACGGCACTTTTGTCATTTCGACAAACGGAGAAATCTTGGGCGTTGAGAGAAGAGTCTCAAGTTCAAGTTCCCTCCGAT
The DNA here is from genome assembly GCA_002085445.1 of Candidatus Parabeggiatoa sp. nov. 2. Taxonomy (GTDB): domain Bacteria; phylum Pseudomonadota; class Gammaproteobacteria; order Beggiatoales; family Beggiatoaceae; genus Parabeggiatoa. The sequence goes on from NBMI01000076.1 coordinate 3,922, forward strand.
CAAAGGGATCGTCGGGATGATACATGACAAAAAGGCTCAGTTTATGATCTCGGAATCAGTTTTTCTAAGCAAAAACTGATTCCAAGATCGGTGTTCAGTATATTCATTTGTCATTTGTCATTTGTCATTAATTTGTTATCAACGTCGTTTTTTGTTATATTTTACACAAATTGCGCTTTTGTCACCTCAATAAGATGACAGAAAATCTTTTGACTTTGAAATGACAGAAAATCTTTTAACTTGTTATCAACGTCGTTTTTTGTTAAAAAGAGCGGCTCAAATTTTTCAGTTTTCACACACATAATAAAGGTAAAAATAATGTCCAAAGTTTGTCAGGTAACCGGGAAGCGCCCAATGAGTGGTAACAACGTTTCTCATGCTAACAACAAAACCAAGCGCCGCTTTTTGCCCAATCTACACAACCATCGCTTTTGGGTTCAGAGTGAAAACCGTTGGGTCAGATTGCGCTTGACCCAAAAAGGTATGCGTATTATTGATAAAAAGGGTATTGAGACGGTGTTGGCTGATATGCGTCAACGAGGTGTCAAAGTCTAGGGGAAAGTATAAAGGGGGAAGAATGTCGGGAGCCTTCGACTCCATTTTCTGAAAGCTTTCACCCACGCCCCCTGAAAGACTCAATGCCATACCGTACGGAAAAGGCCCGTTTGTAGTAGGCGATTTATCGCCTCACGCGCAGTCGTCCGACTGAAGTTTGGCAGAGTAGTGATAGTGATACGCGGGCCCCCTGTTATTGACCTATTTTTTGGCATGTTTTTGGACTCAAGATTTTGAGGGCCATAAAATATTTTGGAGGTTTTCAAATTAAGTTATGGCCCTCTGTCGCGCTATTGTTTAAAAAATCCGATGTCTCAAAGACATCGGATTTTTAGCACTGAAAAAAAGTTAAAATTCTAGCCGTTTGCAGTATAACTTAATGGCATTGCCTGAAAGACTAGGGAATCTGGAAGGGGAACGAAAGAGGGCGCGTCTCGTCTCATAAAGGAAGAGAATCAGGGTGAGGGGATATTTTTTAGCGTTTCTATTAAGGTATTCTCAGTAAGAGCAGTGATTTGGTAAACCGTGATTTCTTGGCTTTTGCCCTTGAATTTCAACGGCGATAAAGCTTGAGCGGTCACACCGTCTTGTACATAAGCATAAGTATTAGCACCAATCAGCACTTCATTGGGCTTCGCATGGCTGCAAGTGCGTGAGGCGACATTGACGGTATCACCCACCACCGTATATTGATAATGCCATTGTGCGCCGATATTGCCAACAACGACGGTGCCGGTATTAATGCCTACCCCAAAATGCAGTGACGGTAGAGTTTCATCCTGCTGTTTTTGATAAAGCGCCGCCATGGCTTGTATGGTCAAACCCGCTTGCACGGCACGCATGGCATGATCGGGTTGCTCGTTTGGCGCATTAAAAATCGCCATCACCGCATCACCCATATAATTGACTACCACGCCACCCACTTCAGCAATGGCACTGGTTGCAATGTCTAAATACACATGCAGCATTTCAATGGTTTGATTGGGCGTAAGTTTTTCACTGATACTGGTGTAGTTACGCAAATCGGCAAAGAGTACCGTGATTTCTCGCTCTTCTCCGCCCAACTTAGGTAGAATTCTTTTTTCCATCAACGCCTTACCCACTTCTCGCGGGACATAGTATTGAAGAATATATTCTAGGCGTTGATTAGTATCGGCCAGACTCTGTTTTAACAAACTCAAATCATTACGTTGCTGAGTCAATATTTGTTGACTGTGTGCGGCCGCTGTGGTGTCGGCCAGAATGATTAACAATTGCGGCTGCGACTCGTGGGAGATTTTGGGCAGGTAGCGCAATAGGCTTAAGTTGAAATAACAAATCGCCTCATTTTGCATTGTCCGATTAATATTTTCCAATTGAAAGCGCGGCAACCGGCCTTCGAGGATATCTTGTAAAATGTCTTCACAACCGTTCAATTCAGGAATGAAATCCAACAACGACGTTGATTTGTCTTGGGTATCGTTAAATGCGGTCGGATCGCCCCCGTAATTAAGCACGGTCAGCTGATGGTCTGCAACCACATAACCGATTTTTTGTTCGCTGAGCAATAATTGGAGCAGCGTTGTATGCATGCAGTACATCTCCGTTTTTGTCTTTCTCCCCTCATTTTGTACGCGAGTGGCCCCGGAGAAATCCGATTTTTTGGAAAAATCGGATTTCTTTGGTGTTACAACTCCTTGCTAATTTGAACCAAACCCTTTAAAATTACTGTTGAATAAAAAGCACTTAATTACCAATTAACCATTACCAATTAACCATTACCAATTACCAATTCACAATTACAAAATCAAATATATCCTCAAGCTACTACAATTTTATAATCACACCTTGCCAGTGCAAGACTCTATCAAAAATACACCCGTTCGCATTCCACGTTCTGAGCATACCTTATCGCGTAGCAATCTCAGTCCGGCGGCACTTAATGTATTATATCAATTGCATAAAGCGGGCTACCAAGCGTTTTTAGTTGGCGGTGGAGTACGCGATGTGTTGTTAGGACGTGCCCCGAAAGATTTTGATGTTGTTACCAATGCTCAACCTGTGGAAGTAAAAAGCTTGTTTCGCAGTTGCCGCTTGGTTGGACGGCGTTTTTTGTTAGCTCATGTGCGTCTTTCCAAGGAAATCGTTGAAGTCGCCACCTTTCGCGCTCGCCATGACAAAGGCGGTGGTGGCGCGATGGAAGATGGGCGTATTGTACGTGATAACGTGTATGGCAGCACCGTAGATGAAGATGCCTTGCGCCGCGATTTTACTATCAATGCGCTTTACTACGACATCAGTGATTTTTCTTTGCTCGAGTATGCCAATGGCATGGCCGATTTACGGGCGGGCGTGATACGTTTAATTGGTGAGCCAAGCTTGCGCTATCGAGAAGACCCCGTGCGTATGTTGCGGGCGGTGCGCTTTGCGGCGAAACTCGGCTTTACCATTGCCCCTGAAACGGCTGAACCGATTATGGAATTAAGCGGCCTACTCGGCGATATTCCCCCGGCGCGTTTGTTTGAAGAAGTACTGAAACTCTTTCTCAGTGGGCACGCGGCACAATCGTTTGTGCAATTGTGGCGGTATGACTTGTTTAAACAATTGTTTCCTTATACGGAGGCGTGTTTAGATGATCCGATTGCACAGGCGTTAATCAAACAGGTACTACGCAATACCGACGAACGGAAGACGGACAATAAACCAATCATGCCGGCCTTTTTATTGGCCGCCCTATTATGGCCGCCACTGTCGCGCTTATTGCGAGACAAGCAGGCACCGGGCGTTAATCAACAAGAAACATTAATAGAGGCCGGCCAACGTCTTTTGGCAAAGCAACAACGGTGCGTTGCCATACCAAGACGTATTACTGTATTGATGCAAGACATTTGGTTGCTGCAAATCCGCCTAACGCGACTGCGCCGGAGCAAAAAAAAGAGTTTGAGCCTACTGGGACATCCCCGGTTTCGGGCCGGCTATGATTTTCTGCTACTACGTGCCAGCGCCGGTGAAGAAGCGGTAGCTGATGATGCACATTGGTGGACAAACTTTTTAAACAGCGACGAAAGTGGTCGTGAAGTGTTCTTTTCGCAACGTCTACCTAAAAAATCACCGCGGCGACGTAAATCCAAAAAAGCAAAGACTGAAGAGTAAAGGGAAAGGGGTAACGGGAAAGGATGTAGGAAAAGCAACGGGCAAGAAGCCAGGGGCAATCCTAGCCCCTTTCACCTTTCACCTTTCACCTTCAATTGATATGGCAAAAAATAGCGCAGTCTATGTGGGATTAGGCAGTAACCTTGATAATCCTATTCATCAAGTTAAACAAGCGTTGCTGGCACTCGACGCAATCCCTGCCACCCACCTCAGGGCACATTCGGCGTTGTATCGCAGTAAACCATTAGGCCCACAAAATCAACCCGATTACATCAATGCCGTTGCTGTGCTTGCCACCCAATTGCCACCACTGACTTTGCTCTCTGAACTGCAAGCGATTGAAAATAAACAAGGTCGTGTCCGCGCTACCGAGCGGTGGGGGCCACGAACTTTGGATTTAGACATGCTGTTATATGATAATAAACAGTTACAAGGCCCCCGGCTGACTTTGCCACATCCGGGCTTGCATGAAAGAGCTTTTGTACTATATCCACTTTGTGAAATTGCCCCCGATTTGGTCTTACCGGATGGGCAACGCGCAAACGATTTGAGGCAACGTTGCTCAGCCCTTGGACTTTCAAAAAATCCGATGTCTTAAAGACATCGGATTTTTAGCATAATAATTGATAACTGATAACTGATAACTGATAACTGATTATGAGTCGTATGACGCTTACCCAGTTGCGTAAACTCAAAACAACGGGTGAAAAAATCACCTGTTTAACGGCCTACGATGCCAGTTTTGCCCAGATGATTGACCAAGCCGGCATTGATATCTTATTAGTCGGTGACTCATTAGGCATGGTGATTCAAGGCCACGACAGCACTTTGCCCGTTACGGTTGACGATATGGTTTACCATTGTCAACAAGTACATCGCGGCAGTCAGCGGGCCTTGTTAATTGTCGATATGCCGTTTATGAGTTACGCTACGCCAGACGCTGCCCTAGAAACCGCGGCTCGCTTGATGCGTGAAGGACAGGCTCAAGTGGTCAAACTGGAAGGCGGCGCGTGGTTGGTAGAAACGGTGCAGATGTTGACCGAGCGCGGTATTCCCGTTTGTGCCCATTTAGGCCTCACGCCACAATCCGTACATCAAATAGGCGGCTACCGTGTGCAAGGCCGATCTGAAACGGAAGCCCAACGCCTACGCGACGATGCTTTGGCTTTACAAGCGGCCGGGGCTTCGTTGCTCGTTCTTGAATGTATGCCGGGCGATTTAGCGGCCGATATTTCCAGTTGGTTAGAAATTCCCGTGATAGGCATAGGCGCCGGGGCGGCTTGTGATGGGCAAGTCCTAGTTTTGTATGATATGCTAGGCATTACCCCCGGCAAACGCCCGTCATTTTCCAAAGATTTTTTACAAGAAACGGGAACTATACCGGCAGCGATTGAAGCTTTTATTAATGCCGTGAAAAAGGGTACTTTTCCGGGGCCTGAACATACTTTTAATGAAAAATGAAAAATGAAAAATGAAAAATGCTGATTATAACGGATTTTGTTGATACCCTATTTGCCAATGCGCTTTACCCCGATGGGGTTACTAATTGTGAATTGTTGTTAATTGTTAATTGTTAATTAGTAATTAATAATAATTAGTAACGATGCTAAGTATAAATATACGGAACGTACTTAAAATCCGTTAAAATGACATAAAACCCTGCTCCGGAAGTAAAATTATCTATTTGCTCATGTAATATCGTCATTTTTCATTTTTCATTCTTCAATCTTCATTTTTCATTTTTCATTTTTCATTCTTCATTCTTCATTTTTCATTTTTCATTTTTCATTATGAATGCCTCTATTACAGATATTCCGGGCATCCGCGTAGGCCATTTTACAAATAGCGAATGTGCTACCGGTTGCACAGTAGTAATATGTGAAAATGGCGCGACTTGCGGAGTCGATATCCGAGGAGGCGCACCCGGAACGCGAGAAACGGCTATCCTTGCGCCCCATAGTCTTGTCCAGAAAGTAAACGCGATCTTATTGACAGGAGGTAGTGCGTTTGGCCTCGCGGCCGCCGATGGTGTTATGAGGTATTGTGACGAAAAAGGTTATGGGTTCGGCATGAGTACCAGAAAAATCCCTATCGTTCCAGCGGCCGTTATATACGACTTTTACTTTGGCGCACAAGACTGTGCTCCAAAGGCACAAGATGGTTATGAAGCCTGTTTACAAGCTTCAACCGCAAAAGTCGCGCTAGGAAATGTTGGCGCTGGCACAGGTGCATTAGTTGGCAAAGTCTGTGGCATACAACAAGCCATGCGCGGAGGACTGGGATCGGCCGGGACACGATTTGAGAATGGCCTGATTATAGGCGTTATTGTCGTTGTGAATACCTTTGGAGACGTGAGAAACTATGAAGACAATAGAATTATCGCCGGCGCAAGAACAACTGATGGCAACAACTTTATTGATACAGTCAAATACTTCATGGACGGACATTCAGCCGCAACCAATCACCCCTCTAACACCCTAATCGGCGTTGCAGCAACCAATGCTAACCTTAGCAAAGCCGAACTAACCAAAGTCGCCCAAATGGCACAAACCGGTGTGTCGCAAGTCATCACGCCAGCGCATACCATGTATGACGGCGATACGTTTTTCGCCTTAGCAACCGGTGAAATTGAGGCGGATGTCAATCTGGTTGGCATTGCAACCGCTGAACTGGTTAAAAAAGCAATCCGATTTTCAGTGAACAGTGATCAGGAGTCCAAACGACGCTAAAGTTTCGCGGAGCGAAACTTTAGCGTCGTTTTTAGTTTGGCAGTTGCCCACCACCAACAGCTAAAGCAGTTGTCTGAAAGCTTAAGTACCCTGAAGGGCACTGCAAGAGGCTCAGTAGGCTTTAGCCTACTTTCGCTTTTAGACAACGGCTTTAGCCGTTGGCGTTGGGGTGGTATCGAAACTTCCGCTTTACTGCACTAGTACTCTGTCAATGTTCGTTCTATTGACGGGTAACAGGAGTAGCCCGGTTTTAACTTGGCACGGCCATTAATTCTCTGGCACTGTCAAACTAAAGTTTGGACTCCTGCCAAACTAAAGTTTGGACTCCTAGGCACACCCTAAAAAACCAAGGTGTCTAAAACCTTTTGGTTTTGAGGGCCAGGTTGGCGAATTGATGTTCAGGCAAAAGTTTCCGTTGCGGAAACTTTTGCCTGAAAGGCTATTCACATTCAACCCCTACGGGGTTGGGCCCCTCCCCGGCCCTTCCCCCAGGTTTCACCTGGGGCTATTCACATTTTACCCCTACGGGGTAAAGCGGGAAAACAGTTGATTTGATTAATGGCCCTATCGATAAAAACTTGCTACTTGGACAAGTGGGACACACCCTGATATTAAAATTGATTACCTTATTTTGTGACAAAATGACTCTTAAGCCCAAAAAAAGCCTTAACGTTTTTATACACACGCTTCATCTTAGCGCGTTAAAATTGACCGCTTCAAGCCACATTAGCGACATAGAACTGTTCAAGTCACAACTAAACGAATATCCAGAAAGGGCACTTCTGCTTGTTGATAGCGATGACTACATCATTCTCAATCATTACCCAGATCAAGATTACCTTGATTACCTGATGGATATTGGTATCGGCACACGAAATATATTGATACCAGCCACTCAGGGAGAATCGCTGTCGGACAATGTGCTAAAGGATGAGCAACTATTGACGTTTCTACGAAAGCTAGGAGAAACGGAAAACCAGGTCGTGCTTCATCCCTACATGAGTACGCCGGCTGAAGCTGAAATCGCCTCTAAAATCAATGCGACCGTCAATGGGCCGCCCCCCGAATTGGCGATGAAAATCAATAGCAAAATCTATTTGCCCTCTCTTCTACATGAGTTAGCACTCCCCATACCTGAATATAAAATAGCAAATTCGGTTACCGTTATAGAGACGGCTAAACAAAGTCGAAAAAATGTATGAAGTTTTATGTTCTCAAAATATCCAATATCTTATGAGTTCTGATTCTATACAAGAATTAGGCATGACCGATCAGATATTGGATGATAAACTGGAACATCACGGAAATACCTATCCCTCATCGGCCACTCAACTTGATAAAATCAAGTCTTATTCTCACCGTATCGGTGAAAAACTGCAATCTCAAGGATATAAAGGATTATTGGGCATTGATCTTATAGAAACGCTTGATGGAAACGTATTTGTTGTCGATATTAATGGACGTGCCAACGCCTCTAGTTTTGGACTCAATGTTATAGGCAAACTCTTTCCTGACTCGTACCAACAAAAACATTTTAAAATATTAACCCACATAAATGTCGGTAAAAAAGTCACCTTTGCCGAATTGAAAGAGATTCTTGGAAAAGAGACTCTTTTTGATAAACAAACCGGGCAAGGCTTCATACCATACAATACTGGTTTTCTTCAGTGGGGAAAACTGAGTGCTATTGTCATAGCAAATACGCAACGAGAAGCAAATAGGTTATCGTTCGTTCGTTTGTAGTAGGCGATTTATCGCCTCACTTTGGACTCCAACTAAAGCCAAAGCTAAAGCTTTGGACTCCAACTAAATATTATTTTGTTTTAGTGCCCTTTAGGGTACTTGAGCTTTAAGCCATGAGCTTTAGCTCATGGCTTAATTTGCAACTCTAATGACTAAAAACGGAAGGCTAATAATTCTATGAATTCTTTTGAAAACAAAGATGGCATCTTAACAGCAGGAAACGTTAACGTATTAACTCTTGTCAAAGAGTATGGAACGCCATTATATGTTTATGATCTTGAAATTATCAGAAAACAGTACGAAGCATTAAAACGCTCAATTCCTGTCGAAGTAAAAATATTCTATGCCATGAAGGCTAATCCGAATCCCAGCGTTTGCTCATTTCTACGTTCACTAGGGGTGGGCGCAGAGATCGCTTCTTCGGGAGAACTCTATCTTGCCTTAAAGACGGGATTTTCTGGAAAAGATATCATCTATAATAGCCCCGGCAAAACGGACGAAGATATACAATATGCCATCAGCAATGGCGTTCACTTCATTAACGTTGAAGCGCTGGATGAACTCTATCGCATTGATGCCATTGCAAAAAATGAACGTCGCCCAGTTAAAGTGTGTGTGAGAGTCAACCCTATACGCGCTGTCACGAAAGTTAAAATGCAAACGGGTGGCGGTTCACAAAAATTAGGCATAGATGAAGAAAAGATTGAAACCGTCATAGAAACGGCATTAAAGCTTAATTGGATTGAACTACAAGGAATACATGTTTATGTCGGTTCACAAATCCTTGAGCAGGGCGTGTTACTAGAAAACATAGACAATACGCTGCAAATTGCCGCCCGTACTGCTAAGCAATTTGGCTTTCCCCTAAAATGTATCAACTTTGGTGGTGGGCTAGGCGTACCCTACGAGGAATCTGAGCCAGAGTTTGAAGTGGAAAAGTTTGGCAAAGGGTTAACGGCACTCATTCGCAAAGCCTCTCAAGAATATGAGTTATCCGAGACTTGCTTTATTTTAGAACCGGGTAGATTCCTTGTCTCATATGCGGGTATTTTTTTGACGAAGGTGATTAGCATGAAAGAATCCAGAGGTAAAAAGTATACCGTTGTCGATGGGGGGATAAATCATGCTTTTTTACCTATTAGAATGAATAGGAAATATCCAACGGCTATCGCCAATAAGATGAATCTGCCTTCCGACAAATCCACCATTATTGGTGGGCCTTTATGCACAAGCATGGATGTTTTTACCAATGAGGTAGAATTACCTCAGGTAGAACTCAACGATATTATCAGTATTTTTAACTCAGGCGCTTACGGATTTTCGGCCAGCTTGTTGTATTTTCTCAGCGCAGCCATGCCCGCCGAAGTGGTTGTCCAAAATGGCAAGCATTTTTTAGCAAGACGTCGAGGAAAAAAAGAGGATTTTATGTTAAATTGTAAATGACAGGAGTCCAAGATTTATCTTGGCAGGAGTCCAAGATTTATCTTGGACGTCAGGAGTCCAAGATTTGAATACCATGAAAATTATAGAATCAGCTTCTCAAGCAAGCGTCTATGTCGCCGATATCAAGGCGAGTGGACAAACAATAGGCTTTGTGCCAACACTGGGGGGATTACACAAAGGACATCAATTGCTCATGCAAAAGGCGCGTGAAGAAAACGATGTCACCCTCATTAGTCTCTTCTTGAACCCGATGCAGTTTAGGAAGAAACAGTTTCTCGAATATCCAAGCGATTTTGAGCTGGATAAGCTCATTGCAAAAGAAATGAATGTGGACATGATTTTTCATCCCACTGTGGAAGAAATGTACCAACATGTCACACAGATAGACTCTTTTTTCAAGTTCCAACAACAGGAATTTACGCAGCGTCACCTTGAACATTTCGTGGTTGAAGAAAAAAACCAGCATGGGATTGATAACTTAATCCGAGTGCCCTCAAGTCTCGTTTATCAATTAGATGGAAAGATACACCCTTGGTTTTTTGACGCTTCTGCCACAATCGTCTATAGATTATTCAAAATCTTGCAGCCAAATCGCGCCTATTTTGGCGAAAAAGATATTCAGCAACTCGCCATCATCACGAAAATGGCCGAAGCCCGTTTTCCTGATATCGAGGTAGTCGGTGTACCAACACGCCGAGATGCTGACAATTTAGCGTTTAGTTCAAGAAACGTTCTACTTTCCGCCGAACAACGTCAATCCGCCCTCAGCGTTTATCGCGCCATCAAGCACGGAGAAAACCTTATTAAGGAAGGTGAAACAGATGCCGATATCGTGTTGAACACGATGACAGAAATCATAGAAGCGCAACCTCTCGTAAAAATAGACTACATAGACATTGTTGATAACAAGTCTTTAGAATCCGTCAAACGAGTAAGTGATGATATCATTTTATACGTGGCATTTTTCCTCAATGGCATAAGACTCACAGATACTATTATTGTTAAAGTGTAAAATAATGAAAAATGAAAAATGAAAAATGGGTTGTGAATGACTCATTTTATAAACAATTCAATCACCGGCTCGCATTTTCATTTTCACGGTTTTAAAATAGTTCCGTATGTATCAATCGGGCGTTCAATGAGCGGGAAAGGCGAAATGATAGCGGAAAAATGGGAATGGATAATAATTGCTACAAATAAAAACGGATTGTTACAAGTCCCAATGACCAATAACCCATTTTCCACCCGCTATTTGCAATGACCAATTACCAATGACCAATTACCAATTATCAATCTTGTAATATGTTGACAGAAATCCGCTTAAAGCAGGATGAAGATAGAAAACACTGGTTTCAAGACGAGTATTTTGACTTGTTTACTTGGCAGGATGCCACTGGCGAAATAACAAGTTTTCAACTCTGTTATGATCGTTTAGGAGAAGAACGAGTCATTTCTTGGGATTGTGAAAGAGGTTTTGGGCATTATCGTGTTGATGATGGAGAATCGTCACCTCACAAAAATATGAGCCCAGTGTTTGTTAAAAATGGGGTATTTTCCTCTGAGGAAGTGCTGCATAGATTTGTACCGTCAAGCAAACAGATAAGCCAAGACATCCGCAACTTTGTGATACAAAAACTGACTGAACATAAGCAGCTACACCCAGGATAGGAATCCAAGATTTATCTTGGCAAGGAGTCCAAACTTTAGTTTGGCAGGAGTCCAAGATTTATCTTGGCAGGCAAGGAGTCCAAGATTTATCTTGGCAGAAGTCCAAGAGTTGTATTTGTTTCTATTTTTTTGTACAATGCCGCCTCGTTGTCAGGTTGCTCTAATGTCGTGTAATTATTTTCACTCAACCAACACAACTTTTATAAGCCTATTCTAGGCAATCATTTTTCATTTTTCAGTCTTCATTTTTCATTCTTCATTCTATTAGGCAATCATTTTTCAGTCTTCATTTTTCACTCTTCATTATAATCGGAGGACTTTATGTTCCGTTTTCTTGTCATACTACTTGTTTTGACTTTAACGCCCACCTTCCTATACGCGGAAGGGTGTGACACGCCGGCCAAATGCTACGCGCAGACGATTGACGAGCTAAAAGCGGCACGCGCTGAGATAGCGGCTGCTGTTGATAAGCTCATTGCCAAATACGAAGCGACGGCGGTGCTAGAAGAAACGACGCAAGCCTTGGTGAAGCAATACGAGACGCGACTCAAGCAAATTGAGGAAGCGTACACACAAAAATTGGCTGCGACTTCCAAAATAGCCGATCTCTCTCTCCACTCGGCACAACAATACGAACAGCAAATCAAGGCGCTCCTAGTTGAACTGCGTGAAAAAACGTTGCCCAAACTCATCGTTGCCATCAGTGCTTCAAGCAAGGGCGACGTAGGCATTGGCACTAAAACTCCCAGTGCCAAACTGGAAGTTGTTGGCAAAGTCAAAGCCAATAACATCGGAAGCATATTCATACGCTGGGGCAATGCCACCGCGCCGGAAGGCACAACATTGCTTTATTCGGGGTTTGGCTTTAATGGACATTACACCCACAAAGGTAGTGGTGCCGAAGCGATTTGCATGAAATCAGGTGATCCCGGTGCGTCGGGGCCCGGTAGTTCCCACGGAGACTTGCTTTATCCGCTCGGAACAGGTGGTGCGCCTATGCCTCCTGGCATCCCAGCACAAAAAGAATTAAAGTGTGCTGTTTGTTATGCAGAAGGCCCATCGTTTGAGATGTGGGGGAGTTGGACTTGCCCGAAAGGATGGCGGGCCGCTTATACCGGTTATGGGATGGGGGCTTATTCTGGCCATGAGAATCAATCAAACCGGCATTGTGCAACGTCTAGCGCTTGATTTATTGGTCACCTCTAACCATTCTTACCCATTTAGCCAAGAAATTTTTTGATAACAAATTATCAAAAAAAACTTGACATTCTGTTTTATAAGTATAGAAAAAATACTTTTTAGACCATTATATTTTCTTTAGCTACAAAAAACTTAAAAATGAAAAAAGCTAAAAAAGTTACCCGAATCATTTACAGCGATAACCTCAACCAAGCTAAATACGATGCGCTAAATGAAATTGCTAAACGGTGCGGCTCTATTCGCACCGAAGTCTGGCGCAACTATGGCTCGATTGGTGGGCTTGGTGCCAGATTCCGTCATGTGCGTGATAGCTGGATGGCAAACAAACATATTAAAAATTTACCCAATACCATCTGGAGAGTCACGCTTGACAATACTTTAGCCGATATAAAAGCTAATCGGGAAGCGGCTAAAGAACAAGTTATGCGCCATTTATTTAGAAATATTGATGATAAACCAAAACGACAAGAATTAGTCGACAAATTAAAAGATGACGCTCTTTGGATTAAAGATTCTTACTTGCGTCGGCTAATGCGTCAGTATTGGAAACACGGTAAAAATCATACTTTTAATCAAATTGTTTTAGAACCAAATAGCTATAAGTGTTTTTCGCATAATGGTAAAAATTATATTAAAGTTAGTGGTTTGGTGAAAGGTAAACGAATAGCTATACCCGTTAAAAGTAATCAAGCCATAACCGGGCGCATTCGTTTAATTTTGCGAGAAGGCCAAGTTGAAATTCATTACACAATAGACAACACTGATGACCGTGCTTGTGGCAATAAGAAAATTGGCATAGATAAGGGTTATACTGAAGCTTTTGTTGATTCTGAAGGTGAGTTTTATGGTAAAAGTTTGGGCGAGGTTTTATCAAAAGAATCCGATTATTTGAAGAAAAAATACCAAAGGCGCAATAAGATTAAGGCGGTTTTTTGTAAGGTTGAGCAAAAGAATCCCAAAAAGGCTAAAAGGATCAGAAAGCACAACTTGGGTAGAAAGAAGCTTAACAGGCGCAAACAACGGCATCAAGCATCGGTTAAAACAATTGTATTTACCGCAGTTAATGAAGTTGTTGATAAGGCAAAGACTGTTGTTTGTGAAGATTTAACCAAAACATTTAAGTCAAAAAGTTATGGAAAGAATGCCAATCGTAGATTAAGCGGTTGGGTCAAAGGTTTGATGGCTTTGGCCATTGATATAGTAGCTTCCCGAAGAGGTTCTAGGGTAGTTCAAGTCAATGCGGCGTACACTTCTCAAATTTGTTCACAGTGTGGATGCTTCGGCAAACGTACTGGGGATAAGTTTCACTGTGCCTGGGGGTGCGGGGCGGGTATGCAAGCGGATTTGAATGCAGCGTTCAATGTGAAAGCGAGATTAGATGATAAGGAGCTTCATCGATGGCTTCCTTTTAAAAAAGTCAAGCAAATCTTGCTAGAGCGTTGTCGCCGAACGGATGAGACAGCCCATCCCGAAGTCCAGTTGCAACTCATTTGAGTTATCAACGGAAAGTGAATTATCTTGATTCTTGACCTTATTTAGTTACCTTTTTGGTGATAGGTGAGTAAGTATGACTAAGAAAAAAGAAGCTGCTAAGGATCAATAGTTGCCCTCCAGAACGCCTCCCGTTTGTAGTAGGCGATTTATCGCCTCTCCCTCTCCCGTTTGTAGTTTGTAGTAGGCGATTTATCGCCTCTCCCTCTCCCGTTTGTAGTAGGCAATTTATCGCCTTAACGAGATTAAGTCGCTAAAGCAACTACTACAAACAAGATTAAGTCGCTGAAGCGACTACTACAAACGAGCCTTTTCCTTAGGTTAAAACAATGACGAATAGACAAAATACCAATAATGTTATTCCACCCCCGGCTTATTTTAAATCACTGACAGTTGAAAATGTGAAGTGTTTTAGAGGCAAGCAAACCTTATGTTTGTCTGATGGCAATGGCAAGCCAGCACAATGGACGGTTATTTTAGGCGATAATAATACTGGGAAAACCACGCTTTTGAGGTGTTTGGCTGATTTAGAGCCTAAGTTAGAATATAAAATATACTGTCCTAATTATGTTTTTAGAGTTTTGAAAAATCAGCAAAATATCAAATTATTTGATAAATATTATTATGTTGGCGGTAAAGTCCTCATAGAAAATCTAAACTCTTCTAATAACTTTACCACTCTTTCCCATGCTTGGGAGTTCAATAGTCATTCTTGGAGTCGTGGCAACTATGCAGACATAGGTGGATTGATTATCTATGGCTATGGCACCGCCCGAAAAATGGGTAGTAGCTCACTATCCGAAAAAGATAATGAATATAATACGACAGCCAGCCTATTTTCTGACGATGTTACGTTAATTAACGCCGAAGAATGGCTGCTACAGACAGATTATGCCGCTAAAAATGGCCGACAGACTGCGGCGGCTTCAAGATTAGCCAAAATCAAACAAGTCTTGACAAGTGGTATTCTGCCCGATGTCACCGATTTTAGTTTTACCACGACTGAAGACTTAAATAGTTTTGTCGAATTTCAAACCGATTATGGAAATATTCGATTAAATGAATTGGGTTATGGTTATCAAACCATGATTGCTTGGGTAGTGGATTTTGCTAAACGACTCTTTGAGCGTTATCCTAACAGTGACAATCCGCTGGCTGAACCGGCGATTGTTTTGGTAGATGAAATTGATTTGCACTTACACCCAGAATGGCAAAGAAAAATCCTCCAATTTTTGACGGCTCAATTTCCAAAGACGCAGTTTATTGTCACTTCACACAGCCCGTTGATTGTACAATCTGCCAACAATATTAATTTAGTCTTGTTGGAGAAAAATGGCGATCATGTCACAATTAAGCAGCCTGAACTTACCACTTATCAAGGTTGGACAATTGACGAAATTTTAACTGAATTAATGGGGTTAGGCGAAAAAACGCAGTCAGAGAGTTATTTAGCGTTAATAAAACAATTTGACGAAGCCTTGGATAAAGATGATTATAGCAAGGCAAAAACCGCTTATGAGAAATTGGATAAAATTCTACATCCAGAAAGTAGTCAGCGAAAATTACTGCGTATCCAAATGTCATCTTTAATGCCAGAAACGCTATGATTCGATTGCAACCCATTGGAAAACTAAACAAACTCACAGATGATGTGGTGCAAGAGTTGACGACATGTTATGTTACAAACGGCACCAGTGTTTGGAAAAAGCCTTATATCATTAGAGCATTATTGAAGATGTCTTCCGACAAATGTTGCTATTGTGAATGTAACGTCACAGAAGAAAGTAACTACTTAGAAGTCGAACATTTTCAGCCAAAAAGCCTCTATCCTGATAAAGTTGTGGTATGGGACAACTTATTACCTTCTTGCAAGAGGTGTAATGGAACCAAACGCGATCACGATACCCAAACCCATCATTCATCCTGTTAGAGAGAATCCAAAATAACATTTAATTTTAAGAGGTTATCGTTTATATCCTAAAACAGATTTAGGGCGAATGACTATTGATGTTGTCAATTTGAATGATAGAGAACGTTTAGTCAAAAAACGATTTGACATTGGTGTGAAACTTTGTGACGAATTAGAAGATTTATTGGAGATGGCAACAGAATATGATAATGGTACAAGTACCTCAACAAGAAGACGAAATAGAATGTTTGAAAAACTGAGAAACTTAATGAAAGAAGGTACGCGCAAATCCGATTTTAGCGCCACGGCTGCCACAGTGATTTTGCATGAAGAAAGTTATTCACAAATTAAGCAACTTTTTATCAACCTGAATCTCTGGAATAATGAATTGATTGATTTGGAAAAAGAAGTGGCGTTTTGTGCTTTGGATGTCTAAAAAAAATACAAAAAATATTGCAAACGGCGCAGTCAGAGAGTCAATGCCATTAAGTTAAGAATGTTTGTAGTAGGCGATTTATCGCCTCTCCCTCCCGTTTGTTGTTTGTAGTAGGCGATTTATCGCCTTAACGAGATTAAGTCGCTAAAGCAACTACTACAACAAGCAAGATTAAGTCGCTAAAGCGACTACTACAAACCAGCCAGATTAAGTCGCTGAAGCGACTACTACAAACTTAGTCGCTAAAGCGACTACTACAAACCAGCCAGATTAAGTCGCTAAAGCGACTACTACAAACTTAGTCGCTAAAGCGACTACTACAAACCAGCCAGATTAAGTCGCTGAAGCGACTACTACAAACTTATAGAATGAAAATAATATACCACTTATCAAGGTTGGACAATTGATGAAATTTTAACTGAATTAATAGGTTTAGGCGATAAATCGCCTACTACGAACGACGAACTACGAACGAGGAAGGAATTTTTGCCTAAAGATATTTCGCGGCAAATTGTTGAGTTATCTCTTTGAGCCGAGCCGGCAAAATATCAAAAACCGTTTCTTGGATAAAATCAGGGACACTGCCATAGAAAGCTTGTGCAATTCCGCCGGTGATACAAGCCATCGTATCACTATCGCCGCCTAGAGAAATCGCATTTCTGACTGCATCTTCATAACTTTCCGATTCCAGAAAAGCGGTGATGGATTGTGGCACGGAACCTTGGCAAGACACATCAAAATAATAAGTCGGCCTGATCTCGTCTAAAGGGATGTTGAGATTGTAGCCAAATGTGTTTTTAATGTATTCTTTGAGAGTCGCTTTATCGTTGCCGGTTCTTGCTAAAAAAATAGCGGCGGCGGTTGCTTGGGCACCTTTGATGCCTTCTGGATGATTATGCGTGACTTCGGCACTTTGCTTGGCTTTTTCTAACACGGTTTCCAAGTCATCGTAGGCAAAACCCACCGGGCTGACGCGCATCGCCGAGCCGTTACCCCAACTGTTATAAGGCTGGCTACTACTAGAAGCGGCCCATCTATCGAAAGAGCCTCCGTAACCTGCCCACGGGTAAGAACGATGATATTCCTTGAGTTTGTTGACGTAAGGTCTGTTGTTAAGAATGCTATCGGCTAACGCCAAAAAGAGGAAACTCTTTCTTCTTGATCGGGTACGCTTCGTAAAAAGAACCAATAATGTCACCGGCAATTGCACCTATCATTTTTTTTACCTCTGCTGTACTTGTTAATAACACATTAGGAAATGGTAAAGAAAGTACAAAGTACATCGAATTACGCGGATAAACGAATTATTGAGTACCACGAATTACGCGGATAAACGAATTGAGTACATCGAATTACGTAAACGAATTGACTCGTTTCGTTAGAAATGAAAAAAACTCAGTTTCAGTCGTTGAGAATGGCTCCTTCAAGGCGATCAATCGCCGATGATGAACCTGCCCACTAAAGGCAAGCGCTCGCCGATGACGAACCGGCCCACTAAAGGCAAACGCTCGCCGATGACGAACTGGCCCACTAAAGGCAAACTCTCGCCGATGACGAACCGGCCCACTAAAGGCGAGCGCTCGCAGACTTCTAATCTTAGCATCATTCTCAACTACTGAGTTTATAACCGTGCTCAGTATAACTTTTCAGTTCCAAAAACAATCATTCTCTTGCCGCGTCAAATGATTCCAATTCTCTTATGCGCTCTCTGGTGATATCTGTTTTTAGGTTGACTTTTGCCACCACTTCTTCTGGATCGCCCCGATAAGGCAAGGCCCAAAATTCCACATTGAAATCACGAAATTGAATCCACGCCTGTTGCGATTGTTGCAGTTTGTTTCGTCCTTCGTCATCAAGTTCCGCCTTGAGTCGCTGAATGAGTGTGTTTAATTCTTTCTCTGCGGCCTTATAATAGATTTCGGCACATTCCATTTGGTCAGTGGCAAATTCGGCGTTGTCGCAGTAATGTTTATTGATAAAATCAGAATCTTATGTTTCTAAGAGTGTCACTAGGCCTTGAAAAAATTCGGCCTCAGTACCATCTATCACGCGCCGAATCCAAAACGACACGCCGGTTTTGACGACATTAGATTGAACCCTTGTTCAATCAGTTCGGCAAAATAGTTATCGACGTAATACTCTGGCAAACTTTGGGCTTCGATTAATTTGAAGTAAGTCTCTTGTTCTTTTTGAAGATAATCCGAGTCAGCCATCAGTCGTTCGTGGACAACATAGTAAGCTCTCGCCAAGGGTTTGACGTATTGATGATACAATGACCGAGTTAAGGCTTTAAAGCGAGGGTTTTGTGCCGCCGGGATGGCGTTTTCTCTGAGCCATTTCACAAAGTCTTTGTTGTAATAACCAAAATCGTTTTTGGCGGCCAAGTTGAGTTGAGTTTTGCTATGGGGGCCTTTGCTGAAGATGGGCAACGGGGAAAGTTGTTGCAATTTCTCGTAAGAGAGAAAGGTTTTGGCATGGCAATAAAATGTCCGCAAGCCGCCTTCTGGGAAATAATCAAGCTCCTCTGGGCATTGATTGTTGGTTTTATCGAGATTTAGCCAGAGATGTTTGGTGACAGTCTCCGTTTCAGAGGCACTAATCGTTGGGGCTAGAAAGGACATGATTAAAAAGAAACAGACGGAAATGTTGGTAAATGTATTTATATTCATAGCCTTATGTTATAAAGTGAGTGATGGAAAACATCTATTATAACAGAGTCTTGGAGTCCAAACCTTCAGGTTTGGACGGAGTCTTGGAGATTTCGCCAAAGCTGAAGCTTTGGACTCCAGTTCAGAGTCCAGTTCATTTTTACATGCCGGCGGAGTGGCATCCTCATCGTTGTTGTTGGATGGTATGGCCTTGTCGTGCCGAAAGTTGGCCTTTTGGACTGGCCCGCGTCCATGCGACTTATGCCGCGGTGGTACAAGCGATTGCTCGTTTTGAGCCGGTAAAGATGATTGCTCCGCCTGAGCATGTCGAAGAGGCAGCGCGGTGGTGTGGAGAAGGCGTTGAGTTTGTCTCGTTACCAATAAATGATACATGGGTGCGCGATACTGGGCCAACTTTTGTTATTGATGGGCACGGTGGTGTTGCTGGTATTGATTGGCCGTTTAATGCGTGGGGAGAAAATAGAGAAAATATTGTTGATTATCAACAAGATGCGCTGTTAGCACAGCGGATATTAGAGCTTACTCAAATAAGCCGCTATGCGGCCCCATTTATTTTAGAAGGGGGTGCTATTCATGTAGACGGCGAAGGCACTGTATTAACCAGCGAAGAATCTTTACTTGATCCTAACCGTAATCCCCATTTAAGCCGCCGCGAGATTGAAGCACGTCTGCGCAACTTTCTTGGCATTCGTCAAGTGATTTGGTTAGGCCAAGGTTTACAGGATGATGAAACGGCGGGGCATATTGATAATTTAGCATGCTTTGTGCGCCCCGGCGTGGTGGCCGCCCTGACTTGCCATGATCCAAGCGATAGTAATTATACAGCCTTGCAAGACAATTTGCACCGTCTTCGCCGCGCCACCGATGCCAAAGGCCGTCAATTAGAAATCATTGAAATAGAGCAACCGGCTCGCCGCGATGATGATAATGGGTTGCGTTTGGCACTTTCTTATATTAACTTTTATATTGCTAATGGCGGGATTGTTATGCCTACTTTTAATGATCCGGCCGATAACGCGGCGATTGCGACGCTTACAAACGCGTTTAAAGAACGCCAAGTGGTGCCCGTTTATGCCCTTGATCTTTTTTATGGCGGGGGCAGCATTCATTGCATTACTCAACAACAGCCGGTTGGGACAAACTAAGTTTATTGAAGAAGAATCAATGGTGAATGATGAATGATGAATGATGAATGGTGAATTGTGAATTGTGAATTGTGAATTGTGAATTGTGAATTGTGAATTTGTGAATTTGTGAATTGTGATTTGTGACTAAAATAACAGGCCTTTTAGGTAAAGGCCCTATAATAGTTAAGTTCTTTTGTAGGGTGGGCAACGTGTTGCCCACCATCGTCGCTTAATGGCATTGGGCTTATGAATTTCCGAAACAACATTTTCTAAAAACGGCAAATAACGATGACGACTGTTACCATCGCCGCCACTCAAATGGCTTGCACTTGGGATACCGCCGCTAATCTCGACAAAGCAGAATCATTAATACGCCGTGCCGCCCAACAGGGCGCACAAATTATTTTGCTGCAAGAATTGTTTGAAACACCCTACTTTTGTAAAGACCAAAAAGAGGAATATTTTGCCTTAGCTAAACCAGTACAAGATAATCCATTACTGGCTCGCTTTAGTGCCTTAGCGGCCGCCCTCAACGTCGTGTTGCCAATCAGTTTTTTTGAACGCGCTAATAATGCATACTACAATTCAGTAATGATTATTGATGCTGATGGCCGTCAATTGGGCCTTTATCGCAAAACTCATATTCCCGACGGCCCGGGCTATAACGAAAAATTTTATTTTAATCAAGGAGATACAGGTTTTAAAGTCTGGCAAACGCGCTTTGGTGTGATTGGTGTCGGGATTTGTTGGGACCAATGGTTTCCCGAATCGGCGCGCGCGATGGCTTTGCAGGGGGCCGAATTATTGTTTTATCCTACCGCGATAGGTTCTGAGCCGCAAGCCTCTCATATAGATTCTAGCGGACATTGGCAACGAGTGATGCTAGGCCATGCCGCGGCTAACTTGATGCCAGTGATTGCTTCTAACCGGGTTGGCACGGAAAAAGGCGACTCTTGCGAATTAACGTTTTATGGTTCTTCGTTTATTGCCGGCCCAACGGGTGAAATTATCTGCGCGGCCGGGCGAAATGAAGAAACTGTGTTGACAACGACTTTTGATCTTGATGAAATACGCGCTCAGCGGACAAGTTGGGGCGTTTTTCGTGATCGTCGCCCAAGTCAGTATGCAGTGTTATTGACATTGGAAGCTGAAAAGTACAACGAATGACGTGGATAAACGAATTAATTGTTTGTTTCACCCAATCAAAATATTTATTGCGTCAAAGCGCGTCAAAGCGCGTTTATTTTATAGCCCATTCAATCGAGGCGCTATAAGGATTCGTTGTCATAAAACACCTATAAAAAGTCTGGCTAATGAGGCGCAATTGGGGGCCATAACTTAATTTGAAACCATTCAAAACATTTTATGGCCCCTAAATCAAGTCGTCTAAATAACCCTAAAATATCTCTTGCGTCAAAGCGCGTCAAAGCGCGTTTTTGAAAATATAGCCCATTCATAAAAAAGCTATAAGGACTCGTTGTAATAAAACACATACAAAACATAAGGCTAATGAGGCGCAATTGGGGGCCATAACTCAATTTGAAACCATTCAAAAGATTTTATGGCCCCTAAATCAAGTCGTCTAAATAACCCTAAAATATCTCTTGCGTCAAAGCGCGTCAAAGCGCGTTTATTTTCTAGCCCATTCAATCGAGATGCTATAAGGACTCCTTGTCATAAAACACCTAAAAAAAGTATGGCTAATGAGGCGCAATTGGGGGCTATTAATATCGCCCCTTTGGGGCTTTTTACATCTATTTTTTGATCTCCTATTAGAGTTATCGGCACCCTACATTTATCCTGAAAAGGGCAACCACAAGGGATTGCCCCTACAATATCTAATGGGCATGTAGGGGCAATCCTTTATGGTTGCCCTTAACTTAATGGTATTGAGGTTTCACCTGGGGCTATTCACATTCAACCCCTTCGGGTTGGCGTGTTAATAAGCTATCAACTTTCATCCGTTATACTCAGAAAATTACCGATTACAGATTACCGATTGATTACAGATTACCGATTGATTACCCATTATCATGACAACAAATACTTATGACGAAATACCTTATCCTTCCCTAGTCTATGCCGATACTCATCCGGGTAGATTGGCTACTTTGGCGACGCTGTTTGGTTTGAAGCCGCCCTCTGTCGCAAAGTGCCGCGTTTTGGAGTTAGGTTGTGGTGATGGTACCAATTTGATTGCCATTGCCCAAAGTTTGCCGCAAGCTTCGTTATGGGGCATAGATTATTCTGCCAAGCAAATTGCAACGGGGCAAGCAGTGATAGAGGCTATTCATCTCCCTAATATTACGCTCAAGCAACTCGATTTGAATGAGGTTGATGAGTCATTAGGGAAGTTTGACTACATTATTGCTCATGGCGTTTATTCATGGATACCTCAGGAAATGCAAGAAACTGTGTTAAGCCTCATTCAGCAGCATTTAGCGGCCAACGGTATCGCTTATATCAGTTATAACATCTATCCAGGCTGGCATACGGAGAACATTGTGCGCGATATGATGATGTATCATACGCAGCAATTGCCAGACGCGCCTTTCCATCTCAGCATGATGCATGCGAAAGGGATACTTCAGTTTCTTGCTAATATTCGTAAACAGGGCAATGGTGCTTTTGATTTGCTGTTACAAGAAAAATGGCAGCAATTGCAAGCGGTGCCAGATAATTATTTATACCATGACTTATTAGAAGAAGAGAATCACCCTGTTTATTTTCACCAATTTATTAAACAGGCTACCCAACATCGTTTGGCTTATGTTACTGATATTGAGTTTCGGCATTATTTAATGTTGTCTTTTCCGCAGCAAGTTGTTGAAACTTTTGAGGAGTTTTTTCAGGGTGACTTTTTTAAGCAAGAACAGTATATGGATTTTTTTCTTAATCGGACGTTACGCCGCTCGCTGTTATGTCATCAAGACATGTCTATTAGTCGTGAACTTGATTGGAAAAGACTCCCAGAATGTTATATTGCGGCCCCCCCATCACTCCAGCCCGTTGGAAAAGAAGACTCAGAAGACTCGGCTCAATTCAAAAAGGCTGACGGTGAAATTATCACTATCAAACACCCGTTGATAAAAACGGCCATCCGTTATCTATTGAGTTTTTATCCGCACCGAATTTCTTTTGAGGCCTTATTCAAGTATGCTTGTCAACAATTGCCACAATCCGCTTCTGACTCCGCCTTGCGAGAAACGTTCGCCAAAAAATTGTTGCGTCTTTATTGCCTTGAAGCGATAGAATTGAATATTGAGCCACCTCCGTTTGTAACAACGCTTGGCACTTATCCCACTGCCAGCCCTTTAGCTCGCTTTTTAGCGGCGCGTGGGCAACAATCCCTGATTAATTTACGCTGCGAATTTACCAACCTGAGTGCCATCGCAACCGTATTATTACCTCATCTCAATGGTCAAAATAATAGTCAAGAACTGGGGACTATTTTGACTAAAATGGTTAAAAAACAAAAAATTGATAAAAAACTGAATGCCCAATTAGAAAAAGCACTGCTTGAGATAGCACAAGCAGCGTTGTTAGTCCAAAGCTAAAGCTATGGAGTCCAAAGCTTTAGCTTTGGCAAATCTTGGAGTCCAAAGCTTCAGCTTTGGCAAATTATGTCATTGAGTTAAGGAAAAGGCCCGTTTGTAGTAGGCGATTTTAAGCTTCACGCAACTAGTGCAAAAAAGCGGAAATACCCGTACCACCGCCATGAGCGGTTCCTCTGCGCTAAAAGCGGAGTAGGTTAAAACCTGCTAACTCAGTGCCCTTTAGGGTACTTTAGCTTTCAGACAACTGCTTTAGCTGTTGGCTGTTGGTACGGGAACTTCCGCTCTCCTGCACTAGTCGGACTGAAGTTTGGAAGAAGTCCAAACACTCGTCCAAACGTTAGTTTGGCAGAGTAGTGATACGCGGGTACCTGTTATTTACATATAATTTTTATGGTTATTTGGAGGCTCGATTTTGAGGGCCATAAAGTACTTTGGATGTTTTTAATTTAAGTTATGGCCCTCTGTCGCGCTGACAGTTTGAGACTTTTTGTAGGTGTTTTGTTGCTTAACCTATAAGCAAGTTGTGTTTGCTAATTGTTGATAGTAAGCTTCTGACAGGTATGCTTTGCCGGCTAGTAAGTGGTTTAAATAGTCGGGTGAAGGTTTTAAACCTTCTTTAATCGTCGCCGCAATATAAGTTAATGCGTTGGTAATTTTTCCTTCGCATTCAACTTTGATTGGTTGATGATTGTAATGCGTAGGTACTCCTTCAAATTGGTCTAGTTTGGCAATGTCTTTATCAGTTACTTCATAAAGGATGCCTTCTACTTGGGAGTTTGGTTGTTGAACAATATTTGCGAAACCTTCTGTTGGATTTTTGTAGCTATTCTTGTTAAAGAGAAGGGCGTATTCTTGTAATAGGGCCTTTCGTGAAGGCGGTAAATAGCCTATTCTTTTTCTCAGTCGTTCTGGGTTCATATTTGAACCGTAAGCAAAATAGTGTTTTTTGTCAGTCATTTTTCTGTTTGCAATTCCGTCCAAAGCTGCAAGCTTTGGCAATTCTTGGAGTCCAAAGCTTTAGCTTTGGCAATTCTTGGAGTCCAAAGCTTTAGCTTTGGCAATTTATGGAGTCCAAAGCTTTAGCTTTGGAAGAGGCCGTTTTCCGTTTGGAATCTGGAGTCCAAAGCTTTAGCTTTGGAAGAGGCCGTTTTCCGTTTGGAATCTGGAGTCCAAAGCTTTAGCTTTGGAAGAGGCCGTTTTCCGTTTGGAATCCATGCCATGATTCTAGGGTGGTTATTCAATACGAACAAATTCTACGCGACGATTCATGGCGCGTCCTTGTTCTGTTCGATTGGTGTTAATGGGTTGGCTTTCGCCGTTGGCTTTGATTATAAAACGTTTGTCTGCTACTTGGTAATGGGATATTAAAAAGGTTTTTACAGCGAAGGCCCGTTGGTAGGATAAATAGAAGTTGTAGAGTTTTGGGCCGATGCTGTCGGTGTGTCCGGCGATGACTAAAATCGCGTCGGCGAGTGGGCCTTGCAATACGCGCCCGTATTTGTGTAGTAGTGAGTGAGATTCTGGCAGTATGTCGGCTGAGTCAAAGTCGAAGTGAATGAGTGCGCCTACTTTGGGTGGTTCTGGTTCGTCTTGGCTAAGGCCGCCGGGGCCGCGCATTTTGGGCTTGAGGGTTAGGGCGTTGATGATTTCTTCTTCTGTGGTTGGGAAGAAGAGTTTGTCGTCGGCACAGGTGGCATTGAGGCTACTTAGTAGCAAGCAAGCGGCGAGTAGTGTTTTGGGAAGGTTGGATGGGTTTGTCTTGTTCATATGGTTCTCCGGGTGTTAATAACTACAGGGATTCGTTATATAACGCAACTACAGGGATTCGTTATAATAATAACGGATAAAGCAACTACAGAGATTCGTTATAATAACGGATAAAGCAACTACTGGGTTTCGTTATATAACGCAACTACTGGGTTTCGTTATATAACGCAACTACAGGGATTCGTTAGATAAAGCAACTACAGGGATTCGTTATAATAACGGATAAAGCAACTACTGGGTTTCGTTAGATAAAGCAACTACTGGGTTTCGTTATATAACGCAACTACAGAGATTCGTTATAATAACGGATAAAGCAACTACTTGGTTTCGTTAGATAAAGCAACTACAGGGATTCGTTATAATAACGGATAAAGCAACTACTGGGTTTCGTTATATAACGCAACTACAGGGATTCGTTATAAAAAAGGATAAAGCAACTACAAGGATTCGTTATATAAAGCAACTACAGGGATTCGTTGCTTATGAACGGATAAAGCAACTACACGGATTCGTTGCTTATGAACGGATAAAGCAACTACACGGATTCGTTGCTTATGAACGGATAAAGCAACTCAACTACTGGGTTTCGTTAGATAAAGCAACTACAAGGATTCGTTATTTATAATAACTGATAAAACGAATCCATGTAGAATTCAATCTTTTTCTGATTGTAACTGTTGAAATGTATAATTTGTTTTTTAGTGATTATATCAATATCATACTTATTAACATTCAACCCCTACGGGGTTGGCGCGTTGGGGAGCACATTTCCCACAGGTTGCACCTGTGGCTATTATCTCGCTCCGCGAATTACTGCGTTTCACATTCAACCCCTACGGGGGTTGGCGCGTCGGGGAGCACATTTCCCACAGGTTGCACCTGTGGCTATTCACATTCAACCCCTACGGGGTTGGCGCGTCGGGGAGCACATTTCCCACAGGTCACATTCAACCCCTACGGGGTTGGCACTTTGACAACGTATCAACAAAATCCGCTATAATCAGGGTATTTCCGCTCTCTTGCACTAGCGGCTAAGGAGTCTACGCGACGCTCGCTTTGGATGGAAGGCCCCATGCTCTCTTTTTCCCGTTGCCTTTTTGCGTTAATAACGAGTAAAGGCTAAAGTCGCTTGTTGCAGTAATTGGGCTAAGCGTTGTTCCTCGGCCTTTCTGGCCGTTTCGGCCACTTGTTGCTGTTGGCGTAGTTGGGCTAAGCGTTGTTCTTCGGCCTTTCTCGCTTTCTCGGCCTGTTGTTGGCGTAATTGGGCTAATCGTTGTTCCTCGGCCTTTCTGGCGGTTTCGGCCGCTTGTTGCTGTTGGCGTAACTGGGCTAAGCGTTGTTCTTCGGCCTTTCTGGCCGTTTCTGCCTGTTGTAATGCCTGTTGTTTATCAACCGTTGTTCTTTTCGCGCAAGTGGTAAAACAAAAGTCGTCCGTGAGCGAAGATAAGCGCCAAGGCACTTGTTTACCACTGCTTTCCTGTTGAACACCCCGGGCAGTTTGTTTAAAGACTTCCTCTATGGTTAAGCCGGGCGTTTGGATGGCCTTTAATAGATATTGTGTGAATAAACCATTGCGCCCGTTGCCATCAGAGGCTTGTTGGCCGAGTGCGGTAGCATAACTAATGATAGTGCCCTGCGGGGCCGTCATAGCCGTTAAGCCGTCTTGTGAGCGAAAATAGCTACGATAAGGATTATTGCGGCAAGCATCGAAAATAACGATATTGACGCGACTACCGGCCTCCTGCATCAAGTCCACCACAAATTGGGCATCAATGGCACGGTATTTGACAAGTCGGGCTTTTGGGATTTTGGGGCCGATAGGGATAAGGTAATTATGTTGATTGATTTGGATGCCATGCCCGGCAAAATAAAACAATCCGACGCCACCTTGGCTTAAACGTTGTCCAAAGTCGATAATGGCGAGATCCATTTGCTCTTGATTGAGGTTTTGTTTATGGATAACGGTAAAACCGTAGCCCCGCAACAGGTTAGCGATGTCTTTAGCATCATTACTGGGATTGGGCAAAAAGTCGCCCAGATAATCGCTATTGCCAATGACTAAAGCGAGTCGTTGTTCGGTAATGTTCTGAGAAAGAGGACGGCCTTCTTCGTTGCTTTGATGATTAGGGGTGGTAACGGGCGCACCATTACCGCCCCTATCTTTGGGCGACTGTGAGAAATCGCAAGCACTCAGCAGCGCCAAGACGCGCTCAGAGCCAGACGATTTTAGTTATCGTATTGACATTCATTTGTTTATCCTCGTCATTGGCGTTCCGCCACTGCGTTTCGCGGTACTCATCTTTAATTCGTTTATCCGCGTAATTATCGCCCCGTTGGGGCTTGCCAGGGGCGATGCCCCTGGCTTGCCAGGGGCGATGCCCCTGGCTATATTAATCTCGCCCCGTTGGGGCTTGCCAGGGGCGATGCCCCTGGCTATATTAATCTCGCCCCGTTGGGGCTTTTTTAGTTTAAATCCTTTCTAAAATACATTCCTTGTAGCCCAGGGGCGATGCCCCTGGCTATATTAATCTCGCCCCGTTGGGGCTTTTTTAGTTTATTAAAATGATGGGCCATTGGCAAAATTAGGCCTATCATTTCTACAAGCTGGCCCACTTTAAAAACATGTTTTGCGACGCGACACGCGCAACGCTTGTAGAGCAAATTATAATCAAATTGATAAAAATTTTTCAAGTTATTTTGTGACAGACACTAAAGCGCCTACTACAAACTTAGGCGCTAAAGCGCCTACAAACTTAGGCGCTAAAGCGCCTACTACTAACTTAGGCGCTAAAGCGCCTACTACAAACTTAGGCACTAAAGCGCCTACTACAAACTTAGGCGCTGAAGCGCCTACAAACTTAGGCGCTAAAGCGCCTACAAACTTAGGCGCTAAAGCGCCTACTACAAACTCTCTTAGCGAAAGAAATGACAGTTTAGTTTAGTTTGTGGCCTAGTTAAGTATAATTCGTTAATCCGCGTAATTAGTTGTACTTCGTCATTCGCGGTACTCATCTTCAATTCGTTAATCCGCGTAATTAGTTGTACTAAGCGTCATTAGTTGTACTCATCTTTAATTCGTTTATCCGCGTAATTCGCTGTACTCATCGATAATTCGCTGTACTTCGTCATTCGCGGTACTGATCTTTAATTCGTTTATCCGCGTAATTAGTTGTACTAAGCGTCATTAGTTGTACTATTTCATGGCCGCGGCCTCCTTGTGATTAAGGCGGCGATGTGTTATGAAGGTTGATATGATAGGCATGGTGTTTGGAATTTGTCAAGTATAAATAACTACAAGGATTTGGTATAAGCAAGGATGAAGTACAGCGACACAAGCGGGATAAACGAATAACAGGTACAGTGAGAGTACAACGAATTTGGGGTATAAACGGATTTTTCATCTGGCATAAGGGCCCTTATACTCAATGTTCAACGCGTAATAGGCGTTCCAGAACGAAGTTTGGCTGTACTTCGTCATTAGTTGTACTCATCTTCAATTCGTTTATCCGCGTAATTAGTTGTACTAAGCGCGCCGGAGTTGTACTCATCTTCAATTCGTTTATCCGCGTAATTAGTTGTACTAAGCGCGCCGGAGTTGTACTCATCTTTAATTCGTTTATCCGCGTAATTAGTTGTACTAAGCGTCATTAGTTGTACTCATATTCAATTCGTTTATCCGCGTAATTCGTTGTACTCATCGAGAAAGAGTTGCACTGAGCACGCCGGAGTTGTACTCATCGAGAATTCGTTTATCCGCGTAATTCGTTGTACTAAGCGTAATTCGTTGTACTAAGCGTAATTAGTTGTACTAAGCGTAATTAGTTGTACTAAGCGTCATTAGTTGTACTAAGCGTGCAGGAGTTGTACTCATCTTTTGGAAAACACATCCGATGTGTGCTAAACATCGGATATATTAATCGTTATTCAACAACCAACACCCCGGATCGGCCTTAAACGGACTACACTTAACTGCATACGCAAGACATTTTAATCCACCCCGACACAGTTTCGCATAAAAACAATCCTGACAACCTTCACTGACTTGCAATGGGCTGCGGAGTTGACGCAATAGTGCAGAATTATCGTACAGTTCAAGCATAGGCCTTTCCAACAAATTACCAACACGAATAGGCATCCGTCGGCACGGATAGAGATCACCATTAGGTTGCACCGTGAGCAAAGTATCTCCCGCCGTACAATGATAAGGGCGGCCGCCTCCCACGAGGAATTGCAGGGCACGGTGCATAGCAATTTCAGTGCGATTAAACCAAGCGCGTTTAGCCTCTGTTTGCGCTTGTTCCATTATCTCAAAAAAGGCTTTAGTCTCAGCCGGTGTCATTACCAGTTGACGTAATTTAGCACCACTACCCCAAGGAATCAACCTATCGGCCCACACACGATCCACGCGCAAGCGTCGGCCTAATTTAGCCACCTCTCTAAATTCGCGGAAATTCTTGCGGTGGGCCGTAAACGAAATCAGGGTACGAATACGCGCGCGCCTCAGACGCTTGATAGCGGCAACGGTTTGGGCAAAATTGCCCTCGCCACGAATACTATCATGGGTAGCAGCGGTGCCCTCAATACTGACTTGCACAAAGCTGGGAGCGAGTTTGCTGAGACGTTGCGCCAACGCTGCATCAATAAAAACGCCATTAGTGAGAATCGCAAAACTAAATAAAGCGCGGTGCGCGGCAAACACTTCCAACAAGTCGATAAAATCACGCCGCGCAAATGGCTCGCCACCGGTGACAGTAATATGGGCACGAATACGCTTACCGCGGCGCTGACTCAAGGCCGCCAATAATGCCTTAAATTGCGCCAAGATGTTGAGCAACTCAGCAAAACTGAGTTCATCGCGTGCATAATTATCTTGATAACAGTGGGCACAGCGTAAATTGCAACGCTCCGTGACATGCCATTGGAACAATAGGCTTGGAGGCGCGTAGCGTTGTTCGTTAAATTGAAGTAATGATGCGGTGTGTGTGGACATAGTTAAGCGATCTGTTATTATGCTAAAGCCTTTGAGTCAATGCCATTAAGTTTTTCAGGCTAAAGTTTTCCGCAGCGGAAACTTTAGCCTGAAAGGGCAGACACACAGGTCTGCCCCTACCAACCCCCCGCGCTGTGAGGGAACTTGAACTTCTCGCATGGATCGTGCAGGACAAAAGTGCAAGTTGTGCCCGTGCGGAGTATAAATTGATTTTAAAGCGCTTTTTATTAATATATTCTCATTACCAATTACCAAAACAACCACTCCAGAACTACCTTTTAAAGATTTTCAAAGGGTAGCTAGGCAACTGTTTCTTAAGCTTTTGGAAGGTTTGCTTAGCCTGCTCAAGATTCGTATAACGCAAACCCTTGCCCGGTTCACGCCATCCTTTCCCTGACCATTCCTGCGGTGATTTGGGATTTAACATCAAGCAAATGACATAGCTCGGTGTCGTAGGATTCGTGCTTGGCTTTAGTGCCGTCTTTTGGGGCTGTTCGGGCGAGATCGATTGCATTGACGAGCGCTTGGGGGCAATGCCTTTGCCCGGGCCTCCCAATTCTTGTTTTTCCATGCGTTCCAATTCCCGTTCCATTCTCCTTGTTTCCTCAAGCTCGTCCCGTTCAAAAGAATCTTCGCTTTGCTTGATCCGATAATTGTCAATCTTTGCCAATGCGGCTTCGATGTTGCGAATGATTTCATCCATCTCGCCCAGATCATTTATGACCCGGCTCTGCTGTTCTTGCTCTATTTCCAT
The DNA here is from genome assembly GCA_002085445.1 of Candidatus Parabeggiatoa sp. nov. 2. Lineage (GTDB taxonomy): Bacteria > Pseudomonadota > Gammaproteobacteria > Beggiatoales > Beggiatoaceae > Parabeggiatoa. Next base: position 35,092 of record NBMI01000076.1, read on the forward strand.
AGATTTCAAACGTTGTTCTAGTTCTTCAGAAAAATTTGTCATCAGAATCCTCCAGTTGAGAGGGCTTAGGCGCACAAACCCTATAAATTCGCCCTGTTACCGCACCCTTACTTAAAATAGGGCTAGTTGTTATCTTTAAGCGTTGGTGCATGCAAAATATGTTCCTACCGTTTATTATCTATCTGAGAGGTAGGGTGGCATTCTACCGTTTCCTTCTCGTACAAACTTCATCTAGGGCCATATAAATAATATTAATAAATGTGTGATATCAAAACCGTCGTGGTGGTTTTGGGACTTATGCTATTAAAACCGCGTACATTTAAGTGGGTAAACAAAAGTATTTTTGAGGCTCATAACGAGCGGTAATAGTCGCTAAAGCGACTACTACAAACCGGCGGGGCTTATTCAGAATCAACATGCTCAATTGATCCCAACGAACTTTCCAAGACTTGTAAAGGATAACCGGGCCACCGTTTCCGAAGTTGTAGCAAGCACTGATAAGCTTGCTCGGAACTGGTATAACACTTACCCTTACCATGTCTATGCCATTCTTTCCCAGACCATTCAGGCGGTGATTTAGGATTGAACATCAAGCAAACTATATAGCCATGCCTATCAGAACGGCCGCTTGGTGTCGGTGTGGTATTCAGTTGTTTTGTAGTAGTCGCTTTCTCGTTATTTGTCAAGACCAACGGGGTTGTCACATCGTCGTGGTGCGTCAAGGTTATTTTGAGATTGTTAATTTTAACCTTCAATTCATGCACATCATTTAATATTCCGTTCAGACGATTTTGCTCGGTTTCCAGACTTTCCAACCGTAGCTTAAGTTCATCGTCGGTAATTTTCATCAAAATCCTCCTTTTACATGGTCTTAGCCGCAAACCCCGGCTCGGGGAAAGGTACTTATAAAATGAGGGCAGGTTTTTGTGGATTGGGCTTTGATATACGGAACGTACTCTATTTAACCCAAGACGTTGCCATACAGACATTTTCAGATAAATTATACCGGTGTCCGGTATAATTTCGCGGTTCGGTGCGTCACTCATTGAGAGCAAAACGACTGATAATCAATGCCATTAAGCCTCAGAATAAATTCTGAGGCTAAAAGCTTAAGTAGGCTAAAGCCTACTAATAGTCAATGCCATTAAGTCCAGGGCGAACACTTAGGAAAGCCCTACAGCCCCTGAAAGCTAAGGTTTGGTAGGGGCAGACCACCCGCGAATGTTAATGGCATTGAGGCTAAAGCCTACTAATAGTGCCCTTTAGGGTACTTTAGCTTTAAGCCTTAGAATTTATTCTAAGGCTTAACTTAATGTCATAGAAATCTGACAATCAATGACTTAAATAAATTATCCTGTACAAAGAACTATTTCAAAAAAATATGCTAACAACCATCGAACACCTGCGCGATCTTGGTATTTTTTCAGACCTAGACGTACATTTTGCCAAATTTATGGCAACCCTCTCTGAGGGTGCGAATGAGGCCTTATTGATTGGTGCAGCACTCGCGAGTCATTTCACCACACTTGGCTCTTCTTGCGTGGATTTGGAGGCACTGGCCGAGCAGTCATTCCCGCCACAGCCTGAACCGGGCACAGATACGTTACCCTGTCCCAATTTATCCCACTGGCGAGATTCTCTACTTAATTGTAGGGTGGTTGGGCAACCCGGAAATTATACCCCGTTAATTCTCGACAAGCACCGTCTCTATTTGTATCGATATTGGGATTATGAGCAACAACTCGCGGCACAGATTCGCGCCCGTTGCCGCCTCCAACGTCGTGATGTTAACCATGACACTTTGGAAGAAGGCTTGTCGCGCTTGTTTCTGGAAAAATCCGCCCAAGACAATGTATCTCAAAAAATCGCCGCACGCACAGCGGTACTACGCAATTTTTGCATTATTTCTGGCGGGCCGGGTACCGGAAAAACCTCTACAGTTGCCAAAATTTTAGCATTATTACTGGAACAAAAGCCAAACCTAAACATAGCCTTAGCGGCACCGACGGGCAAAGCGGCCGTCCGTTTGCTGGAGGCGATTACACAGACTTTACACGATTTAAACTGCGCTCCCAGCATCAAAGCGGCTATTCCTACCGAAACTTACACGATACACCGTCTACTCGGTAGCCGGCCCAACTCGCCCTATTTTCGCAGTCATGCTGGCAATCTCTTACCGTATGATGTGGTAGTAGTTGATGAAGCCTCAATGGTAGATTTAGCCTTGATGACTAAATTGGCACAAGCGATACCTAAATCGGCCCGTTGGATTTTGCTGGGCGACAAAGATCAATTGGCTTCGGTAGAAGCCGGCACAGTGCTAGGCGATATTTGTGAAGCGGGAAAGAAAGGGGAAAGGGGCGGGGTAAATGGAGTGCCAACGGAAAAGGGGCCAACAGAAACGGGCCAAGAGCCAATAAAAATAGGCAAGGGGCAAGATAAAATAGAGGAAGACCATTCCCAATCCGCAATTTCTGATAACCAATTACCCATTGCCAATGATCAACCTCTCCAAGACAGTATCGTTTTATTAGACAAAAGTTATCGCTTTGGCGAGGATAGTGGGATAGGGGCATTGGCACTGGCGGTTAAGCAGGGGCAAAGTGAAGAAGCTTTGCGTATTCTTAAATCAGAAAACTATCCCGATGTCAATTGGCACCCAATAAGCCCATTAGAAAGAATGCCCACCGGCCTCATCGACCAAATGGTGGCTGGTTTTTCCCGTTACCTCGTTACGCCACAGCCCGAAAAAGTTTTGCAAACCTATCAGCAATTTAGAATTTTAGCAGCTATTCGTCGTGGGCCTTATGGTGTAGAGGCCCTCAATCGCCGAATAGAACAAGAATTAAGCAAAACGGGACGAATACGGACTAACGCTCGCTGGTATCACGGCCGCCCGATTATGATTACTCGCAATGACTACCGACTTCAACTCTTCAATGGCGATATTGGTATCATACTCAGAAACCCGGCTAACAATAATGAATTACAGGCTTTTTTTCCCGATAAAGATGGACAAGTCCGCGCATTTTGGCCTAATCGCCTGCCCGAACATGAAACCGTTTATGCCATGACGATTCATAAAAGCCAAGGCTCAGAATTTGAGAATGTGCTGATATTATTGCCGAACCCAATTTCTCCCGTCTTGAGCCGTGAATTAATTTATACTGGGATGACTCGCGCTAAACAAAGCGTAAGCGTATGGGGAAATGAGCAAGTGTTTAAACAAGCGATATTACAAAAAATCAGCCGCTCATCCGGTTTGCGAGAACAATTATCAGTAATCAGTAATCAATAGACTTGCCATTCGCTTCAATACGCCCTTTCAGGGCTTACTTATAACCCAGGGCGTTGCCCTGGGCTATATTAACACCGCCCTTTCAGGGCTTAAAACTTAATTCTTCTAACCCAGGGCGTTGCCCTGGGCTATATTAACACCGCCCTTTCAGGGCTTAAAACTTAATTCTTCTAACCCAGGGCGTTGCCCTAGGCTATATTAACACCGCCCTTTCAGGGCTTAAAACTTAATTCTTCTAACCCAGGGCGTTGCCCTGGGCTATATTAACACCGCCCTTTCAGGGCGTAAAAGTTGGGTGGTTTGGGAAGAAGGGGGTAAAGAAAATTATTAATGATTAATGATTAATGATTAATGATTAATGAGTTAAATAATACTTAACTGATTGTTTTTAAAAGTAATTTTATTAATAGGAATAAAATTTGGTTCAAGTTTTAGAACCCGTTGGAACCTCCTTTTCATCACCCCAGGTAAAACTCCGGATGTTGTGATTGAACTGTTATCGGATAGTACGCGAGACACCGATAAACAGGAAAAAAAGCAGATTTATCAAAATAAGTTACGAGTACCAGAATATTTTTGGTATGATCCGTTTAACTCTGAAGATTGGGCTGGGTTTAGCATTGATACGTTGGCAAGGCGTTTACAAAGATGTTGAGGCTCACTGGTTACGATGTGCAACTTTGGACGGTGTTTTACTACCGACGGCACAAGAAGCCGCCGAACAAAAGGCTAATCAAGCCGAACAAGAGGCCGTTCAAGCTAAACAAGAGGCCGTTCAAGCCAAACAAGAGGCCGTTCAAGCCAAGCAACGAGCGGCTCAATTAGCAGAAAAATTACGGGCTTTGGGTGTCAATCCTGACGAGATTTAAAATGGAGTCCAAGATTTATCTTGGTACCAAGCACTGGAGTCCAATATTTATCTTGGTAGCGAGCGATGGAGTAAAACCATTAAAAAAAGTTACCTACACTTAAAATACCTGAAAATTATTGGCGAAGGTACTTATCATCAGTTTATTGAGTTCATAATTTATGAAAATACGCCTTATTGATACAAATGACGAAGAAATGCAAGAGCCATTGCTTGAAAGTCCTTCATTAGGACTTGATCGGGCTGAGCCGGCTATTGTAGCCGATTGGGCAACACCAATTATGCAAATTAAAACGTGGCAAGGCAATCAATTAGAATTGAGTCGTCTTGAACAACTGGCTGCATTGATACCAGATACAAGTGAGGAAAATCGACAAGTGATATCATGGAGCTTTGGTGATCAAGAAATCGAGGTTGATTTGTCGCTTGTCCTAACACTTCTTAGTCGAGATATGTTGATGCTTGGTAAAAATAAACAATTTGCCTTAGTCTTGGAGTAAAAAATGCTATCTGTTCAAATCAAACCGGGGTGTTATATTTTAGGTTCACAACGGGCAAATCAACAAGTCAATTTTGGTGGCTTAGTTATTAATCCTGCTGAACAGAGTTCTGATAAAACCGGTCAATGGTCTCTAAAATTCTGTACCTTTGGCGATGCCGATATCGACAGTCAGATGCGACAAATATTTGTAAGTATTGCGTGTCGTTTAGGTTTAATGCCGGTTCACTTTGTTGAACGTTTTGAAAAAGCGTTGCTCTCACCAGAGCCTATCTGTTTGGTTGCTGATACTTCTTCCTTGTTTAACGGCAGTTTTGAGCAAGCTGTTCGTCTTAGAACCGGAAAACCTACCCATTTGGCAGTACCCGATCAAGTTTATATGGAAATTCAACGTCAGCGGGAACGATCAGGTAGGAACAAGGCTTCAAGTAAGCCGGTGAAAAGTCATAAAAATGAAATGCTTGACTGGTTGCGTGAACGAAGATTTCAGCGTCTCCAAGTTGCAACCGCACGCGCCTTGCGTAGGCTTAAACAGGCTGGTATGATTATTTATTTTATCCGTCCACCTCAACCAATGGTACGTTACTTTGGTTCTGAACGGGGGAGTTCTACGGCTGAAGAATTGACATCCTCTAATGAAGATGGTTCAAATTATCACCGAGATCGATTAATATTAGAAGCGGCAAGAAATCAACGCGTTATTTTTTCCCATATTCCAGTTTGGTTAGTCACGGGCGATGCCAAGCTTGCTATACAAGCAGACTTGGAAGAATTTCAGGTGGGATACTCATGGTTGCCACAAATACCAGAAGTGCGCGTGATTGGTTCTCCTTATATCGAACCCCGTAGCTTGATACCTTATCATTTACCCGTAGAAGAATTTATTGAAGACTGGTTATGGAATTGGGAAAATATAACACTTCAATTAAGTGGAAAAGCGGAACAACAGATTTGGACATTGCCATCAGGAGAACGTGAACGGGCACGACTTGAATTAAATGATTTAGAACCACAATCTTATGAAAAAAAAGTGCATTCTTGTGAACGTTGTACCGTTCAACAAGTTCTGAATGGTAAAAAACCGACGATTAATTTGACAACAACCCCTATCACGGAGGCATCTGTTCCACAGCGAGCGCCACCGCCACATAATTTGATTGAGGGTTTGCATAAGATTGCCGGTGCTACAACGGTAGAGGAATCAGCTAAAATAACGCCTGATATTCGAGCCTATCTTCAAGCACTAGGATGGGTAGAAAAGAAAGGTAGCACATTAAAAATGACTTTACGCGGTAACGAATTGATGGAGGCTTGGAAACAATTAAAAGTTGAAACGGTCATTGAATGGTATGAATGGCTTCGTAATGCCAGTCAAGATATTCTTTACCTTCAACCACAACGAAAACTTAAAGACGTTTTAACTCTGTCCAATTGGACAGTAGATGATAAACTTGCTGAACAATTAGGTTTCTCACTTAAAATGATAAAAAGTCAATTACTGCTCGCTAATGCTTTTGGTATTTTAGTGCGTCTTAATGGTAAATCGTGGAAAACCGAATGGAAACCACTACCGGAAGCGGCTACTTTGATACTGAACACAGCGATTAATTTCAGGCATCAAGCTAACAGTATAAGTCGTGCTGTTCGTGTTGATAGGGTATTTACCACATTGCTCAAGTCTACGCCTCTTTCATTGCCTAATTTTCGTGCTGGGGTGTTTGAACTTTTTAAGCAGGGCAAAATAGAAGTAGGAGGCACCGTTCCTGATACCATAATACGCTCAGAAGGTCTATCAGGCGTTAAAATGAAAGCACTGATACCGGGTAAAGATGGGGTTGAACACCCGATTATTGATCTTGGTGCCGGAGATTTTTTGATACCCGGTAAATCTTGTCAAGTTATTATACCTTTGGAGGACACGACATGAGTTTTTTATCCGAACTTGAGTCTTCCAGTCAAATAGCCGAATATGAAACCCTTGGTTACTTACAAAATCCGTTTCCTATTCGTGGTGAAGTGCGTCCTGAAATCTATGTTGAGCGTCCAGAATTAGAGTCTATCCGTCAACATTTGTTAGGTTTTTTATCCGAAAAGAGCCGGGGCGGTTTCTGGGCAATGGAAGGAGCTCGCGGTATTGGCAAAAGTAACTTTCTGCAACATCTTGACTGGGAATTACAAAAAGCACACGGAAAATTAAAATATACTGTACATCAGTATATCCCTAGTCGGTTAGTTGCACCACAGCAACTGCTCGAAAAAATCATTCAAGCCATCGGTGACGATATTTTCTATGAATTATTGAAAAACAAGCCAATATTACCCGCTTCTTCAAAAGGGACTGATTTAGCGCGTTTTTTTAAAAAAATCTCTGAGAGTAAAGAGCCGCAAAGCTTAGAAGAATCAGCGCGCTTTTTAATGCGTTGGATGAGTGGTTATCAAACGTATGTTCATGAACGGGAAAAGTACAATATTTGGTCTAAGGAACGTATGCCGCCAGCCGTTGCATTTCCTTATCTGAGGAGAATTGTTGACTGCTTAGAGTCTCAAGGGTTACTTAACAAAATCATACTTTTACTTGATGAATTTGAAGAAGTGCAGTTACTCAAACTGCCTGTCAGATCAGAATATATCCAAGCTTTGAAAGGATTAATCAATACTTTTAATTGGAAAGGACTTTTTATCATTATTGCTGGACAAGAAGGGAGCTTTGCTACGATTGGAGAACAATATACGTCTCTGTCAGATCGATGGCAACGCGCCAATCTTTTACCCATTAGTTCTGCCACAGAAGCAGTCAACTTAGCAAACGCTTACATGGTGTTTGCACACCAAGCGTATTTGAAACAGCATCAAGCGGAAAAGGAAAGACAACAATTATCGCCGTCTGAGATAGAGATAAAAGCGATTTATGGGGATGTTTCTTCAGAACAGGGAAGTGTGCGTGTTTCTCAGCGGAATATATTGCATGAATTGTATCAATGGGTTGAAAAACGTGTTAACTCATAAAGCGCTGGAGTCGGCCAGATTTATCTTGGAAGCGAGCGATGGAGTAAAACCGTTAGACTTTGCCGCTCAAAATATTATGGCATCTAGGAGATTATCAATGAATTGTCCTGCCTGTGATCATTATATAGTCATCGAAGATTGGACTGATGATGAACCTTTTAATTGCCCTCATTGCAATACCCTGATCAGATTACTCACAGACGAAGGTGGTTATTGTGGTGCCAGTGATAAATTTATTGAAATTCAGGAAGAAGAACAAAAATGAAAGCGAGCGTAGGATAGAACATCGCAACGCCCATCATAACTTCTGATAAGCCACGACGCACTATACCCTTAGTTAGCACCTATCAGTTTTTGCTAACTCATTGAATATTAAGTTTCAAGGTACAATCAACTTGTTCAATCATGTATTATCCATCGATAATACAACAGATTCACTCAACGACACGATATTTATTTGTCAGTTTATTTAAGTTTCAAGGTACAATCAACTTGTTCAACCATGTATAACCCATTGATAATACAACCGATTCACTCAACGACACGATTGATAAAATTCGTTGAGTCTAAGTGTCGTTGTACTTATTATTAAATTAAGTACAACGAATTACGCGGATAAACGAATTGATTTGTCAGTTTATTTAGGTTTCA
>NBMI01000312.1 GCA_002085445.1 Candidatus Parabeggiatoa sp. nov. 2
TTTCTAAACCGATTAACCGTGAAGAACTGATGGCACGAGTGCGCTCATTACTCCGTTATCAACACGCACGGGCACAACTGGAAGACGCGCACAAAGAACAACTCCGGGACATGTTTAAACGATACATCTCACCTAAATGGGTGGATGAAATCTTGGAAAACCCTGAAAAAGCAGAAATTCTGGCCGATCAACAAAATCGCCAAGAGGCCGTGATATTATTCGCTGATTTGCGCGGTTTCACCTCCATGTCAGAAAAGCTCCGACCGAAACAAGTCGTTGCCTTGCTGAACGAATTTTTCACCATGCTCACCGACGTAGGCTACCATTATGATGGAACGATAACGATGCCGCCCTTCGTGCTATTTACGCGGCCACCGAGATGCTGCAAGAATTTCGTCATTTATATACGTCTTGGCGAGAAGTCTATGATGTTCAAGTTGGCTTAGGCATAGGCATCAACAAAGGTGAAATCATCATCGGCAACGTCGGCTCCCCAACCTATATGAACTATACGGTAATCGGTGATACTGTCAATGTTGCCTCACGATTGGTAGGTGTGGCAAAGCGGGGTGAGATTATTCTGTCCGATAATGAATCGTTCTAGAACCACTACCATAATCACCGTATTCCGATTCTTCTAAGTCTTCACTCAACATGTCTTCAAAACACCGTTTACACAGAAATTCTATGAAAAAATCTAAGTGGTCGTTGGGATATTTTTGCAGGATTGCGCTCACACAATCGTCTCTCTCTTCAGGCGAAACCACGGCCTCACCAACATTGTCATCGTCACCATTAACTCGGAAAGAAACAATGCAAACGAACTCTTCTCCGTGCCCAGACTGTTGCCCGTTACCTATGACTAGCGGCATATGCCGGATATTCAAGCTTTACAACATCCTTATCTCCGAAGACCGCTTTAAGTTCGTCCCAAGAAAGGTTAATGGGCTGTTGGTATGTGTATTTGGGGGGTTTGGGATTGGATTGGTTAGTCATTGGGTTCTCTGTGTTCAGTGATCAAATACTGAGAAATCCTATTTTTCAAAAAAATCGGATTTCTTTCGGATTTCTTTGGATCACATTTTATTATCTCTGTTATAATGAATAACTTGTCATTGACATTTTGGAGAATATCACTATGGACGTTTTAGAAAAAATCAAAGAGCAAGTCGAAAACAACCCAATTGTGATTTACATGAAAGGTACGCCGCAATTCCCACAATGTGGTTTTTCTAGTCGCGCCGCCCAGGCCTTACAAGCCTGTGGGGTAGAATTTTCCTACGTGAATGTGTTTGCGGATGCAGAGATTTATCAAAATCTGCCCCGCTATGCCAATTGGCCTACTTTTCCGCAACTCTATGTCAATGGTGAGTTGGTTGGTGGCTGTGACATCATTTTGGAGTTGCATCAAAAAGGCGAGCTAAAGCATAAGCTTGAACAGGCGCGGCCAAAAACTGAAAAATGAATAATGAATAATGAATAATGAATAATGAAACGTCGGTTTGTAGTAGTCGCTTTAGCGACTCACAAGCCGTTCATTATGTACTTTTGTTTACCCACTTAACGTGAGTTCGACTTTCAATAAGTTATATAAATTTGATACGAATCAAGTGTTTGATAATAATTAATTGATAAAATTTTTTTTTTGACTATTAAACCCTTAACATTAATACGTCAAAACTTACAAATTGTGGGCCATAGAGTGAAATGAGTCAGTTAATGTTTTTTTAACTGATTGATTTAAAAGTCATTATCAATAACTATTTGATAGCATTAATAATTCTAGAACTCACTGATATTTAAAGTCGAACTCACGTACTTAATTTACCCACCGGTTTGTAGTAGTCGCAAAAGCGACTCACAAGCCGCTCGTTATGAGCCTCAAAAAGACTTTTGTTTATACTCAAGATGGGAAAAAATTGGACTTTTTGAGAAACAAAAATTTATAGCCCCAACGGGGAGATATTAATAAAGCCAGTGTACCTACCTGGCTTTAGCGCCTTTTTTGGGTGCAATTAAAAGTGGCAGAAATGCCAAAATCTGGGGGGCGTTCCCCTATATAATAATTAACAATTAATTATTAATGATTTATTATTAATTGAGGGCCATTCTACCACTTTTAATGACAGCCTTTTTGGGTCAATTATTTTTTTCCAAGTCCCATCCGGAACTAAAATCGTTTTCGGATAGTCTTGAAGGCGAATGGAGAATGACCAATTCAGCATTCGCTTTTGTTAACATAAATGAATCGGTTCAAAGGATTATGAAACTAGAAACTATCGCCATCCACGGCGGCTATTCGCCCGATCCTACCACCAAAGCCGTCGCTGTGCCCGTTTATCAAACGACTTCTTACGCGTTTGATAAGTTTATCAAACGACTTCTTACGCGTTTGATAACACGCAACACGGGGCAGATTTATTTGATCTCAAAGTGCCGGGCAATATATACACGCGCATTATGAATCCCACCACTGATGTGCTAGAAAAACGAGTTGCCGCGCTGGAAGGTGGTATCGCAGGACTGGCTTTCGCCTCTGGCATGGCTGCCATCAGGACTGGCTTTCGCCTCTGGCATGGCTGCCATTACCGCCGCCATTCAAACAATTGCGGCCGCCGGAGATAATATCGTTACCACTAGCACATTATATGGCGGCACTTACAACCTCTTCGCCCATACACTTCCGCAGTGTAACTGTCCATAAATAACTTAGTCAACTAAGTTATTTTAAAGTTACCCGCCTTAGTTCTTCGTGAACTACGTTAGGGACGAAAATATAGGCACTCTTGTGATGCTTCTCCAGTCCGATACCCTGCGGAGAGTTATTAAACAAGTCTGATGGAAAGGCTAGTGTGGCTCTCCGGAAAAAACCGTCCTATAACATTGGCTAGGAGACCATTACCAGCGCAAGCTGAGTTAGGTAACAACTTATGCAAAGAGTTTTTGTGTTAGATACTAAAAAGAAACCATTAATGCCCTGTCATCCGGCAAGAGCACGCAAGCTATTAAAGAAGGGAAAGGCCGCAGTTTACCGCCGATACCCTTTCACGATTATTTTGAAAGAGCGTGTCGATGGGCAATTACAGCCCGTGGAAATAAAATTTGATCCTGGCAGTCGCACAACCGGCATTGCTTTAGTGGGTCACTTTGAGCGCGGCTCAGAGGTTATTTGGGCGGGCAACCTAAACCATCGGGGGCTTCAGATAAAAAGCAATCTCGTTTCAAGACGGGCGATACGTCGTTCACGGCGAAATAGAAAGACTCGTTATCGGCCAGCACGTTTTTTGAACCGACGGCGGCCAAAAAGTTGGCTTCCACCATCATTACGGTCACGAGTTGATAACGTCAAGAATTGGGCGCTTAAACTGTCACGGTTGGCCCCGATCACTCAAATAGCAGTTGAAACGGTTAGATTTGATACTCAAAAAATGCAAAACCCAGAAGTATCAGGTATGGAATATCAACAAGGTGAATTGGCCGGGTATGAATTTCGGGAATATTTGCTAGAAAAATGGGGACGACAATGTGCTTATTGCGGTGTGCAAAACGTCCCGCTTGAAGTAGAACATATTCAACCACGTAGCAAAGAGGGGAGCAACCGTGTTTCTAATCTGACCTTGGCTTGCACAAAGTGTAATCAGAAAAAGGGCAATAAAGATGTTAAAGATTTTCTAAAGGGAAAACCAGACAGATTGAAGAAAATTCAAGCGCAAGCCAAGGCATCTTTACGAGACACGGCGGCAGTCAATGCTACCCGCTACGCAATAGGTGAGGCACTTAAAACGTTTGGATTCGTGATTAGCTTTTCAAGTGGCGGACGTACCAAATTCAACCGTACTCAACAAGGCTATCCAAAAGAGCATTGGGTAGATGCGGCTTGTGTTGGGGAAAATGGAAATCCAGTTGCCATACCAAAAGCAATAACGCCTCTGATTATCACTGCCAAGGGGCGTGGTTCAAGGCAAAAATGCAGAATGAATAAATACGGCTTTCCGAGAACAGGGCCAAAAAAACACAAGCGAGTAAAAGGGTTTCAAACGGGTGACATTGTAAAAGCCATTGTGACTAAGGGGAAAAAGATAGGCACGTATGTTGGGCGTGTTGCAGTCAGAGCAACAGGAAGTTTTGATATTGGTAGTGGCATTGAGGCAGTGGGCAGTATTTCATACAAATATTGCCAATTGCTCCAAAGGTCTGATGGTTATGATTATTTAAAATAAACCAAGTTTTTCACAACCGACTTTTTTAACAATTGAATAAGTTATTTCATGCACGTTCCTTGATGGCAAAACCAAGGCCATTTTCTGCGAATCTATTGGTAATCCATTAGGTAATGTCGTCGATTTTGGGCCGTTGGCCGAATTAGCCCATAGTCACGGCATTCCGCTTATCGTAGACAACACGGTGCCCACGCCTTATCTTTGCCGCCCTTTTGAACACGGCACCGACATCATCGTCCATTCCCTTACTAAATATCTGGGCGGCCACGGTAACAGTATCGGTGGCGTTATTGTCGATTCTGGGAAATTTCCTTGGATTGAACATCAGGAAAAATTCTCGTTCTTGAATAAACCAGACAAATCTTATCACGGTGTCACTTATACTGAAACTTTTGGCGAAGCGGCCTATATCGCACGAGCGCGTGTCGTGCCACTCCGTAACACTGGTGCTGCTCTCTCACCTTTTAATGCTTTCCTGATATTACAAGGCATTGAAACGCTCGCGGTGCGTATGGACAGAATTTGCGAAAACACCTTGGCGGTTGCTAACCAGTTGAAAAACAATGCCAATGTCAATTGGGTGCAATATGCGGGCCTTGATGACAGTTCGAGTAAACCGTTGGTCGATAAATATATGGGCGGACGCGCTTCTGGCATTTTAAGTTTTGGTATCAAAGGTGGACGAGAAGCGGGAGCTAAATTTATTGATGCTTTGCAACTCGTTACCCGACTAGTCAACATCGGAGATGCTAAATGCCTCGCCTGTCATCCCGCCACCACCACTCATCGCCAATTGTCGCCAGAGGAATTGGCAAAGGCCGGCGTGAGTGAGGATATGGTACGCTTATCCATTGGCTTGGAACACATTGACGACATTTTAGCGGATGTTAACCAAGCCTTAGCCGCTGCCACTTAAGGCACTGATCGAAAATAAATGACACAAATTACTCCTACTTTGTCACATTGCGTCTAAGTAATTGATTTCTTGCTAAGGGCCCGTTGGGGCCATTCTTTTGAAATCAATGAGTTACTTTAAATCTGACAAAGTAGAATTACGCAATAGCGCAAAGCAGTAATATAACCTAAGTTATTGATTTTTCGCTTCGCTTTAAAAAACGGCCTTTCTGCCAAATGAAAGCGGTATTGCCAAATTACCAATAATTTTCCGCTCCTTTTATACCTTTCATCTTGGATAAATGTTGAAGTTATTTTTGCTTGATGCCTAACCGTGCAAGGCAAGCCTTGTAGTCCAACGAGTATGGCTTTGCAAGGCATACCAGAAGAAGTCTTCGTTTCGAGTTTGCTTTGCACAGAATAAAGGATGGTTCAACCATGCCAACTATCACGCATCTTTATCGCTATCCTATTAAGGGCATGAGCCCTGAGGCTTTGCAGCGCGTTTCTCTGCAAGCGGGTGAAGCCATTGCACTTGATCGTTGTTTTGCCTTGGCGCACGGTACAACGGAATTTAATCCCAACGCGCCGCTGCATCTTGCTAAAACGCATTTTTTGATGCTGATGAAAAATGAACGCTTGGCTACCTTACGCACGGTTTTCGATCACAGTACCGGCGCTCTACATATTTATCGCGAGGATAAAGAACTTATCAGTGGTGATTTGCAAGAGGCCAAAGGGCGGCAAGCGATTGAAAATTTTTTTGCCGACTATCTCGGCGAAGAAATACGCGGCGCACCTAAATTGGTGCAAGCGCCTGAACATACGTTTTCGGATGTCGATGCCAAAGTTTTGTCGTGTATTAATCTTGCCACCGTGCGTGACTTGGAAAAAGTGTTGGGCACAAAAGTCCATCATTTACGATTTCGCGCTAATGTTTATTTTGATGGCGCACCGCCTTGGGCCGAATTGGATTGGGTGGGCAAAGAATTGACGTTGGGCACGGCAAAAGTACGAGGGTTTAAACTTATTCAGCGTTGTGCAGCTACCAATGTCAATCCAAAAACAGCGGCGCGAGATTTAGAAATTCCACAAACTTTGCTCAACACTTATGGGCATCGTCATCTAGGGATTTATGTGCAAGTCCTTGATAATGGAGAAGTTGCTGTGGATGATGTTTTCAGTGAACAGTGATCAGTTATCAAATCCATACATTTAATCGCCTCACCACCAACCCGTTTGTTCGTTTGTAGTAGGCGATTTATCGCCTCTGAAGGTGAAGAATATGTCAGGTGCTTACCTAAGAGGTTTCATTCGGATAAACGAATTTAATCATAAGTACTCGGTACCCTAAGTACAGCGAATTGCGCGGATAAAGTACAACGAATTGCGCGGATAAAGTACAACGAATTGCGCGGATAAAGTACAGCGAATTACGCGGATAAACGAATTTTAAGTACTCGGTACCCTAAGTACAGCGACGCAAACGCGGATAAAGTACAGCGAATTGCGCGGATAAACGAATTTAATCCTAAGTACTTGGTACCCTAAATTTAATCCTAAGTACTCGGTACCCTAATATTTTTGGGCAAACTTCTTCAGTTTATTAAACTTCTTCAGTTTCATTCGTTTATCCGCGTAATTCGTTGTACTATCAGTTCTTCAGTTTCATTCGAGTTTCATTCGTTTATCCGCGTAATTCGTTGTACTATCAGTTCTTCAGTTTCATTCGAGTTTCATTCGTTTATCCGCGCAATTCGTTGTACTATCAGTTCTTCAGTTTCATTCGAGTTTCATTCGTTTATCCGCGCAATTCGTTGTACTCTCGTTTAGGAGCAATATTAGTTGTACTCTCGTTTAGGAGCAATATTAGTTGTACTATCAGTGTTTCATTAGATGTTCAGAAAAATAATTTCAAAAAAGCCAATAGTGAATAAATAGACTGCCAAACTAAAGTTTGGACTCCTGAGTTTGACTGCTAGTCCGTTTGTGGAATCCACTTTTTCTTCAGTTCTTCGTGGAAACTGTCTTCTAAATCTACCGGTTCTCGTAATTTGAGCAGGGCGAGATTGGCTGATTCTAAATATAGTTTGGCAAGATACAAAAGTCGTGGGCCATCGTGTACCAACGCTTCAACTTCCTTGTCCAACAGCTTTTGGATACCTTCGTTTAAAGTCTCCACCGGCACCACTCGTGCCCCTATCTTATTTAAATAATCTCTAGGTGCATCGGTAGCCACGGCCGCTACCTGCCTGTCAGGTAAATCTTTTTCACTGGTAATGGCACCACCAACCGCTTGAATTGTTAAAGCGGCCGCAATAACACCGGTTAAAACACTCAGCGCGATCAAGCCAATCAGATGCCAAGAGAGATCAATGAGTCTGGCGAGTCCACGATTTTTCGGCGCTTCCCAAGTCAGTAGCATGGTGAGAGACCACCAAAAGGCTTCATATACGCCAAGCCAGTACCGTTGGGAAAACATGCGGTGTTCATCAGGCGACCATTTATCGGCCCACCACCTGAAATTAGTCACACAAAACAGTGCCAGTAAAAATATCACTAAATTTTCTAGGGTTAAAAACTGGCCCACTTCCTCTGTCAATACCGAGAAGGGAGAGCCGATGCCAGTCTCCTCTCTCACCATGATTTGTAGGCCCAATTCGTACATCGACGTAGAAAAATCGATCACTTTTTCCCGATCACTACGAATAGTGATGGCGGCAATGCCAGCATCGGCTCGGCCTTCTTGCACGGCTTCTAAAAGCTTCTTGACATTATCGGTGTAAACCCATTGCGTTTTAACGTGGATTTCTTTAGCGATGCCTCGCCACAAATCAATGCTAAAACCAATGGGTTGTTTTTTGTCGTCCGGTAACTTGGTATCGTACATCACCCAAGGTTCACTGGGCTTGATGGCTACCCGGAGGGTTTTTTTGTCCTCTTCCTGCGCGAAGGCTGGGAGTTGAAGAACGGAAATTAAGAAGAAAATGGGTAAAATAAATCTTATTAACAATGACATGTAAACTATGAATAGCAGATGACTAATGAAAAATGAAAAATGAAAAATGAATTATAAAACCTGGCGGTTTTTTTGAGGGCCAGGTTGGCGAATTGATTTTATTAATGGCCCTTGAGACTAAAAACTTCTAAAAGGACAGACAAGTGGTACCCCCCTTTTGGTTGGAGTGAAGGTGAAAAAGTTGGCTACAAATGCAAATATCGAACTGAAAAATTAAAAATGAATAAAGATGTCATTTCGTTTCGATTTCGACAAGAGGAGAAATCTTGATAAATCTTGAGAAACCTTGAGAAACCTTATAAAATCATTTTAACAGTCTTTTTCATTGTATAACTGGGTTATGTGCGCTTTTCTATCGGCGATCAAACGGCTGGCTTCGCCCGCATCATAGTAGGTGTAAGCCAAGCCCGGAAGCCAGAACAGCGCCGCGGCAACGTTGGTGCCGGTAACAGCTT
>NBMI01000313.1 GCA_002085445.1 Candidatus Parabeggiatoa sp. nov. 2
CGCGAGATAATAGCCCCAGGTGAAACCTGGGGAAGGGCCGAGGAAGGCCCCAACCCCGATAGGGGTTGAATATGAAACGTAGTAACTCGCTACGCGAGATAATATGGAATAAAAAGAGGGTGAAAAAAAACGAGCAAAATCAACCCATATTTAACACCCCAGTTGGGACCCTTCTCCGGCCATCCCTGGGCTATTCATATTCAACTCCTTCGGGGTTGGGGCCTTCTCCGGCCTTTCCCCAGGTTGCACCTGGGGCTATTATCTCGCTCCGCTCGTTACTACGTTTCGTATTCAACCCCTTCGGGGTTGGGGCCTTCTCCGGCCTTTCCCCAGGTTTTTCTTAAGGCTATTCACTGGAGGCCCCTACGGGGTTGGGCCCCCTGCCAGGGGTGTATGGGCCGGAGGAGGTTCATGCATAGTACCCAATTTATTAACAAACCGTAACGATGAGTACCAATTCTGAGGCCACTTCTCAAAAAATGATTGACTTATTGACTTTTATGAGAGTTTTTTTTAGAGTTATGAGTTCTTAACAAAGTTATCGTTGTACTTATCACTGAGTAGGGCCTCAAAAACACCTCGTTCCAACTGACCACTGATAACTGATAACTAAAATGTCTACTACCTTACGCCCGGTTTGTCCAGAAGACGAACCCTTTTTGTATAAAGTTTATAGCAATGTTCGCTTGGCCGAATTAGCGAGAGTCGATTGGACTCCTGCTGAAAAGGAGGCCTTTATACAAACGCAGTTCTCGTATCGAAAGCAGGGCTATGCTAATCAATTTCCGCAAGCAGATAACAGCATTATCCTCTCTTACAATGAACCGGTGGGTTATATGATTATTGATAGAACAGAGGATGAAATCTGTGTGGTAGACATAGCCTTGTTGCCTGAACACCGTAACCAAGGCATTGGCACTTTCCTGATGCAAGAGATAGTCAAAGAAGCCGAACAAGTCAAAAAACCGGTGCGACTGAGCGTAGAAAAAGACAACCCGGGGGCCTTTAGGTTGTATGAACGCTTAGGTTTCTCCGTCACCGGGGAAGATGATATTCGTTTGAAAATGGAGTATTTTCCCTAACACCGCCCTAAACACCAATGCCATTAAATTAAGCCAGGGCGAACACTAGAGATAGCCTGTGGTGAAAATAATTAATGATTAATGATTAATGATTAATGATTAATGATTTAAATGAGATTTAATTGATTGTTTTTAAAAAATTTTTACTAAGCGGAATAAAAATGGGATCAAGTTTTAATTCCGTTGGAACTTCCTTTTCAGCACCCCAGAGAGAGCCTCTACAGCGAGGTTTGGTAGGGGCAAACCATCGCGAATGATAAATCCATACATGTCGGGTGGTGTTTTTCTTGCATGCCCCAAAACGAGGGTGGGTAACAACGTTGGGTGGTACAACGTTTTTAGGACTTAATGGTATTGAGGTTAGGGGTGTGTTTCATTACTAAACCTAACTGAAAACCGCTTGGTAATACACACCTTTTTGATCCTCACCAATAGGCACAATAAACCTATTTTCAATCATACCCATTTTCTCTTGTTCAAAGGTGTACATCCGTTGAGGAAGCACGGGCGGGGGGCCACAAAATAGAATTGAAAAAGGCTGGCGTGTGGGTTCTTTTCCTTTTATTGGATGAGACCGCGACGCTGTGACTTCTTCCAATGTCATGTCAATTTTATCGCCATTATCAAGGTGAAGGCGGAAAGTTTCTCCCAGATAGTCAGAAAACATCTCTTTAGTCAGTTCAGCAAGTGACAGTTTTTCTGGCATTATGTATTGTCTCCAAATTATCCAAGTGATTTTTAAAATGATGTAACACAGTGTACTTCATTGGCGTTGCTGAGAAAAGTCATTAACAACAAAAATTGGGAAAGGTGCCATTCCCCATTCCCGATTACAAAAAATTTGTTGGATTTGGAGCGAAGAAGGGAGTACCACTCATCAGCCATTTATGACCGTACATCACCTCATCCATAGAGAAATACTCAATGACTTGTCAAGATAGCAATTCTATTGACAACTATTGACATGTCAACAAATGAGTTAACACTATTAATAGAAGTGAATACTACGCAAAAGTTTCGCGGAGCGAATTAAGCGTAGTAGGGAGTATCAGCCCTTTATCCCCTCGCCTAATGAAAGCTTAGGGTTACTTATTAAAATAAGCTAAGTTGTTGATCCAGAACAGGAGAAGTACTACTAGGGGCGTTGCCCCTTTTTATATTAATCTCGCACCAAAGGGGCTGACTTTAAAATCTCTATGAGATCGGTCGGGGCGTATTATTAAAGCCAGTGTAACTACCTTCCGCTCATCGCCTTAGGGTTAAAACCCTGAAATTTTCCTTGAACAGAGTTTTTGTGCTATAATCATTATTTTTTGACTAATATTTTCCTTGAACAGAGTTTTTGTGCTAGAGTCATTTTTTGACTAATATACGGAATGTACAGATGCGGGTGAAAATAAAAATTGACCCGTTTGGTTTATTTTTATTGACTTTCAATCCGAAAATGAAGCAGATAAAAAATCCGTTTATTTAGCTACGCTGACCTTCGGTTCGCGTATCCGTTGTACTATCAGTATATACTTAGCACCGTTACTTCGTTTGACACCCCCCCAGCCCCGGAAAAGAGGGGAGTTAAGCCACATCGATAGAGGATGCCTGAGGTGTGTGACGGCACTCAAACATTTATGACGGTGTGCAGTCTAATTTAACAAATCCAAGAAGTTATGCCGGTGTGCAGTCTAACTGATAACTGTTCACTGATAACTGTTCACTGAAACAAAGGAGAACCTACACATGCAAAGACGTCAACTGTTGCGTAATGCACTCACAACCTTGGCCGCGGGCGCCGCGGCTGCCGGTGGCGTGGCGGGGAGTATTGGGGTAGCTCAGGCTAAACCGCAAACTCACCCCACTTTCCCTCACAATTGGCAGGAAACATTAGCCAAAAAAACCGGTTTAACTGTCGTATTCGGTGAACAACGCGGTGATTTATTGTATGCGGAAGTCAATGGGCCACACAACACGCATTTCGCGTTGTATTCTCCGGATGGGGAACGTTGGTACAATTCGCCAGCTGCCATTCCTGATTGGCGGCGTACCTAAGTCTGGAAAGACACGGGTTATTTTTTTGACGGCTTTTATTTAACTAAGTAAACAGGAGAAATATTATGGCCGAAGCATTCATGGGTGAAATTAAAATGATAGGTTTTAGCTTTCCCCCAAAAGGCTGGGCATTCTGCGATGGAAAAAAGCTTAACTCTCAACAACATAACGCTCTCTTTTCGCTGCTTGGGAACGCGTTTGGTGGTGATCAAACCAACTTCGCCCTACCCGATATGCGGGGTTGTTTTCCTGTAGGCGCGGGCCTGGGAGCAGGACTGACTGATCGCTCCTGGGGCGAGAAGGGGGGTGTGGAAAATGCGCCTTTGCATCCTGATCAGTTGCCGGCGCATAGTCATGCCGTAAAAGCGAAAAGCAGTGCTGGTGAGAGTACTAACCCAAGTGGCAACTATTGGGCTGCTGTAAAGGTATCGCGCGGTGTTGTCAATGCTTATGATAGCAATTCAGACGTGAGTATGAACAGTGGTGCTATTGCCAACACGGGCGGCGGTCATCCTCACGAGAATATGCCCCCCTTCCTAGCGATATATTTTATTATTGCCCTTCAGGGTACGTTTCCAAGCAGAAATTAAGGTTGTTTGGTGGGAATTGGGGATTGAGTACAACGAATGACGGGGATAAACGAATTCATTTATGGAAAAAACGAAGAATTTGAGTTCAATGAGTCGTTGTCCTTTTTTGAGAGGCATAATATCGTAGTCTTGTAGTAGTGGTATAAACCTGTCAGGTTTTTTCGGACTCTTTATTCACCCGGTTTTTTTTCTTATCAGGATTTGATAACTCTATTGGTATGTCACCGATACTTTTTTATTTCAATCCAAAATCCAAAATCAGGGTGAAAAAAGACTGGAGCATTTGACGACAAATTTAACATCCCACCCCAGCCCCTATCAAGAGGAAAGTTGCTCAGAGTAAGGGGTGTGGTCAAATGTTCCGCTTTAAATAAATAGATAGCCGAAAAGATTAGGTTTAATCCGCGTAATCTGCGTAATCCGTTTAATCTGCGATTCTGACTTTTTTCAATTCACCGACATCAGTTTATGCGGAAGTTTCCGTGCCACATTGAAGTCCTGTCACCCAAGCAAACGATTGATGAGATTTTAGCCAAGCGCTTGGCACGTTTAGAAGGAGTCCAAACTTGAGTTTGGGCGTCGAACTCCAAGTTGAGAAGGAGTCCAAACTTGAGTTTGGGCGTCGGAGTCCAAACATTAGTTTGGGCGTCGGAGTCCAAATTTAGAAGGAGTCCAAACTTGAGTTTGGGCGTAGGAGTCCAAGTTTAGAAGGAGTCCAAACTTGAGTTTGGGCGTCGGAGCCCAAGTTTAGAAGGAGTCCAAACTTGAGTTTGGGCGTCGGAGCCCAAGTTTAGAAGGAGTCAGTTTGGGCGTCGAACTCCAAGTTGAGAAGGAATCCAAACTTGAGTTTGGGCGTCGGAGCCCAAGTTTAGAAGGAGTCCAAACTTGAGTTTGGGCATCGGAGTCCAAATTTAGAAGGAGTCCAAACTTGAGTTTGGGCGTCGAACTCCAAGTTGAGAAGGAGTCCAAACTTGAGTTTGGGCGTCGAACTCCAAGTTGAGAAGGAGTCCAAACTGAGTTTGGGCGTCGGAATCCAAACTACAAACGAGAGCGATAGATTGATGGCCGTCAATTGTGGGCCATATGCCAGAATGGCTCAAGGAATTTCAAGTCATGGCCCTATTTATTGAGACCTCTTTTAATTGTAGTTGACGGCGTTTGAGTTTGTAGTAGGCGATTCATCGCCTACCTGCTACAAACGAGATCGATAGAATGATGGCCGTCAATTGTGGGCCATATTGCATAATGGCTCAAGGGATTTCAAGTTATGGCCCTCTCTGTAGACCGCTTTTAATTCGTGCAAAGCAAGCTTTGCACCCCTGCCCACCACGTTGACGGTGGAGAAAGACGGCTTACTGTGGCTCCAGAGGATGTTGGCAAACTGGCTGACATTCTGATGGTTGGACAACTGCCACCTGCCAAACTAAAGTTTGGACGACTGCCAAACTAAAGTTTGGACGGAAGGAAGGACAAACTAAAGTTTGGACTCCGGCTAAGTTTGGTAGTCCAGTACAAGTAGTGATGGAAGTAGCGAATTTTTCAGTCGGGGGATTTTTGGCACAAAGGCATTGACTTCACCATTCCCTATTCGTTAATTTCCAAATTCGTTGTACTTTCTTTAGATTTATTGAGACGGGGTGAAATATGAATGAATTGATAGAAGAGATTGAAACTGACGAATCTGATGAGGTTCGAGAAATGCCGTCAAGAAACCATAGCTTTACGCAAGCTCGTATAACCTGCTTATTCTCTAATGATG
>NBMI01000314.1 GCA_002085445.1 Candidatus Parabeggiatoa sp. nov. 2
TGAGTCTTCAGTGCCCTTTAGGGCACTTCAGCTATTAGACGACGGCTTTACCAAAGGCGGGGGGATTATTTGTTTCTAATTCCTTAACTTAATGGCATTGAGGTTGCATATGGGGTGGTGAAAAGGAGGTTCCAACAGGTTCTAAAACTTGATCCCATTTTTAGTCCGCCGTTTTTAATGACTTAAAAAACAATAACTTATTGATTAGCTTTTCATTAAAAATTCACAATTCACAATTCACAATTCACAATTCACAATTCACAATTTCAGGCAAAAGTTTCGCTTCGCTGTACTTTTGCCTGAAACACAATTTTCACCACCCCAGTTGGAGCCTAATTAATAATTAATGATTAACAATTAATTATTAATTATTAATTCCCCCTTCGGGGTTGACGCATCCCCCACTTATCTAAATACTATCAGGCTTCATTAATGGTATTAAAGGTTTTGGAAGGTGGGCCGATTCAGAAGCGCTAAAAGCAAACTCTCTCCAAAATGGCCAAACATTGTGAACCACATGAAATTTTATAAAATCTCTCAAAACATCATCCTTCGGTTCTTTTGCTAGTTTATATTTGGCTGAAAACTCAGCTTCGATATGTGCGAGTATGTTAACGTCTTCATTAGAAGATTCTTCGGATATCGGTTTAACAAAACGTATTCCAAAAGCAATAAGAACCCTCAGTAATTTTGGTTTGCTGTGGTTATCCGGCTCTAGTATTTGAATTTTAATAGAGCGTTTGTTTTGCTGTGCTAAGTTTTCGGGGAGATTTCCTAAATCTATATCCTCGTATCGCTTAATACTTGAAGAGTATAGATGTATATCTAGCAAATCAAAATACTCAAGAGTTTCTTCGCCCATTAATTTGTTATCCATAGTTGCTCTCTTCTAAAATGCTTGAGCTGGAAATTTGGTATTGTTCTTGATTGGCAGCCGCACTTCTATAATCCTTTAACTTTTCAGACACGCCATAAGCCGAGCTGTCTTTCAACTTGACGGTGCCTCCAGAAAACGCGATTAACCAATGGAAAACCGAAGGAAATTCAGCAGCTAGGCGCAACAGTCGATCCATGGACGCACTTTGTGCAACCTTTCCGCTTTCGTATTTGGAAAAAGCATTTTCCCCACCTCCAAAGACTTTGGAGGCCGTTTCTTGCGTGAGTCCCAAGTTTTTTATAATCTCTTTTATTTCTTCGGATGACAACAAACCATCCGCAAACTTTTTAGCATTCAGAATGGTTGCATCATTTTTCTGAATTTGTTGACTCTCTATAAATTCTCTTCCGCAAGCGTTACAGACAGAGTATTCAATATCAAATTCAATTTTATGTCCTTTATAAGTCAAGCTATCTTTAGCTGTTAGAATAAAAATATCAGACGAATGACATAAATGACAAATTAACATTTTATTTTACCAAAATTAAGATAAATGAAACGAGGCGATATCTATGCTCAAGTGAGCATTGATTAAGCAAAACTTCACGTAAAGCTGGTCAAATTCGAGGTTTTCACTATGAGGGTTAGGATAGGTGACAATATAGACATCATCGATAGCTTGTCCATTTCCGTAATCAATGCTTTTGCTAAAATCACTTTCTCGCAATTGGGCAAGGCATTGAGCCACATCGCGAAGTTGATAACCTAGATTTGCAACATCGCGTTGTACCTTTCTGCCACGATACTCTATTTTGTAGGCTAAAGCCGCTTGTCTCACTTCTTCTAAATCATATACTGGCACTTAATTTTATCGAAATCATTAATGGTTAGTTGTTTTCGCCATTGTTATGACAATTTATTATATAGTATTTTTCATTCGGGTGAAATACAAATAGACATTCCCCTATAAGAAATGTCGTTAACGCCAATACGATAACGGACGGCGTAGACCCCAAGTTTTTCTTAAGGCTATTCCTTCGGGGTTCTTAGCTTTACCCACAAGTGTCCAAAATTAATCATTAATCATTAATCATTAATCATTAATCATTAATCATTACATAAGCTATTCTATTAAAACAATCACTTAACTAAAAAGTGACTCATTCATTAACCATTCACATGACTTATTTTCAATAACATACCTACTTGTGGGTAAAGATTAGTTTGGGGTTGGGGCCCCTTCCCTTCCATCCCCATGTTTTCCTTAAGCTATTCATTTGGAGTTTACTTCGATTTCTGTTAACCTATCAAAGATTATTTCGGTCGGTTTTTCCACTTTTCAATTTCGCTCTTGGCATATTGATAGCCAATTTCTACCAGTTTTTCAAGTGCGGTAAATTCCAGCAGTTTGAAGGATTCAACGGGGGGACGAATATAAAAATCGGCCTCCATTTTGATTTGTTTTGCTTTTTGCGTACTGTTTACTAACGTCGCATTCAACAATATTTCTGGAATAGAGGGCACTTTAACGGGTTTTTTGAATGGTATAATTCGGCTCCAAAAAACTTCCCATGAGGATGGCATGATGTCATAATTGACCGTAAAAATAACGAATGAGAAATCCGATTTTTTTGAAAATCGGATTTCTTGTCAAAATTTCTTGTCAACAAATTCGTTTATCCGCGTAATTCGTTGTACTTACTGAATTAATTCGTTTATCCGCGTAATTCGTTGTACTGACTGAATTAATTCGTTTATCCGCGTAATTCGTTGTACTTACTTAATTCGTTTATCTTTCGCCAACAGCTAAAGCAATTGTCTAAGAGCTACTGTACCCTAAAGGGCACTACGCACGCTAGGGCTTTAGTCTGCTTTAGCAGACTTGAGCTTTTAGCCTGGGGATTGATCCCCAGGCGATATTTTGGGCTAACCATCAAAAGCTTGATCATCGAGATAAAGAAAAAGGCAGTCCTACTACCTATAGAACCCTATACCAAAACACCAAATTTCAGAAACTGTTTTTGGGTTTCTTAAAAGTGGGCCAGCTCACCGAATTGATAGGCCCGACTTTTGTTAATGGCCCCCAATTTAAAACAACTGGCCGACTTTGGATAAAACGAAGACTGGTTTTTGGTTTCTTAAAAGTGGGCCAGATCACCGAATTGATAGGCTCGACTTTTGTTAATGGCCCCCAATTTAAAACAACTGGCCGACTCTGGATAAAAGCGATGTTTTAAAAACATCGGCGTTCTTTTCGTCAAGAACTACAGCCCTTTATGCAAATCCCGCGATCTTGACAGGCGGAGTTCTATTCTACGCCGTTTCTTGCTCGGTTTATTGTCAGAAGCCGAAGCAATTGTACCGTCTTCGAGAATCAGTTGTCCTCCACTGTAAGGCCGAATAATTCTTATTTTGGACAAATGTGTGTCCTCTTGAAATTGATATTCTTTCAAAACGTGTACAATAGACGCCGCTCGTAGCATTCCAAGTTCTAAATTAGAAGTCGCACTTAAATCAGGAAACTCATTATTTTCCAAACGACTCAGCAACGCCCCATCCATTTGACTACGGCTTGACTGCCGTTTCCTATAAGCTTGCCCATCAGTATACCCATACACTTCTATCACATCACAATCATATTCCATCGAGACTTTTTCGAGATACGGAATAATTTTCTCCTTAATGGCCGACTTAAAACGATAAGAAAGTTCTCCTGAGCCCGTTTTAAACGTATAATCTTTTGTTTTTTCGTCCAAGATAATGAGCGGCGGCTGTTCCTTCTTTTTAATCTCATTCAGCGCATTGATAGCCGTTATCTTATGAGCCACTGAGACAATAAATAAAATAACAACCACTACCATGATAGTCACAAATATCTCGCTTTGCATAGTAACATCATCGCTCCTAGATGAACGCCTACTCATCACTCTCGCTCCTCTCGTTCCCGTCTCAGTTGAGCCAATAATTTATCAGCCTCGTCGATAATTTTCTTGGCACTCTCCAATGACTCATTGATTTCGGTTATTTTCTCAGCCGTTATTTTAGCACCCGATGAAATGGTTGCCATGGACGATGAGGTTTTTGCAGACTCTTCGGCTATCGCCTTGATACTGCTCTCTAATGAACTGCTCAATTTTTTGACTTGTTTATTCGTTGTGTCTAAGATAGATTTGACAGAAGTGGACAGGCTACTAACCGAACTTGTCGCCGTCTTTAAACCGGCGCTTGCTGCTTCTATAGTCTTCTTGAGATCATCACTGGCCCCATTCAAGGCTTTTTGGAGATTATCAACACTCGCTTGCCACTTTTTAACCATGTCATCGCCAGCATCATCCAATTTTTTGCTGAGACTATCGACACTCTTTTTCCATTCATCGCCAGAGTTAGACAATTTGTGTGACAGATTACGTACTGATCTCGCCAATTCTCCAAACGCGTTATCTACCTCCTCACCAAACTCGCTTCGTTCTGAGACAGAACCCCAAACAGATCGTTGAATCTCCTTGCCCATCCACCAACCAATAATACTGGTTCCAAGCGCGGCACCAATCGGCTTGATGATTTGCTGAATTTCATTCACATCTCCAGAAAAGTCGGCGGCCGCTACCAAAGCGGCACAAGTCCCTATCAAATAGATAACTGGTGGGTTTCACGACGTTCTACCCACCCTACAAAAGTTCTTAATAGAAATACCACCTCAGCCTAAAAGCTAAAGTAGGCTAAAGCCTACTAATCCTCTTGCAGTGCCCTTCAGGGTACTTAAGCTTTTAGACAACGGCTTTAGCCGTTGGCGTTGGGGTGGTATCGAAACTTCCGCCTTACTGTACTAGTTTGCCAAACTAAAGTTTGGACTCCTGATCACGGATTACAGGCAAACACAATCGCTTAGCAAATTCCAACGCGCTTTGATTCATCCTCCCCCCATATCGTTCCAAGTATTTTTTAACATCGCTCTCGTCACCACCAACAGCCACTGCCGTCAAGGTAAGCATATCAATCAAAGCATCCATTTGCTCCAAATCGCCCATCTGTCCGCCAGAGAGATGGGCGATTTCCCCAAACGCATTTCGACACCCTTCACGCATAGCAAACGTGTACACTGGAATGCCTTTTTTACCCAATGCCTTGGCATTTTCTCGCCAATCCAGCTGCCATTGGGTAGGCACCCCGTAGCTTTGCACTTGACGTTGCGCTTCTTGTACCTCATGTGGGCCGGCATCAGCTACTAAAATGATAGCATCAATGGCCGAACTTTGTGCCAGTGCGTAGGCAAGCACATATTCTACGGCATCATCCGCATCTCCACCACCGACTAAGCGTGTTTCCTGTATAAAACGCTCCAACAAGTTAACCTCACTTGTCCACTCTCGCGCCTCAATCAGTCCAGAAGAACCATAATATTGATAATCACAGTAATCGCCATAAGGGCACCAACACACATTCAACATAATGTTGGACTCTTGACAGCGACGAAAAAATTCTGCTGAGGCCGATTTGGCTTTGTGAATGAGTGTAGACATGGAGCCCGTTTTATCAACACACCATAATAAATTAACCCGTCTATCAGCCGGGTTTGGCTGACTGAACTGTTCAAGAACATCATCCAGAGTCATTTGTCGTGAACGTGACTTTATCGTACTTGTACTTGGACGAACTATTATGTCTTGTAAACTTTGGTTACTAGCCATGACGACGGCTCTCCTTTTTAAGTATCTCGTAAGCCTGTTGAATCTGAATAAATTTCTTATGGTAGTATTCTTTTTCTGAATCAGGGTGCCTATCGGGATGATTTTCCATCGCTTTTCGACGATAAGCCATTTTAATCAGATTCAAATCCAGCGTTCCTGATTCAAGCCCCAGAATTTCCCAAGCCTTCTCAAGGCTCATCTCGCTTTCGTCAACCGGTTCACTGACGCTTTCACCACAAGATTCTAATATAACATCCAACGCGTCGCGGAGTCGCTCCAGTTTATCAAAGCCCCATTCTGGATCATCTGGATTGCCTTCGGTTTCATCTTCTGATTCTAAGAACGCCGTACATTTGCCCCAAATACGCTTGAGGTTTTGATAAGCGCTCGCCACTCGTGCTTGAACAATCCGACAGTGTTCATCAATCGTTCTGATACGAGTAGCGATTTGTTCTTGGAGCAAGCGGTATTCACTTTCTTTATCCAGCCATTCTAGATGAACATTGTAGCATTTCTCTATGTTATTCCGAGATTCCTGCTCAGCCCATTTTAACGGTAAAATCTCCTTAATACGATTCAAGAGCCGACGGTGTTGCCCCAGACGTACCTCACTACTTTCTAATTCTTCGAGGAGATTGATCGCCTTTTCCATGTCATCTATTAAATCTTCTGCTTCGTTCTGCTGATGTTTTTCCAATCTTTTGTAAATTGGATCAGGACTGAGAGGGTATCGCTGGCGCAACTCATCCATTTCAAACAAAATTAAGACGACTTCTTGTAAATACTTTCTTGTAGCAGGTTTTCCGTCTTTATTATTAAAGCGATTACAAAAATCGACAAAGGCAGAAACGGGATCCTGATATTTAGTTTGATGCAAGACGATTTCTGGAACGTATGCTGTTCCTAACTCAGCAAACAGTTCACGTAGAAGTTGTCGTGAGAGTTGAGGCCATTTGTCCCAAGGCGTTTGGCGGGATATTGGGGGTACTTTGCTTAGCCAAGGTTTATATTTGTCGCTCGTTTTATCCTTAAGCCCTACTTTTAGGTAATCTTCTGGTTCTCTTGTCTCAACTGTATATTTTGAAACGTATTCTTCATTAGATTGGGTTTTAGTCTTTCGCTTAATCCATCTTGTTAATTTTTCCCACCATGAGCGAATAGTCTTGATTATTCTGGAAAAAAGTGGTTTCATCAACAAAACTCCTAATAAACTTGAACGGTGATATATTAAGTACAACAATTAGAGATATCGAGTACAACGAATTACA
>NBMI01000315.1 GCA_002085445.1 Candidatus Parabeggiatoa sp. nov. 2
TGTATATTATACATAGAGTCACATATGTGACGTGGGGAGCTTACCCCTTAAACATAACTAATTCTACTATTTTTTGGTAGTTTTGGCGTTTTTAAGTAAGAGTAAAGCCGTTGTAACAAACACAAAGCTGATACCCATCAAAAATATATAATATTTGGAATATCGGTTGTCTTCCATGTTAACGGCTCCTCACTTTCAAAAGCATTTCACCCATTGATCCGCATTTTACAAGAGGATCAAGCAATCAACGGTTCCTTACTTCCAAAAGCGATTTTTGTCTTGGCGAATGTTTTTGCGACGGTGTGGCAGACACTTGGTTTATAACTGCCACACTTGGGTAAATTAATTTTTTTGAGGTTTTTTATGCGAATTAGGAGTTGAATTTAATCATAAAAAATCAATGACTTATTAAAAACGTTGGTCTAAGTGATTTTATAAGGTTTATCAAGGTTTATCAAGATTTATCAAGATTTATCCTGTCGTCGAAACCGAAATCGAAACAAAATGACATCTTTGTTCATTCTTTATTTTTCATTTTTCATTTTTCATTAATATAGGGCCATGTTGGCGAATTGATTAACTCGATTTGATTGATGGCCCTATCGAGAAAAATTTGCTACTTGGACAAGTGGGACACACACTTTTGATGTTTTTTGATGCGCCCTAGGGGAGTTGTCAAGGCGTGATATTGTCTATGCCTAATTCAAAGATATCGGTCACGCTATTAACTTTGACAGTGTAAACGCCGGCCGAAAGGCCGGCAATGTCGAGAGGAATCACCTGCTCAAACGGTTTAATCATCTTGGTACAAACCTTATCCGTTTGACGGGCCGTTGTGATTTTGAGCGTTAAAGTGTTGCCGCTTTGCAACTCAGTGATTTGGTCAATTGTCGTACAATTGTCGGGTAGATGGCCTCTAGCGACAACGCTGACTGGTACAGGGAAGGACTCAAGCATCACTATGTCAATATGCTCAACTGCGGCCTCGTTAGTTGGGGCAGCTTGAGAGGAAACGACGATATTTTCTTTATCGTCCCCCGCCAATGGCGGGTTATCCTCCGAGCAGGAGGCCATAAAAAAGCTCAATAAAATCAACAAGATGATTTTAAATGGAGGAGGAGTGAGACTGAACATATTTGCTCCGTTTTGGTAATTGGTTTGCTCGGCAAAAGTTTTTCCCCAGGAGGAGTGAGACTAAACATATTTGCTCCGTTTTGGTAATTGGTTTGCCGCGAATTGGGAATTGGGAATTGGGGATTGTAATGGTATATTACTCATTCCTAGACTGGCAGCGCGCGCCCACAACTATACTAATGAAAAATGAAAAATGAAAATTGAAAATTGATTCAATTAATGATAAGTCGATAATTTGGCTAGGAATTTAATGAGCAGTTCCGGCATGTCATTTTCACGGATTTTTCGTTACGTTCCGGTTTTTTTGTCAGACTTTTGCAATTATATGACATTCAGAGCCGCGAATGAAGAATGAAAAAATATCAGGGCTGGAAAACGGCATCGAGCGTGGAGGTGGAAAATCTTTTTGAGTGAAAGCTTCGAGCCAAAAAATAGCCCCTTAGCGTGAGCTTTGGGGCTATTTTTTTTAAGCAATGCGAATAATTTCTGGTTGAATTGAATCATAAAAAATCAATGACTTATAAAAACGTCGTTATTGAAAGTGATTTTATAAGGTTTATCAAGGTTTATCAAGCTTTCTCAGAGCAAAGAAACCGAAACAGAAATGACATCTTTGTTCATTCTTCAATTTTCATTTTTCATTATTAATTCGCATAAGCAATTGCCTAGATTGGCAGGTTTGTGCTTTTTCCCTTAATTAATGAAGAGTCTCAATCACTTGATTATTAGTGCTTAAAGAGGTTTTTGTCCTTTTTCACTGGCAATATCAATCGCTGAAAAGACATCCAAGTTCAAACGATTTGATCCTTTTGTACTTTTTGTGTTAACTCATCGTCCTAATCGCCGACATTGGCGTTGAACTAATATACTGAAAGTACAACGGATTTTGGGAATAAACGGATTAGTTGAAAATCATTCAGATTGCTAATTCAATCCCTTATTTCATTTTCACCTTTTTCAAGTACGTTCCGTATACCAATGAAAAATAGAATTGTGAATTTTCACCCTTTTGAAGTACGTTCCGTATACCATTTCAAAAAAATGAAATGAAATTCAAATTTGGTATCAAATCAAAACTCACAACAGACCAACTGACTCCATTTCTCAATTACCGACATTGGCGTTGCCTCAAAAACAGCAGAGTGGGAATACGCTTCCAAAGTTAAGTCTCAATCGCCAGCAAAGGCCTACAGTTTGTTTTCTCAATTTAACGGCTTTGAAGAATGTGATATTAAAACATAGTCAAAATTTTTACGCAACACATTCCTTTCATTCCGTCCAAAGCTTTAGCTTTGGACACCGTCTTAATCATCTTTTTTTCAGCCCGACATAATATACTTAGGATCAGCTAAAAAATAACTTCCGCCAACACTAAAAGCTAAAGTACCCTAAAGGGCACTATAACTATTTTGGGAAAATTAAATTTTCTTCGATCCTTAGCACCGTTACAAACTTATCTCGCTACGCTCGGTAACGAAGTTTCAGAGCGAAGCGAGATCATAGCCGCTCTTGACACACACCCTCTTACTAATTATTAACAATTAATTATTAACAACTAATTATTAACTGATGCTAGGGGTGTGTTTTTAGTGATTTGGTTTTTATACGCTACTTCAAATCGGTGAAAATGACAACAGGCAAACTTTTAAGAAAATTCCTAGCAAAATTATCTACTTACCATTAATTTTATCCGTTTTCAGTTTTCAGTTTTCATTAGTCTAAAAAATCCGTTTATTCCCCAAATCCGTTGTGCTTTCAGTATATAATCATCATTTTATTCACTTCAACATAATATTAAAAACAGATGCAAACACAGTACACCCCCAAAACAATTGAGCCTGAAGTCCAAAAACGTTGGGAAACCGAGCAAGCGTTTAAAGCGGTGGAAAACCCCAACAAGGAAAAATTCTATTGCCTTTGTATGTTTCCTTATCCCAGTGGGCGGCTTCATATCGGGCATGTCCGCAATTACACCATCGGCGATGTGATTGCTCGTTATCAGCGGATGCAAGGCAAAAACGTTTTGCAGCCGATGGGTTGGGATGCGTTTGGTTTGCCAGCGGAAAATGCCGCGATACAAAACAATGTGCCCCCCGCCAACTGGACACGCGAAAATATGGCTTATATGCGTAACCAATTGAAAAGGCTCGGTTTAGGCTACGACTGGGGCCGCGAGTGTAATAGATGGGCGCGGCTGGCGCTCCGATGCCTTGGTTGAGCGGCGCGAAATCTCGCAATGGTTTGTGAAAATCACCGCCTACGCAGAAGAATTGTTAAAGGGCTTGGAAACGTTAGCGGGCGGATGGCCTGATGCTGTGCGTATTATGCAGCAAAATTGGATAGGCCGCTCTCAAGGGGTAGAAATCCAGTTTAAAGTGGGCGAAGAAGATTTAACCGTCTTCACCACGCGCCCCGATACGTTGATAGGCGCAACTTATGTGGCCGTCGCGGCCGAACATCCGTTTGCCCAACAAGTCGCCGCGACTAATCAACAAGTTGCTGATTTTATTGAAGAATGCTCCAAAACGGGCACGGCGGAAGCCGATCTTGAAACGATGGAAAAATTGGGCATGGCTACCGGCTTAAAGGCCATTCATCCCATCACTGGCGAAGCGTTGCCGGTGTGGGTGGCAAATTTTGTGTTGATGAGTTATGGTTCTGGCGCGGTGATGTCAGTGCCGGCCCATGATCAACGCGATTTTGAATTTGCCCAAAAGTATGGTTTGCCCATTAAACAAGTCATTATTCCGGTGGACGGACAACCGGCCGAAAAACTTGAGGCGGCCTTTGTTGAAAAAGGCGTACTCATCAATTCGGGTCAATTTAGCGGTTTAACGTCACTTAAGGCCTTTGTTGCTATTGCCGAATATTTAGAAGAACGCGGCCGAGGGCAACGACAAGTCAATTACCGTTTACGCGACTGGGGCGTATCCCGGCAGCGTTATTGGGGTTGTCCGATTCCTATGATTGAATGCCCTGATTGCGGCACCGTGCCGGTACCAGAAGCGGAATTACCGGTGCGTTTGCCTGAAGAGGTGAAAATGACGCAAACCGGTTCGCCCTTAAAACGAGATGCCAATTTTTATCAAGTAAAATGTCCTCAGTGTGGCAAAGACGCTCAGCGCGAGACTGATACTTTTGATACTTTCGTGGAATCGTCTTGGTATTACGCTCGCTATGCCAGCCCGGATTGTAACACGGCCATGTTAGATGAGCGTGTCCACTACTGGTTGCCGGTAGATCAATATATAGGTGGCATTGAACACGCGATTTTGCATTTGTTGTATGCGCGTTTTTTCCACCGTTTGATGCGCGACGAGGGTTTAGTCAAAGGCGATGAACCGTTTAGCCGTTTGTTGACACAAGGCATGGTACTCAAGGATGGGGCCAAAATGTCAAAATCCAAAGGCAACACGGTTGATCCCCAAGAGTTGATTGATGAATATGGGGCCGATACCGTGCGCTTATTTATCATGTTTGCCTCGCCACCGGAGCAATCCTTAGAATGGTCTGATAGCGGCGTAGAAGGTGCGTTTCGTTTTTTAAAACGCCTTTGGAAACAAGTGGTTACGCAGATTGAGCGGCCAGCACAGGCCTTCAACTCTGACAAGTTGAACAACGAAGAACGCGCCTTGCGCCGTCAAGTCCATGAAACGATTGCCAAAGTCAGCGATGACATCGGCCGCCGTTATACGTTTAACACAGCGATTGCGGCCATGATGGAATTACTCAACGGCCTCAGCCGCGCCAAAGACAGGCCACAAACTCGTGCCGTGATACGGGAAGGCTTGGAAGCCGTCGTCGTTATGCTTTCGCCCATTGTGCCTTTTATGACGCAAGTCTTGTGGCAAGCGTTAGGGCATTCTGGGCTGGTTCTTGATGCGGCATGGCCGCAAGTTGATAAAAGCGCGTTAGAACGCGATGAATTGAAAATGGTGGTGCAAGTCAACGGCAAATTGCGGGGGCATATCACGGTGCCGGTGGAGGCCGACAAGCAAACCATTGAAACGATGGCCTTAAATGAGCCGAATGTGCAACGCTTTACGGCCGGTAAAACCGTGAAAAAAGTGATTGTCGTGCCTAAAAAACTGGTTAATGTGGTGGTCGCGTGAATTCAGTTATCAGTTATCAGTTATCAGTTATGAGTTTGATGTTCAAGTTTTTCGGAAAAAAACTTGAATCGCTTCTCGTTCCGAGAACTCAGTTATCAGTTATCAGTGTTCAGTTGTTACTGATAACTGGGCTACTGTTTATCAGTAGCTGCGGCTTTCACCTGCGCGGGGCGGCTGGCTATAACTTATCCTTGGTCTATATCCAATCGGAATCGGCCGATAGGGTAGCCAATGAAGTCAAACGCCGTCTCACAGAAGGAGGTGTACAAGTTGTTCCTACGACTAGCGCCGCACAAGCGGTGGTGTATTTACGCCATGAAACCATAGACAGGCGAGTGCTGACAGTTTCATCGGTATCCGGCAAGCAGGAAGAATTCGAGCTTAATTATCGAGTCGAGCTGGAAGTTCGCAAACCCGATGATACCGTATTGCTGGAAAAACAGACGCTCAGCTTATTGCGTGATTACCTGTTTGACGAAACCGCTGTGTTGGCGATGGGTGCCGAAGAAGAGGTGTTGCGCGAAGACATGTTTCGTGACATTGTGGCGCAAATCATGCGGCGATTGCAAGTTCTCCAGCTAGGCAAGAGGGAATTAAGCCAGTTGGCGTTTGAAGGTTTAAAGCCCAAATACTCGGTTGGTGAGCAAATGGTGGTTAATTTAGTTGAAAAAAACACCCGCAAGACCCCGGTGGATATTTGGCTGAGCATTTCTATTGGTAAAAACTTATGGTTTGTGACACCGACAGAAAACGAATCGCAAGCTTGGCAACTCAGTCAAGAACCGCAAGCTTGGCAACGCAATGTAGCGCCAACACAAACGCGCCACCGTGTTTTGGATTTCACGGTGCCAGCTAAGGCCGGTGGAAAATACACCCTACGAGCCGTTTACACAAAGGCGGGCGCTGGTTTAGACTTAAGTAATCTGGCACCAAGCCTGCGCTCTAATATTGTTGAAAGTAGCACGGTTTTTGAAAATCAATAATCTCCAATGTTTTAGAAAGCCCCAACGGGGCCAAACCTGACAGGTTTTAACTTCTTATAAACAATCCTTGTAGTTAGTTACAAAATTTTCAAGCCGCCTTCTTTTCTAGCCGAGTGCCACTGCTGATAGTGATATGATAACCATAATCAACCAATATATCCGTTGAAAGTTCGGCCGCTAAATGACCCATTTCAATCTCTCTATCCTCATCTTCTGGCATAATAATCTCTACCCAAAGATGATCCGGATAGACACCACTTTCTACAATATCCACCAACTCAATTTCAGGAGATTGTTGTTTTAATTGTTCAATTTTCATTGATTGATGACTCTGTGATTGAATATATTTTTTATTCTATTATAATAGCCAAGGTAGGGGCAGGTAAGCGAGAGCGAAACGGATAGAGATGGGTTTCGCTACGTTCTACCTGCCCCCTACGTTAAATGGCGCGTGGGCAACGATGTCGTTGCCCATCTGCCGGGCTGGCATTGAATCAACTTGGAAAAATATAGAATGACAACTCAGATGGTTGAATTATTCGCCGGAATAGGTGGATTTCGTCTCGCCGGTGAAGCACTTGGCATTGAAACAATTTGGGCTAATGATATTGATCAGAAAGCCGCTCAAATTTATCAACAACAATTCAAAGGCGGTACCTTTGTTCAAGGTGATATAAAAAAATGTCTTCATCAGATTCCAAATCACCAATTATTGACAGCCGGGTTTCCTTGCCAACCTTTTTCCAGTGCCGGTAAGAAAAAAGGCTTCCACGATCCTCGTGGTACACTCTTTGAAGTGGTTGTGCAAATTCTCCAAACCCATTCTCCATCCTTTTTTGTTTTGGAAAATGTTAAACGCCTATTATCAATGGATAACGGACAACACTTTGCGACTATTTTAAATAGTTTATCATCACTGGATTATCTGATTGAATGGCGTTTATTAAATGCCAAACATTTTTGTTTGCCACAACATCGAGAAAGAGTCATTATCATAGGTTCTAAAAACAGCGTACCAAAATCCTTTTTAGCCACTTCTCCTGATTTTTGCACACTGTCAGACAATCAATTGACTCAAATAGCTGGGCACCATAGATGGATAAACATAACAAAACATGACCAAAAATTCCCCAATTGGGGATTGTCTTACCATCATCAAATGATTGGTTTTCAATTAACCCATTTTTATGACGCACAAAATTCCGTTTTACTAACAGATATTGTACAAAAACAAGTTGACTCCCGTTTTGATTTGACTCAAGAAACCCAAGCTCGATTAAAAAACAGTCAGCGTGTTAATAAATATTATAATGGTGTAGAAATTCTCTACAATCAAAAAGGAGGCGCCAGAATGGGTTATACTTTATTTGGTATCAATGGTGTGGCACCGACACTGACTTCCTCAACCAGTCGCCATTATGAGCGTTACCGAATTGGCAACCAATATCGTCGTTTGACTCCGGTAGAGTATGCAAGAATACAGGGTTTTCCTGACAATCACTGTGAGCGTCTCCCGATTTATGATCAATATGCTTTATACGGCAATGCGGTTCCGCCGCCAATGGTAAAATGGGTCATTCCGCGGTTAATAAACGACTTATCTGTCGATTTTCATCGCTTAAATAACCAAATGGAATTATTTTAATGTCTGTGCAAGCACTTAGAGCCATTGTTCTTTAATCTTGATGACACCGTTTTCAGATTGAACCAAGTACTATCGGGTCAATAATTATTAAGTACAACGAATTACGCGGATAAACGAATTAATTAAGTAAGTACAACGAATTACGCGGATAAACGAATTAATTAAGTAAGTACAACGAATTACGCGGATAAACGAATTAATTAAGTAAGTACAACGAATTACGCGGTACAACGAAACGTAGTGGCGGAACGCCTATGAAGCGGTACAACGAATTACGCGGATAAACGAATTAAGTACAACGAAACCCACAGCAAAAACTCAAAAAACGCCAAAGAGAGTAAGGAACTTCTGCCAGAAGATGCACTTAAGTCAATAAAGGCGATTGAAAAGGTTTCGCCATTATATTTAGGCGTGATACAAGCGGCTGACGATTGGATCATCGATACCCATAAAGATTTTGCACGAATACCTAACGACAACGAATGGAATCGTTATCTCTCCAGTCCATTGGATGGTATGATTGGAATGAGCTTTGCACTTCAGTGGAGATATAATTTTTCTTCCGTTTTTAAGCAATGACATTTAGCGTAGGCAGAGACGTCCAAAGCTAAAGCTTTGGACTCCATCAAATTGATGAGGACAAAATCCGTTATAAAATATTATTCAGTTTTTAAGGAACGGCAATTAGCGTAGGCAGAGACTTCAATGCCATTAAGTTAAGGAACTCTTTGATTTTGCTCTATTTTTATTAAAAAACGCCCGGTCGTGCCATATTTTTGTCCCACCGGGTCGTAAGTCATTGTTTTTATTGAAAGTAAAAAATCGGGTCCCCCACCCTAATACACACTAAAAATGATTAAAAATCAATAGGTTATATCTTAACTTAATGGCATTGAGGCAGAGACGTCCAAAGCTAAAGCTTTGGACGGAATTACCTCAGATTAAGTAATGAGGACAAAATCCTTTATAAAATATAATCCTTGTAGTTCAATGACATTAGGAGTTAATCTTTTATGAGTCAAATCACGTTACAAATACTAGATGAATTATTACTGGCTTTACACTGGACAGAGGCTGGTAATGTTTTACGCATGACTGACTGCCGCTGTCAAATTCTTTGCTGTCAAACTCTTTGAATTAGGACACCTCTCATCAGGTGCAGCTGCCAAACTCGCTGGCATACCGCGTGTGCTTTTTCTCACCAAGTTAGCCGATTATGGTGTAACTACATTTACCCTGACAAAAGAAGAACTTCAAGGACAAACACGACGGGCGCATCCCCATTTTCACGGTTAAGTACTTTGATGACAGGCATATGAACGAATAAGGCATAACGGTTTTGAGTTAATATTCACTCACTAATCCATTTTTATAAACAATCCTTGTAGTTTTAATTCGTTTATCCGCGTAATTCGTTGTACTCAAGACAGAGGAATTAAATTGAGTTAATATTCACTCATTAATCCCTTCTTATAAACAATCCTTGTCGAATTCGTTTATCCACGTCATTGGTTGTACTCAAGACAGAGGGATTAAAAAGAGTTAATATTCACTCACTAATCCCTTCTTATAAACAATCCTTGTAGTTTTAATTCGTTTATCGGCCCGTAATTCGTTGTACTCAAGACAGAGGAATTAAATTGAGTTAATATTCACTCACTAATCCCTTCTTATAAACAATCCTTGTAGTTAGTTACTAGCCGAGTGCCACTGCTGATAGTGATATGATAACCATAATCAACCAAAATATTCGTTGAGATGTTGGCTGCAACTTCTCCCATCTCAATCATTCTGTCTTCATCCTCTGGCATGCTCATCTTTACCCAAAGATGATCAGGATAGACACCACTTTCTACAATCTCCACCAACTCAATTTCAGGATATTGTTGTTTTAATTGTTCAAACTGAAACTGAGAGATTAATCACTTTTGTATCTCCTTTGCGATAGTTTCAACAAACTCTTTCGCCTTTTTAAATTGTTTCAATGTCTCTCTTTTGGACACTGATCTCAATTCATAATCTGCATCGTCTCTTACCCGCTGTAAGTCAGGCAAGTAGGACTTCAGATGACTGGGATAGAGTTTACGCCGACGAATTAACTCGGCTGCAAATAGACTTTGTGCCGCACTATGACTGACACGAGAACTTTGTATTATACCAGCATTTGCCAAAGCGGCGATGGCCGCTTGAAATGCCGCATACGTTCGATTAGCCGAAGCATTATAATGACCGTTTTCATAGGCCCATTCAGCAACAGCGAGATTTTCTGTCGCTTTAGCCAGAAATTCTAAATTCTATTTTCATTGATTGATGACTCTGTGATTGAATAACTCATGTTACGCACTCAGCTTCCACAAGCCTTGGGATAAATCCCAAGGCTAAAAGCGCCAGGAACCTAAAGGTGACTAAAACCTTTTATCGCGTTTATTATTCTTGCTTGTACTTGCATCGCATTGCGTCATTTTAGCTTTCCTTAGCTTGCAAGCTTTGGGATTTATCCCAAGGCTTGGAAGTTCAGTGCGTAACATCAGTGAATAAGTAGGTACGCATAAATATAAAAAAAACGCCACGACAAGGATTACTTGCGTAATGATTGGATTGATTAGTGGGGCAGTTTTTAAACTATAAAACCTAAACACCGCCACGAGATAATCCGTTATTATAACCAACTGAAAGTCAGCGTAGCTAATCCTTGTAGTTGTTATTTATGGGCCAGGTTGCAGAATTGATTCAGTTGTTTTGGCGAATGGCCCACTTTTCGAGGCCCAAACTACAAGGATTGTATTTTATAAAGGATTTAATCTAACGGATTAAAGCAACTACAAGGATTCGTTATAATAACGGATTAAAGCTAACGGATTAAAGCAACTACAAGGATTCGTTATAATAACGGATAAAAAAAACGCCACGACAAGGATTACTTGCGTAATGATTGGATTGATTACAGGTTGCAGAATTGATTCAGTTGTTTTGATGAATGGCCCACTTCAAATATAAAAAAAACCAAGGTTTTAGAAAGCTTTAAATCTGATTTTTAGGAGACCAATTATGAACACCAGATATCAAATTAGAGAAGCATCCGCCGGTGAAGGCGGCTTTGGGCGGATTGATAAAGCAAAGGATATGCTATTGGATCGATATGTTGCTCTCAAAATCCTCGATCCGCTGTTCAAAGAAAGTCCGTCTCAGGAGGATAAGGAAAGATTTAAGCGAGAAGCAAAAACGTTAGCAAGTCTTTCTCATCCAAATATCCCAGCCATCTACGATGTATTGTTTCCTGAAACGGATGGCGAGTTTAAACTGATTTTTGAGTGGATAGAAGGAATGACAGTGCGCCGCTTTCTTGATGAAAGAGGCGTGATGTCTTTGGAGCAGATATCGAGATGGTTTGCCAATATCTGTTCAGCACTGGCTCATGCCCATCGCAAAGGGATTATTCATCGGGACATCAAACCGTCCAATCTGATCATTACCACTAATGAGGAATCCTGTTATCTGGTGGATTTTGGAATTTCATTACGGCAATCCGATTGGCAACGATTGACACCGAGCAGCCAACCTATCGGAACGCCTGGTTATATGTCACCGCAGCGGCAACGTGGAGAAGAGCCGGAGGCTTGTGATGATGTTTATTCATTGGGCATTGTATTGTACGAATGTCTGTCTGGACGTTTGCCGGGTGTCGGTGAATATCAGGCCTTGAATACCCTTAATGAAGCCATTCCACCCGCCATCGATGATTTAATTCTCAGTTGTTTGCGCGAAAATAAGGCGCTGAGATTGAGTAGTGCGACCGATTTTTTTCTTAAACTCACCAAAGCGTTGCAACCTCATGCCAGTTTTGCCGAAATCTTATCGCGTGGTTCGCTTTCTGAACTTAATATGGCGCTCAGTCAAATAGATTCGCTCAAGTTTGCCGAATTGGATGACGGAAAACGAATCGTTATTATGGTTAAAGTAAAGGGTTTGATCAAGGTTGATCAGTTCGATATGAGAAATGTGGTGGCCTCACTGTTATCGGAACTCGTGCGTGTGGGATATCGCTCCCCCGAAGAAGATTATGCGTTTGTGATTGAGCAAAGTTTTAATTACGGCTACGAAAAGCAGTACAATGGAACGCGGAGAGGCAATGTTCAGATTAGAGAAGCACTCAACCACGTTGCCTTTGAATGCCATGAACCGGCACATCGGGTTATCAGCGATAAACTGCTTTTCTTTCTTGAAAGCCTCGATTGGGTTGAGGAAAGAGAAGGATGGTATTATCACGATTTTGGGATACTCCTGCAAAATTTACTCGTCAATGATTCTTGTGCGCCGGAATATGCGTTAAGGTTGGGTAAGCATTTTGAAAAAGTCAATCAATTAAGCCGCTGAAAAAACGTGTTGTTTGAGAGTTTTTTTGTAACGTGAAAACGCGACTTCTTTCCAAGCAAACCGGTGCTTGCCAATCAAAATCAATAATCCGTTATTATAACGAATCCTGGTAGTTATTGGGGGCCATGTTGTATAATTAATTAACTTGGTTTTGTGAATGGCCCACTTCAAATATCAAAAAAACCTCCAATGTTTTAGAAACATTGGAGGTTTCGAGAGGTTTCGAGACCATTTACCAAGGAAACAATATTTTTGCTTGTGAAACACAACCTGTTTTTGCCATCCAAGTTACCCTACGATGTGTAAATCGAATCCTAGCTGGAACTTGATAAAAAGTGAAATTTCGGGTAGGGTGTCTAGCCAAATTTATGGTGTAAGTGACACCTTCTTGGAAGGTGAAAGCATATACATGTTTTTTGGCAGGCCATTTCCTTTTTTGTCGCTTTCCACGCCTAGGTGTGATAAACAAGGTTTGCCGTCTGTTAGCATTCTCACGCCACAATTCTATCGTGCGGCTTGGGGCGCAGTACTTACCCTGACTTTCTACATTCACCATCCACACACTTGGCGGTTGGCTCTCAGCAGCGCGGACTATTATGTAGGGAACCTCACTCAACGAAGCCAGTGCTTTTTCCAAAACCAATTCTGGTGCATCACTCTTATCAGGGTAACGAGTAGGCACACCTGAATAGGTACCTTTTAGGGTAAAGACACTGCCATCACCGGCAATTAACTTGACGCTTTGCCCGGCGAAAAGGTTGGTGGGTTCGCCAGCGATAATTTGCCCTTTTTCAAATAAGTAGGCTGGCGTGGATTGGACAACAATCAGGTACGAAGTGGTTGCGTTTGCGGCCGACGCAGTTTCTGCATCAATGCCATTAAGTTAAGGAACTCTTTGATTTTGCTCTATTTTTATTAAAAAACGCCCCGTCGTGCCATATTTTTATCCCACCGGGTCGTAAGTCATTGTTTTTATTGAAAGTAAAAAATCGGGTACCCCACCCTAACACACACAAAATTTGATTAAAAATCAATAGGTTATATCTTAACTTAATGGGAGGCTTTAATTTGGTGACATTAAAGCCTTTTAAGGGTGTTCAAATTCGCGCTCACTGGTGATTTTAAAAAAGGTTAACGATTACCATTAACAATTGATGAGGACAGAGTCGCCAAAGAACCACAAATTATGGCCCTCCCCAAAATCCGTTACAATCAGGGTATTTTTTGTCCCCCCTTAGGTTTTTCTTACCTTTACCCACAAGTGTCCAAATTTAATCATTAATCATTAATCATGACATAAGCCAGTTATTATTCTATTAAAACAATCACTTAACTAAAAAGTGAGTCATTAACCACTCACTTGACTTATTTTCAATAATATACTACTTGTGGGTAAAGATCAGTAGGCTTTTGGGGTTAGGGTGGTTTTAAAAAACCATAAAATTCTTGATTCGGTACTTATCCACTAGCGTAACACTTGTTGTGGCGCGTTATCCAAGTGCTAATGGCGAGACAAACCTAAACTCTTTTGCAATGGCGTATGTGTGAGCAGATTTTCAGGCGATTGGCGTATTC
Source organism: Candidatus Parabeggiatoa sp. nov. 2 (assembly GCA_002085445.1). Taxonomy (GTDB): domain Bacteria; phylum Pseudomonadota; class Gammaproteobacteria; order Beggiatoales; family Beggiatoaceae; genus Parabeggiatoa. Next base: position 13,824 of record NBMI01000315.1, read on the forward strand.
CACCTCGTCCTTTGCGGAAAAAATGACTCAGATTTAGATTTGGCCTCGCCCGGTTGGCGCAACTCTCTTTGAGAAGTTTGTCTGCATTAAGAAAACGACTCGGTAGCACAGTGAGACTATTTTCAATGTCATTATCGGGTGACTGAATAATAATTTCTCCATCTAGCCCTAATTCTGAAGAGGCATCTAAAAGACTTTCACTTGAGCGAATAAATTGCTCAGCAATAATTCTAATATTGCCGCCGTTGCCAGCGTAGGCATTGGCAAGTAGTTGACTTTTATCAATAATTAAGAAATTGAGGCTGTCAATGGTCAGATTGCCGCCCTGATGGTGTGGGAGAGCGCCTTGCGCTCTGGCGCTGATGGTGCTATTGACTATATCAAATAGGCCATTGCCACGAATAAAGATCTGTCAATACCGGTAGGGAAAAATTGGCATTTTGAGCTAGAATAAAAACGGCAGCATCTGTTAAATGGATAAGCGGTTGTCCAAGTTTTTGCATGATGTTTAGGCTTTCTTCATGATCAATCGGACATCTAACGACATTTGCTGTTATATTCAGTTCATTAGCGTTCAAGTCTTATGCTTCTAATTCGTCGGTGATTTGCTCAAAAAGTTCCAATACGAGCAAGTTGTTGATTTCATTAAGGTGTAAAATATAACCAGTATCTGTGATAACTTCAGTCATTAGAAAGCCCCCATTCCACATCACGTTTCAAAGCATCACGTTGATATTCAATTTCTTCTAAGGTGTCAGTGCCAAGTGTCTTCAATGCTTGTTCACGAGAAATCGTGCCTAATAAATAAGCCTCTGTCATTGCTTGAAGATAGAGGAGGTCTATGCCTTTGCTAACCGCTTGTGCCAGTATAGCCGCTTCATTGACTCCGCGTTGTGTGATAATAAAAGTTAATTGTTCGCCTAATGCGATGTTTTTCATCATTTATTTATTCTCCTAAAATACTAATATGAGCTGAGCGAGCTTATGTAGAGCGATGCAATGCTTCGTCATAAATTGCGCTTTTTAATTTGACAGCCAACAGCATCAGCCGTTATCTCGCGTAGCGACACAAGCTGCGTTTGTCTTTCCGCTACTGTCCCCTAAAAGGGGACTAAATAATTATCTGAATATCTATAGCCGTTTGCCTAATTCATTATAAAAGCGTTGAGCCTCAGATTGATTTTTTGCAAACGCACACATTTTCTTCGTCTTTATCCCGACATAAGTAGGCTTTACCCACAGATTTTGTGCGAGTGTGAACCACGCCGCGTACTTGGTTGCGATATCGATAGCGTCAGCCGTGTATGCCACACAACTCGATGACTCCTAAACGATGTCACCCCAGATGAAACTTAATTTTCACACGAAAAAAGAAAATGCCAGCCTTTTTTTAATGTCATAAAATCAATCACTTAAATTAAATCGGTCTAATGTCTATCGTCTTTTGGATAAATACGCACAGCGATAGCCACCCGACGCTTGCTCCAAGGTTTTAGAAACCTTAGAGGTTTCTTGAAAGTGCGTGTGGTGGGTTTAGCTGTCGCTGACCTTCCAAACCCACCCTACGCTCCAATGCCATTAAGTTAATAAATAATACTCCCGCCAACGGCTAAAGCCTAAGTCTAATAGCTGAAGTGCCCTAAAGGGCACTAAATACTGCAATGCCATATCGTGTCGCTCTGAAAAAAATCCTGAAATTACCAGTCCCCTAAAGGGGACTAAATAATTATCTGAAAAACTCTATATCAGGATTTTTTTTAGGCGAACGCGGGAGCGTTAAGTATTGGTGATCTCCGCTCCGTTACTTCGTTTCCCACGCCTACGCTCTCATCGTTATACACAATTAAAAGTAGCCACCCAAAGCGGTAGCGAACCGAAGATCAACGTAGTTAAATCCACCATTTTCGAGGCTTTGCCCTCCCTACGTTTAACTTCTAGCGAAAAACAGAAATTTTAAAAACAGATATCATCAAAAGAGCATTCATAAAGTGTTGTTGTTAAAAAAACCTCTTCGCCGGGCAATTTATCACAAATAGCGAGAAAAAGAGGTTCTGAATCATCGCCGAAACTTAAATCTTGAAAAGACAAGACGAGCGTCTTACCATCTACACTTCGAATGCAACGTCGTATTGTCTGCCTCGAAAACCGTTCTTTTGGCATGGGCAAAAGGACATGATATCCTTCAATATCTACAAGTTCAGGATTTTCAAAATCAAGAACAAATCCCCAAGCATAACTGGCTTCGCGTGAACCAACAATCCTATTCCAGCTATGAGATTTTATTTTTTCTCTCACTTCTGGAGAGCATTCTGATAATTTCATTTTATGCGGTCTCCTTTGTCCCAACCGTTTAACCATGTAGGGTAGACAGTTTGCACACCATAAATAATTTATGACGGTGGGCAAAGACTCTGCCAACACGACGTTCTCTTTAATTTTAGAATTATATCGCGATAGAAAATCCGCCAATTTGTCACAACAGCATTGGAAATGGGTTAGGTTTATTCGTTCATTTCTAAATTCGTTGTACTTTCAGACAGGGTACCATTTTCGATAAACTGATAGGTAGTAAGCCGAGACGGATTTTTTCGTCAAAAAATTCGTTTTTATATACAAATCCTTGTAGGTATTTGTGGGCCAGGTTGCTGAATTGATTCAGTTGTTTTGGTGAATGGCCCACTTTTCGCCGCCTAAACTACAAGGATTGTATTTTAGAAAGGATTTAATTGAGACGTCTTTTGGGATCATCAAAAAAATCCTTTTTTATAAACAATCCTTGTAGTTCAGAAAAAAATCCGCGGCATTATGCAATCCTTGTAGTGAATGGGCCACTTCAAATCTCAACAAAATCGCCAAGAATCTCATTCCAAGCAAACCTGTGCATGCCAATCAAAATCAATAATCCTTTATTCTAACGAATCCTTGTAGTTATTGGGGGCCAGGTTGTCAAATTGATTAACTTGGTTTTGTTTTTAAAAGAAATCCGATTTTTGGGAAAAATCGGATTTCTCAGACAAATCAATTCTTATTGACATTCACGTTTATTATAAGGAAAACAACGTTTTGCCTGTCGAATACAGCCTTTTTTCGTCATCCACCTCAGTCTCTGAGGTATGAATTTAATCTTAGTCGGAATCTGATAAAAAGTCATGCTACTCTGCCTATAGGGATTGTTAGCAAAATAGATTCGGTATTTGCCACCGTTTTGGAAGGCAAACTCGTGTTTATAGACTCCCGCATCCCACTTGCTTTTGATGGGCTTACCACGCGGTTTACGAGGTTTAATGACTAAAGTGGTTGCCTTCTCAGCATTTGAACGCCACAGTGTGATTGTACTTCCTAGAGCACAGTATTCACCACTCCTTTCAACGTTTGCCATCCATATGCCCGGTGTTTCTTCGACACGATGAACTGAAATGGGGTAACGAGACTTGCTCAATGACTTCAGGGCTTTGGCTAAAACCACTTTGGGATCCTCACTGTCATCAATATGACGAGTAGGTACCCCGGTGTCATTCCCTATCAGGGTAAACACTGTGCTATCACCGGCAATCAATTTCACGCGTTGCCCGCTGGCAAGTTTAATGGAGTCTTCGCCAGCTAGGATTTGCCCTTTTTCAAATAACTTGGGCGGCGTGGATTCCACCACAATCAGGTATGAGGCAGTTTCATTGGCCGCCAACGCGGTTTGATATCCGCCACATAAAACTAACAATATCACTAATGTTTTTCTTCGCATCTGTCTTCCTCACTTATTTGAACATAAATTCAAGCTTTTTGCCGGCTCTGAAGCATTAAGCCAATTTCCCATTAAAATAAAAGGCGCCCAATAATAGGGATGGGCATATTCCTCTTGTATGATAAAGTCCTGCTGTGTCTTTTGCA
>NBMI01000077.1 GCA_002085445.1 Candidatus Parabeggiatoa sp. nov. 2
GTTTTATTAGCGATATTTTCATGAATTTCTGTCGCGTTTCGGTATAATCCATAACTCAAATAAGCCATATAAGACTTTCCCGTATTATTTTGCCCGGCAAAAATGATAAGGTTTTTGGATAAATCAATTTTCCCTTCTTTGATGGTGCCTAAGTTTTTGACTTGAATTTCCATTGAGAATCTCGGTTTTGTTGGTGAATATACGGAACGTACTTGAAAAAGATGCTGAAGGAAATAAGGAATTGAATTAGCATATAGCCGCCCAGAACGAAGCTTCCTTACAGTCAGCGAAGCTAAACCCACCTATAGTTTTTCAGAAAAATAATTTCCAAAAGAGGGCAGATACATAGCTTCCGCCCTACAACCCCGAAGGGGTTGAATATGAATAGCCCCAGGTAGAACCTCAATGCCATATCGTACCGCTTTTCGGTGAGGGCAACCATAAAGGATTGCCCCTACACGACATGACGGTTTGTAGGGGCAATCCCACGTGCAAAGCCCTTAGGCTCAACCCCGAAGGGGTTGAATATGAATAGCCCCAGGTAGAACCTAATTAATCATTAATTATTAATCATTAATCATTAATCATTAAATATTTTCACCACCCCACCATTTATACGGAACGTACTTCAAATCCGTGAAAATGACAAAATGAACAGCTAATAAAAATCATAGCAAAATTATCGACTTATCATTAGAGTTTATACCGATTTAACGTAACCCATTGATTTCATTGACATTGTTATTTTTGTAAATCTAATAAAATCAAGCACTTAAATTAAATCGGTATAATGTCTATTAATTAATTCATTTTTCATTTTTCATTAGTATTAAATACATTTACTAATTTTATAGAAAAATATAGAAAAATATAGAAAAATCACGATGATTATTGGACAGAATAATTCCAAACAACCGTTTGGCCTCGAAGTAGTAATTGGCAATCCGTAGGTGTCGCACTACCAGGTTCGCCTTTGACACGCGCAAAAGCTAAACGGCCGTTACTGTAAATAGAGTTGATTTGTTTTGATTATTTAAAGTAGCGATACATAGTGCATCAACATCATGTTCTTTGGGCAAGCTCAATGATTTGCGGCGTATTGAAGTTTGATAGCCAAACACCGATAACAGCGGAGCTATTTGACTTAATGCTTGATAGAGATAAGTTTTACCTTGCATCGTTCGCTGGGCGATTTGATCCTTAAAACCACTTACACCATCGACATCAAGAGTGATTTGACCTTGATGTACTTTTTTATGTTTCACGCTAAAGTTTCGCGAAACTTTAGCGTGAAACATTGTTGACAAAGTGTTATCAAGTTTTTAATCGTATTAGATTGTTGATATTCCTTACCTTGCAACTCAGGATTGTCGAGACGAGCAATATCAACTTGCACATCTTCAACCACACAGGAACTAAGGGGCAAAGGAATTTGACGCACAACCCTTGTTACTTCATCTGCATTGGCGAAAAGAGAAGGCGGCAATCGTCCGCTGCGCTTACTGGTTGCTCGATTTAAAAATCGTTTGGGACGATACCATTTACGGGAGCGTCTTTGACGACGATTACCACGTCTGGCGGTCATTTTGTCTTTAATATCGGTGCGATGATTAATAATGCCAGAGAGTAAAATTTTCCCATGACCTACATTGCACAAACCGGTGTGATGACTTCCTTTATCAATTCCCAGTGTAACGGGTTGTACATTTTCTTCACAGTCCCATTGTAATTGAATGGTGAAGGGACATCGATTGACGATTTTGGCTTTTTCATCGCGCAAAAGTTTCCTCGCCTTTGCTGGTTTACACGGCATTAATGGTTTGCCATTTTTATTGATGACATAGACTAACATAATATCTTTAGGATCTCCTGTTAGTGAGAGTGAAGTACTCCTTGTGGTTGTTAAATCGGTTTTTGACGCTTAACACACATTCACGTTTCCGCTACCCTTAATATTAAACCACAGAGCTACCGACTGGAATAACATCAGCAGGTGTGATGGCCGATCTAACTTCTGCTACGGGAGTAGCCCACTGTTAGCACCATGTCTATAAATAAACATCTATAGATTTAGGAACTATATCTCTACACATGCAAGCTCATGTTCCCACGCGCAATACCCGATACGCCAGAGCGTACCACTTCAGCTATCAGTGGAGGATCAATCGCCTTAATAAAGGCATCCAGTTTGTCGCCCGTACCCGTCATTTCGACAGTGTAGTTGGCATCGCCAACGTCAATAATGCGACCTCGGAAAATATCAACGAGGCGTTTAATTTCCTCACGTTCATTGGCCGTTGGTACATTGACTTTAACCAACATCAATTCCCGTTCAATGTGTGTACCTTCTGTTCATTGTGCCCTTTACCGGCCACAACCATCGGGTACACGTTTTCACCCTGATCAATGATAAAGTCCATGAACACAAGGCGATCTTTTTTCGCCAATCCTTCCTTCAGTGCCCCTTCAACATCGCTGGGCTTCTCAATCCGCATACCTACATGCCCATAACTTTCGGCCAGTTTAATAAAATCGGGCAACGCATCCACGTAGGTATGTGAATAACGCTTGTCATAGAACAGTTCTTGCCACTGACGCACCATACCCAAGTAGCGATTATTCAAAGTCACGATTTTGATGGGCAAATCAAATTGTTTACAGGTTGATAATTCCTGTATGCACATTTGGATGCTCGCCTCGCCGGTGACACAAACCACCGTGTCGTTTGGATGGGCGAATTGCACACCCATCGCGGCCGGCAAGCCAAAGCCCATCGTGCCTAAGCCACCTGAGTTTATCCACTGGCGTGGCTTGTTGAATTTGTAAAACTGTGCCACAAACATTTGGTGTTGACCGACATCCGAAGTGATAAAGGCATTACCTTCAGTCAGTTCGTAGAGTTTTTCTAGCACAAACTGTGGTTTGATAAGTTCACTGTTGCGATCATAACGTAAACAATCCGTTGCCCGCCAAGTATCAATTTGTCCCCACCAAGCGGCCAGGGCATCTGAGTCTGGTTGTTGCCCGGTTTCCTTGATGGCCTTGCTCAAATCCTGTAACACCCGATCCACTGCACCGACGATAGGAATATCCACCTGCACATTCTTTCCAATAGAAGCCGGGTCAATATCAATATGAACAATTTTAGCGTGGGGGCAGAATTTCTCTAAATCACCCGTTATCCGATCATCAAAACGCGCCCCGATGGCAATGAGCAGATCGCAGTCGTGCATTGCCATGTTGGCTTCATAAGTGCCGTGCATGCCGAGCATACCAAGAAACAGCGGATCGGTGGCCGGATAACTCCCTAAACCCATTAAGGTTTGCGTGATAGGATATCCCAGTAAGCGCGTCAATTCGGTTAATTCTTCAGCGGCGTTGCCAAGCACTACGCCGCCTCCACTATAAATAATTGGGCGTTTAGCGGATAAAATCAGATCGGCCGCTTGGCGGATTTGTCTCGGATGTCCCGTTATCACCGGCTTGTAAGAACGCATTTCTATGGTATCGGGATAATTAAACGGGGCCTTATTGATCGTCACATCTTTAGGAACATCTACGACAACTGGGCCCGGCCGGCCGGTGGTTGCGATATAAAATGCTTTTTTAATGGTATTCGCCAAGTCATTGACATCCCTGACCAAAAAATTATGTTTGACACACGGCCGAGAAATACCAACAGAATCAACCTCTTGGAACGCGTCATTGCCAATCAGGGCGGTAGGCACTTGCCCGGTGATAATCACCACCGGACTGGAATCCATATAAGCGGTGGCAATGCCAGTGATCGCATTAGTTGCGCCTGGGCCTGATGTAACCAATGCCACGCCCGGCTTGCCGGTGGATCGTGCATAACCATCAGCGGCATGAACCGCCCCTTGCTCGTGACGAACAAGAATATGCTGTATTTTGTCTTGCTTGAATATCGCATCGTAAATGTGCAGCACCGCGCCGCCCGGATAGCCAAACACATATTCTACCCCTTCAACTGCCAAGGCATTCACCAAAATCTCGCCACCCATTATCATTTCAGCTTGATTAGCCACGTCGTTCATCTCAGTCCTCATTAAAAGCATTAAAAATATAAGGTAATCGTCGTTAATTTAGTTAATATTAAAGCGCAAATGGGTGAAAATACCAAGCGTTTTTTTTATGAGCGTCAAAATATTTTAATTATTAAACAATCAGCGGGAGTCCAAACTTTCGTTTGACAGTCGTCCAAACTAACGTTTGGCTTAAGGAGTCCAAATTAACGTTTGGCGGCAGGAGTCCAATCGTCGGCAAAAGTTTTTCGCAAAGCGAAAAACGAGTTCCGAGAACACAATTAACAATTAACAATTAACAATTACCAATTACCAATTAACAATTTCAGGCAAACACAATTCACAATTAAAATTTAGCCTTTCATCGGTTGCGTTGGAGGGGAGCTTAGAGACTATAAAAATCCTGAGCAATTAAATGCCCGTTTGTAGTAGGCGATTTATCGCCTCACGCAAACAACTATAGATATTCAGATAATTATTTAGTCCCCTTAAGGGGACTTGAGCTTTCAGACAACTGTTGGCTGCCAAATAAATTATTTTGTTAGGGTTATTTGGACTATCGATTTTGAGGGCCATAAACTATTTTGGATGTTTTCAAATTAAGTTATGGCCCTCTGTCGCGGTTCATTATTATACTTTTTGTAGGTGTTTTGTTGCTTAACTTAATGGCAGTGCCTCTCGGAATGCGTTTTTCGTACAGAAAAACTGATTCCGAGACTCCCCTTTTTCAAAGGCTGGCTCAAATCCGGTTAGCGATGGCGTACTCCGTTACCGTGTCGGCGGCGAAATTATTTATGCAGACTTGGTATGCGAAGTTGTTTGAACAACCGGCTTTGTCGGCGGCGATTCGTTTTGCCCGGCTGGCTTTGCATAATGATAAAACGCGCAAGGCCGTGTTTAATCAACAAATTGATTTATAAGAATAAGACGGGTTGCAGCCGGTTGTCCATCAGCGGCAAACGGTGTCTTTGCCTTTGCGTGACTTTACTGATGACGAAGAGGCGGATTATTGGGAAAATGAGGCGCGGCGTTATGAATCCCCGGAGAGTCCATACGGTTTTATAGGGCAGGGTTTGGGCACTCAGCCAACTAACCAATTGATTTTATTTAATAACTTTCCAAATATCTTTGTTAGGCCTTTTAGACGTAACTGATTGAATATTCAATCAATTAAATGTTTTTTTAACTGATTGATAATTCAGTCATTATCACTAAATACTTGATATAACTCATAATTATATAACTCATTGATATTTAAACTAGAACTTAACTTAATACCATTGAGTTGACTTATAGACGATAAAAAGGTATATTACGTTTTAATTTTTTTTTCGCCTTCAAATGAGTTTAGCAAAGCACACTGAAGGGTAGCTTGCGCTATTGCGAAATTTCATTAAATATTTATGGTTAAATTCGATGAAAAGGCGGGCTGCTAAGCGAGCACTCCTTGGAAAAACCCTTATGCCTTGCGCCCGCTTGCCGGCCCCCTACAAGGATCATTAAAAATGTTTTCGATCTACTGGCCTTAAGGGAAACCTGGGGTGATGAAAAGGAGGTTCCAACGGGTTCTAAAACGTGATCCCATTTTTATTCCGCTTACTTAAATATCATTTAAATCATTAATCATTAATCATTAATCATTAATCATTAATTATTATTCTCCCCGAAGGGGTTGAATGTTAATAAGTATGGTATTGATATAATCATTAAAATTCAACCAGTTATACATTTAAACAGTTACAATCAGATAGTTAGTTATAATGACTGTTAAATCAATTCGTTTTAAAAAAACAAGCAAAACTTGGCTATAACACTCTATGGCCCATAATTTTCAGGTTATTAACGTATTAATATAAGGGTTTCATTGCAAATTTTTAATCAACTAATTATTTTAAACCAATTGAATAATATAACCTCAATATAAGTTATTGAAAAATAATTAGAACTCACGTTATTATAAGTCATAATTTTCAGCACTTTTTGCTGATATAAGGACTCAAATCATGCGTAAAAAACTAACCGTTTTATGTTTTTTGGGTATAACCCCTCTCACCAACGCTGAGGTCGTTTTGGATGGCAGTTTGGGAGTCGCCGGTTCTTTACGAGGGCCTAATTTTCAGATTGACGCAAGATTAGGACAACAAGTGGGCAGTAATCTGTTCCACAGTTTTGACCGTTTCAATCTCAACAGCCGCGAAAGTGCCACTTTTACTGGACCGGCCTCTATCAATAACCTCATCAGTCGCGTCACCGGTGGGCAAGTTTCACACATTGATGGACTATTCCGTTCGACAATGCCTCAAGCCAACGTTTATTTTATCAATCCGGCCGGGGTCATGTTTGGGCCCAATGCCCGACTTGATGTGCCGGCCTCATTATATATCAGTAGTGCTGACTATCTGAAATTAGGCGAGACCGGCCGGTTTGATGCCACCACGCCGAACAACTCATTACTGACCGTTGCCCCGCCTAGCGCGTTTGGTTTTTTAAATAGCACCCCGGCCAGCATTGGTATTGAAGGCAGCCAATTAGTCTTAAAGAATGAGGAGAAATTCGCTCTCCGACTGGCCGGCATTGATCATTCCGTTGATACGTTGGGTTTAGTCGGCGGTGATATTACTCTCAAAAACGCTCAACTGCTCACCCACGGCAATGATGCCTATTTTGTCAGTGTCGCTTCCCAAGGCGAGGCCCCCATTAATCCAATAGAATTCACTGAAGGCGGCTTCACCGCTTATGGCACTGTCAGTCTCACGGATGCCACCACCAACCCGAGATATTATGGCAATGTCGATACCAGCGGCCCTGGCGGCGGGTCAATTTTTATCCGTGCCGGACACTTTCGGTCAAATAAAGGCTGGCTGTTTGCCGACAGTTGGGGCAATCAACCAGGGCGAGGTATCACCATTCATGCCGATGGAACCGTGGCCCTAGAAAATTCCTTGGTGACCGCACAAGCTTATGCAGATGGCGAGAATTTCACCGAAGCCAGCGGCGCGGCTGGCCATATCGCCATCACCGCCAGCGACCTCAGTCTCACCGGCGGTTCGCAAATTGTTGGTACCAGTGAGAGTGCCGGAAGGGCCGGCAATATTACGCTGTCGGCACATAACTTATTGATAAGCGGGAGCAATTCGACTGGGCTGCACAGTTCCGTGTTAAGCGATAGCTATGGCAGCGGGAACGCAGGTGACATTGCCATTTCAGCAGGCCGTTTGAAGATGGAGGCGGGTACCCAAATGCGAACTTCTAGGCAGAAGGGATTAGGCAATGCCGGCAATATCTCGTTAAAGGTGGGGGCGGTAGACATACTCGATGGCGCCCAACTGACCGTCGGGGTTGGCAGTCAAGAACACCGTGAAGGCACTGGTAAAGGAGGCACGTTGAGCATAGAAGCTTCCGAGTACGTGTTGATTAACGGCAACAACAGCGGTTTGTTCGGTAATCTCTTTACCGACACTGGGCAAGGTGGCCAAATTCAAGTCAACGCACCAGCAGTCACCGTTGAAAACGGCGGCCGTATTCAAACCGAAACGGTGGCCGATGGCAATGCCGGCCAAATTGTCTTAAATGTTGATACCTTAACGCTGAGTGAAGGCGGTCAGATTAGCAGTAGTACCTTAAAAGGCAGCGGTCAGGGTGGCCGAGTAGAAATAACGGCCCAACAGGCCCTCCAAATCCAAGGCCAAAACACCGGGGTAAGAACCAATACCGGCGGTTCTGGCGCTGGTGGCACAATTGACGTTACCGCTCCCAAGATAACCATTAAGAACGGTGGCAGTCTTCAAGCCGTGACCGGGCATGATGGCACCGCGATCACTGGGGGCTCTGGAAACGGCGGCCAGGTGACCCTCCGAGCCGATGAACTCCAACTGGAAAATGGCATCATCCTAACCGGCAATTTTGGTGAAGGCAAAGCCGGCAATCTCGTACTCAGGTTAGAAAATGACCTCCAACTGCGAGGCGAGCAGTCTTTGATAGATGCCAGTACTCAGGGCGCTGGAGCCGGCAGCCAACTGGACATCCAAGCCCGTCAAGTCTACTTGACAGACGGTGGTAGTCTCAGCACCAACAGTTCCAGTGACGGTGATGCCGGCAATATCACCTTGGTTTTAGAAGAAACGCTCGAAATGCAGAACGGTTCTTCTATACAGGCGGCAACCAAGGGCCGCGGCCAAGGCGGCCGTATAGAGATTGTCGCTCCACACTCAGTACGGATTCAAGGCCTGGCCTTTATCGCGGCGAGTACAGAGGGTTCTGGGGCCGGCGGCCAACTGAAAATCCAAACCGGTCAACTCCAACTCACCGACAAGGGGTACTTGTCAACAAACAGCTTCGGTGAGGGCGATGCCGGGAGTATTGTCCTGACTTTGGAAGACTCGTTACAAATGCAGGAAGAAGCTAAGATAGAAGCTTCTACTGCCGTTCGAGGCCAAGGCGGTCTGATAGAGATTACCGCTCAGGCGATTCTGATTAACAGTAAAGCATTTATAGCTGCCACCACCAAGGGTGCCGGAGCTGGGGGCAACATTAAGCTTCAAGCCCCTAAAATCCAAGTGACTGACGGCGGCAACCTGTTCGCGATGAATCAAGGCGGCCAGGGTGATGCTGGGAATATCGTGATTTCAGCAGAAACGGTACAAGTGCAGGGCAAACACTCTCTGATAATGCTGACGACTGAAGGTTCTGGACAAGGCGGCCATCTGGATATCCAAGCCCGTCAACTCCAAGTGATGAACGGTGGCCGCCTCTTAGCCAGCACTATCAGCGACGGCAATGCCGGTAGTCTCGTACTGAATTTAGCAGAAACCGTACAAGTGGTCGGAGAGGGATCACAAATTGTGGCGAGCACTCAGGGCGCTGGACAAGGTGGCCATATGGACATCCAAACCGGCCAACTCCAACTGACGGAAGGTGGCCTGATCTCGGCCAGCAGTGACGGTCAAGGCGATGCAGGTCAGATCGTGATCAATTTAGCAGAAACGCTGCAAATGCAAAACGGTTCTTCTATACAAAGCGCAACCAAGCGCAGCGGCCAAGGCGGCCAGATAAAGATTGTTGTTCCACACGCCGTCCTGATTCAAGGCAACGCCGCTATAACGGCCAGCACTCAGGGCACTGGACAAGGCGGCCAAGTGGAAATCCAAACCGGTCAACTCCAACTGACGGAAGATAGCTATATCACAGCCAGCAGTTCCGGTCAAGGCGATGCAGGTGATATCGTCCTGACTTTAGGCGATACCCTGCAAATGCAGACCCATTCGGCCATCAAAACCGCAACCACCGAGGCTGATGGAGGCAATATCGAAATCACGGCCCCCAATCACTTCTATTTGATCAACAGTGAAATCTCCACCAGTGTCGGAAGTGGACTAGGCGGCGGTGGCAATTTGATGCTGGTGCCACAATTTATTATCTTAGATAGCAGCAAAATCATTGCCGAAGCTTACGGGGGCCCCGGTGGCAATATCAACATCACCACGACCGGTATTTATGACTCAGCTGCTAAAAGTACCGACAAAGTCATCAGTGCCTCATCCCAATTTGGCGTTGACGGTGTGGTGGTGGTGAATTCACCGGATACTGATGTCAGTGGTAGCCTGCTCGCATTACCGAAAAACTTCATCAGAATTGATGAACAACTTCAACCGCCTTGCAGCGCACAGATTGCTGAAAACCTGAGCAGCTTGGCGATGGTTGAAAGCGAAGGCGTGTCAAATGCGGTAGGTGATTTATTGCCCAGTGGGCCTATGTTGTCAGATTTATCTGATGTACCAACCCAGATATCCAAAACAGGGCCAACTCCAAAACTCGCCCTATTGTTAACCGGATGTCAGCTTGGCCGATCCCAACCCTCGACACAGAGAACCCCCTCCACCGTGATTGGGCAAGATAACTGGAAAAACCGTGTGATCTCAGAACAATTGTTTTGACCGCTACTCAAGTCCGAGAATAACGCTAAAATTGAGTGCTGCTCAAAAAAATGTACTATGTACTATACTTAAATCTGATTGTAGCGATTTCTTCAGTAGTTATTCGTCAATCTTTAGTAATCAATGACGCACGAACATTTTTCAAGCTCATTGTAACCGATTGATTTTATAGCGTTCCCATTCAAGGGCCCCAGTGCCGAAATCCGATTTTTCAAAGGTGGGCAATAAATCGCCGACTACAAACAGGTAGTTCACCATGAAATCGCTTGATGTTTTTAGCATTAACGAGTTAAGTCAACGCTCCAATGATCTCATTCGGGATGCAGAATCTGGGCAACTGGTTCTAATCACAAAACAGGATCGTCCAACGCTTTTAGCAATCCCTTTTGATAAAACACTATTATAAAATGGGGTTCATCGTTCAATGGCCCTCAATTTATTTGGGGCAAATTGTTTGACTTTAGCGCAAGCTGCTCGGATTGCAAATCTCACCATCTATGATTTTCTTGATTTGCTAAAAGAAACCGATATTCCGGTTGTCGATTATTCACCGACGGAACTTGATGAGGAGCTAAAAGTAGGTTAATGAGTTCAATAGTTGTAGCAGATGCTGGGCCACTGATTGCGTTGGCGAAAATTGATCTGTTAAACCTTCTCCATCAAATGTATGGCGAAGTTTTAATTCCGCCGACAATATTGAAAGAATTGGCATTAGAGAGTCATAAACCGGGTAGTGCCCTATTAAAGACAGCTATCTCAGAAGGATGGTTGCGAATGATGGAGATACCGTTTTCGCTGGTTCAATCGCTTTTTCGGTTACTGGATGCTGGGGAAGCAGAGGCGATATTGCTGGCCGAACAGGTCAATTGACAAAGTTGACATAGAGGAACCTCGAACAGGCGTTTTTTAAATTAATTCAAATACTTATTTAATTATGTTTGTTTATCAAAAAGTTAAATTTGTTCCGTTGCTGAGTAGAGTTATTATTTTTTTCCAAACTTCTTAAAAATAGGAACATTTTTTACTTATTTTCTGGCTTGTGGTTTCGGCTTTCCAATAAAATTTTCTGTTAATTGTCGCTTGTTATTAAGCAATAACCAAATACCAATACAACCCACTCAACAACCAACCGGAGCTAATGATGACTCGCTTGCTTAAATGCACTAACATCGGTGTCACTCCGATATTACCTCAATCCACTCAACAACCAACTGGAGATAACAACAATGACTCATAAACGCAAACGCACCAACATCGGTGCAATTCCGATATTACCTGATTGGGCCACTTTTTCTCGCCCATACACCATACTCACTCTCTGTGCATTGCTGTTCTTGGCACAAGGGACGTATGCTTATGTCGGCCCGGTGACTCTCAATCTCACTCCTGATGATTATGGCAGTGATACAGAGTGGGAAATTGTTGATTCAAGTGATACCATCATTGCTGAAGGCGGCCCTTATGAAGATGGCAATACCACTCCTATTGAGGAAATTATAGACTTGCCAATTGGCACCGGCTATACCTTCACTATTTATGATGACTATGATGATGGTATCGAAAGCCCTGGGGGATATTCTGTTGAGGATGCTGAAGGGACTGAGATTGCTTCTGGTGGCGAATTCGCTAGTGAGGAGTCGACACCGTTCGAGATAACAACAGTTCAGGTGCCGGCAACTATTTATGTTAAACACGATGCCGCCGGTAATAATGACGGCAGCTCGTGGGCGGATGCTTATACTGATCTACAAACTGCCCTGATTAATGCAGCCAGTGGTGAAATTTGGGTAGCAAAAGGCGTTTATAAACCCACCGATGGGACTGATCGCACAGCAACTTTTCAATTAAAAAATGGTGTTGCTCTATACGGCGGCTTTGCTGGCAACGAAATCTCCCGTGATGAACGCAATTGGAATACTAATAAAACCGTGTTAAGTGGCGATATTGATAGTAATGATACTACCGATGCTGATGGCATTGTTACTGATGTCAATAATATTAGTGGGAATAATGTTTTTACGGTTGTGACTAGTAGTGGTACGGATAATACTGCTATTTTGGATGGTTTTGTAATTACGGGGGGATTAAATGTTGGTGGTAATGGTGGTGGGATGTATAACGAATCTAGCAGTCCCACTTTGACTCATGTCACCTTCAGTAGCAATACAGCAACCTTTGGCGGTGGGATGTCTAACAATTCTAGCCGCCCCACTTTGATTAATGTGATATTTTACAATAACTCGGCCACTGGGGGTGGAGGTATTGCCAATTACAACACAAGTAGCCCCACCTTAACCAATGTGACCCTCAGTGGCAACTCTGCCCAACAATATGGTGGTGGAATACACAATGAAAACAGCGAGTCAATCCTAAAAAACGTTATCGTATGGGGTAATATGGCAAATATGGGTGGGCCACAGATTAATAATTATCAGGCTCAACTGAATATCAGCTACAGCTTAATCCAAGGGGGTTGCCCATCAACAACTGGAGTGACTTGTGATGATAATATCACTAGCAATCCGTTGTTTGTTGACGAATCCAATGGTGATTTACGTTTATCCCGTTATTCTCCAGCCATTGATGTTGGCGATAAAACTGCGGTTACTTCTCCAACAGATATAGCCGGAAATGCTCGTATTTATAATGGTGAGGTCGATATCGGGGCGTATGAATATGATGGCTCTGATTTAAAACCAACCGGTTTAAAACCAGCGACTATGGCTCTATTTATAGAACGCAGTAGTACAAACCCACTCAATAGCGTAGATGTTGGTGATAACAGTATTCCCGTCTTTGCTGATCTTGACAAAGATGGTGATTTAGATGCCATCATTGGAGAATATGGTTTTGACACGGTTAACTATTATGAAAATACCGGGACAGCTTTAGAAGAGAAAACCGGAACAGCGAATCCTTTCAATGGCATAAATGTTGGTTATGATAGCAGTCCAGCTTTAGTTGATATTGACAACGATGGTGATTTGGATGCCTTTTTAGGAAGTGATAGAGGTACGCTTGTTTACTATAAAAATACCGGCTCCTCCAGTTCGCCAAATTTTGAGGACCAAAGTGGTTCCAATAATCCATTTGATGGTGTGATCGTAGCAAGTAAGTGGAGTACACCCACTTTCATTGATATTGATAAGGATGGTGACTTGGATGCCTTTATTGGAGAAAATGAGGGCACGCTCAACTACTTTGAAAATATGGGTACTGTTAGTAGCCCAATCTTTGTCGAACGCTTGGATACAAACAATCCTCTGAATAACATTGATGTTGGTTTTGTGAGCAAACCAAGGTTTGTTGATATTGATCACGATGGTGATTTTGATGTCTTTATTGGTGAAAAAGATAGCATTGTTAATTACTATGAAAATGTTGGTACGGCTCGTAAACCTTATTTTACATCACAAGTCAACCCATTTGTGGGCTTTGACATTGGAAGAATACCGGCCCCAACATTCGTTGACTGGGATAAGGATGGCGATTGGGATGCTTTTATTGGCGAAAGCGAAGGTACTATCCGTTATTATGAAAATATTGGGCCAGTTACTGGCGGACGTTTTCTCAACCAAGCGTTGGTTTTTAAAGGAATTAGCGTGGGGAAATATAGTGCTGCCTTTTTAGTTGATATTGATAATGATGGTGACAAAGACGCTTTTATTGGCGAAGAAGATGGGATCATCAATTACTACAAAAATACCGGTACGCAAAACAATCCATTATTTGTGGAACAAACGGATAGTGCCAATCCTTTTGATGATGTAGATGTTGGTGTCAGTAGTTTTCCGGCTTTTGTGGATATTGATGCATATGGTGATTTTGATGCCTTTATCGGAGAAATAAATGGCACGATTAAATACTATCAAAACATTGGTGCGGCAACCAACCCCTTATTTGAAGAACAAACCGGTATCGCTAATCCGCTGAATGAAGTCAATTTAGGAACCACTGGTTATAGTCAACCGACTTTTGTTGATATTGACCAAGATGGTGATTCAGACATTTTTATTGGAGATAGAAATGGTACAACACATTTTTACCGAAATGTAGGCACTAGCAATGTACCTGATTTTGTAGAACAAACCGGAGGAAACAATCCTTTAAATGGTATAGATGTAGGATTATCTAATGCCCCCAATTTCATTGACTTTGATGCTGATGGCGATTTTGATGCCTTTATTGGTGAAGAGGACGGCAATATTAATTACTTTGAAAACACCGGTACGGCAAGCATTCCGAATTTTGTCGCCAGAATGGGAGGAGCTAATCCGTTTGCGGATGTGGATATAGGAACATATAGCACTCCATTTTTAGCCGACATTGACAATGATGGCAGTTTAGATGCACTCATTGGGGAATTGGATGGTACTATCCAGCACTATGAATATACTAGCATTACTAATGCCTTACCCCATAGTGGCAACTACAACTTTGCCCCTAACGTTTATTTGCAATGTGTCGGTTGTGATAAGTTTTATTATACTTTAAATGGTAGCACCCCAACTACCTCATCAACACAATATGTCGCTCCGATTGCGATACCGGTAGATACCACCACGATTCTGAAATATCTTCGCGTGGAGGATGATATTCCCAGCGAAGTCACCACGGAAACCTACTTTGTGGATACGCAGCCCCCAACAGTTACGCTCACGACACCTGAAGATAAGGACGAATTAGCCAGCCTGTCCGCTATCGAAGGGACCGCTGCTGACGCAACCGGCGGCATTGGTGTAGATTACGTTGAACTTCAACTCACCAATGGCACAACGTATCTGACCGAAGATGGCGGCTTTGTCTCAACACCAACTTGGGTGAAGGCCACTGGAACCGATAACTGGACTTACCGTATTGAGGGTGTTTCTTTCCCGCCAGGCGATTACACGATAACGGCCCGTGCTTTTGATCAACTCGAAAATCGCGGCGTTGAAACAAGTATCACGGTTGGTATTGGCAAAAGCTTTACCGATCTTTATCTGGAAAGTAGCAGTGCCACCGTCTTAAACAGCGATACGTTGGATATGGTCGGCAAATTGAACCGCTTCCCAGAGACCAATGAAGATTTGTCGGGTAAAGAGATTGTGCTAACCATTACCGCACCCGATGGTCAACAAGTCACGCAAACCACCACCACGCATACCAACACGGGGCAATTCAAGTTTGAAGACTTGTCTTTACCGACGTTATTTGACCCAATGCCAGAAGGGGCTTTCGGTTTTCAAGTCACGTTTGCCGGTAACTCACTGTTGGCCGCCTCGGAATCGGGAGATGAAGCCGTGCTAGTCGGTGCGTCGGCGGGCTATGCCCTCCTTGTTCACGGCAAAATTGCCAATGAAGAAGGTTTGGCGGCCCATAACAAAACCATTCACCGCATTTACAAAAAACTGATCGAGCGGGGGTTTGAAGACGACAACATCAAGTACTTCAATTATAACTATGCCCCAGCGAAACCAAACGAGACGGATCCGAATGGAATAGATGGTTTACCGGTCAAAGCGGACATTGAAGCGGCCTTTACCGAGATGAAAGAACGTATTTCGAGTAATCCTGCCCCGTTCTACGTGATTATGATTGATCATGGTGGCAGTGACGGGAGTTTCCACATTTATAATAACAATGATGATGCGTTTGATGATGTGATTAAGCCGGTCGAGTTAGCGGGCTGGCTAGATAACCTTGAAGCCGGGCTGTCAGACACCGTGTTAGCCAAACCTCGTTTGATTATGCTAGGTGCTTGTTATTCGGGCAGTTTTATTCCCGACGTGTCTGGGGAAGGCCGTATTATCATCACCAGTGCCACCGCCCAAGAAGAATCCTACAAAGGCCCTGAAGAACCGGATGGGATTCGTAGCGGCGAGTATTTCATGGAAGAATTCTTTGGCCGCTTAGGCCGTAGTGACAATGTTAAGGCCGCGTTTGAATGGGCCACCGAACGCACCGAACTGTTGACTCGGCGCGGCGACAGTTCTGCCAACAGCAACAATCGTTTTAACGACAATGCGGCCCAACACCCGCTGCTCGACGACAATGGCGATGGCAGAGGTAGCAATAGCCTCGCCAATGACGGCGATGGACGTAAAGCCGCCGAAGTGTTATTAGGAGTCGGCCTTAACTACGACACCAACGCGGCGGGCAACCCGGCCGAGATTCTGAGTGTCAGCGACACGGTGTATTTAACGGCGGACGAAGACGCGGCCACGCTGATGGCTAATGTCAACGATGCCAACCGCATCAGTTCGGCTATAGTCGATATTCGGCCACCATCCGTTCAACTCCGTTCAGCCGGCACCGAACAAAGCGAACAACTGGAAATCCCTGATTTACAGCGGGAATTTCTGGGTTGCGACGGCCAAACCAATCGTTGTGCCACCTACTTTGGCGACTTCACCGAGTCGGGCAAATACGAAGCGTTTTTCTTTGTGCGTGACACCCAAACCAAGGAGATTTCGCCGATTAAACGCTCGGTGATTTACAAGGACAAAGCCGGTAATACGCCGCCCAATGCGTTTGATGTGGTGTTACCAGCCCACGCCAGCGAACAAAAAACCGTGGTGCTGTTTAATTGGGAAACCACTACTGATCCGGACGACAATCAGGCGGTGACTTACAACCTGATTTTGTCTGAACAGGAAGACTTGAGTACGGTCGTTTACAAACAGGAAGAACTCACCAATGCCATGACTTTCCTTGATGAAACGGCGGTGATGACGGATGGCAGTTTGGGCCTCAAAGACAAGACGACTTATTATTGGTTCGTCGAGGCGGTTGATCCGTTTGGTGCCAGAACCGCGAGTAGTTCGGTGTTTTCGTTTAGCACCAATAACACCAATAAGCCACCTTCTCATGTCAACCTGAGCGTCGAAAATCACACCGATTCGCAACCGGTGTCCAACGTCCAAATTGATTATTACCGGGCGGACACTCAAGTCACACCGGACGTTCATGTTCAAGATCAAGGCCTAGCCCTGACACAAATAGAAAGTGGCCTTTACACGGTCAATGTGACGGCCGATGGATATAACCCACAACAATTTCAGGTGGATACTCGCACCGGTTCGATCAACACTACAGTGGCACTGACACCAACCAACCCCATTCTGAATTATGGGCAACTGCAATTTGCGATAGACTCGGCACGGGTTGGAGAAGCTCAAGGCACGGTGAGTCTGTTAGTGAAACGGGTGGGAGGCAGCGATGGCACTGTTTCGGTGGACTATACCACCGCCGATGGCAGTGCAACGGCTGGAAGTGACTATGCGGCCCAAAGTGGTACCTTGACTTGGGGCAACTACGATGAAGGGGCCAAGCCGATTAATTTGCCCATCACGGATGATCTGGACTTTGAAGGAGACGAATCCTTCACCGTGATGCTGTCTAATCCCACGGGCGGAGCCACGCTCGGAACCCTAAGCCAGTTGTCGGTGACTCTGGTGGAAAACGACCAAGCCAAACCCGGCGTACTGCAATTTTCGGCCCAAACAGTGACGGCCAGTGAAGGCGACAGCACACTGAACCTGACAGTCACTCGTACCGAAGGAAGAGATGGCGTGGTGTCGGTGCAATATCTCGCCAATGGGACGGCCACGGTAGGAACTGACTACTTGGGTGAAAGTGGGACGTTGACTTGGCCCTCCGGCGATGACACACCTAAGTCTTTGAATTTACAAGTGATTGATGATACCGAGGTGGAAGCCACGGAAACGCTTCAATTAACTTTGCTCAATCCTGCTGGTGCTACCTTGGGGAACCTAGCTCAGGCGACGTTATCTATTACCGACAATGATGTGCCATTGCAACCTGGCACGTTGCAATTCTCAGAACCGACTTATACGGCCGGTGAAGGCGACGGCGAGTTGAGTCTCACTGTGACTCGTGTTGGTGGAAGTGATGGCGAAGTCCGTGTGCAATACTTGGTGACGGGCGGAAGCACCGCAACGGTTGATAGTGACTATACTGGTGGGAGTGGAACGTTGACATGGCCCGCAGGTGACAGTAGTCCAAAACCATTGCCAATCACGCTCATTGATGATTCCGATTCGGAACCGACCGAAACGATTCAATTCACGCTGAGCAATCCGACGGGCGGTGCCAGCTTGGGTACTCCGGCTCAAGCAACGTTGTCCATCACCGACAATGACGTAGCAGCCCAACCCGGTGTGCTGCAATTTGAAGCCTCCACTTATGGGGCCAACGAAGCAGACGGTACCATTAATATTACTGTGTCTCGCACCGGTGGAAGTGATGGACAAGTGTCGGCACAATACTTAGCAATGCCAGAAAGCACCGCGCTGGCCGGTAGCGACTACACCGGGGCCAGTGGCACATTAACATGGGCAGAAGGTGACAATACGGCTAAGTCAGTGACAATGAGGTAGCTGTTCCAGTTCAAGTACCAGGCACGTTGCAATTTGCCGTTGCCAGCTTATCGGCCAGTGAATCAGACGGTACCATTAATATGACTCTCACGCGCACGGGCGGAAGTGATGGACAAGTCTCGGTGCAATATGACACAGCATCCGCCAGCACCGCAACCACTGGAAGTGACTACACTGGCGGTGGTAGTGGCACGTTGACTTGGACAGCCGGTGATGACAGTGCCAAGTCCTTGAGCATCAATCTGATTGATGATGCCCAGGTTGAAGGAACCGAAATCATTCAGTTAACCCTGAGCAATCCGAGCGGTGGTGCTACGTTGGGTAGTCCAATTCACGCCACCGTGACTCTGGCCGATAATGATGTCTCAACGCCAGTGACACCGCCTGATGTGACAACACCAGAGCCAGAAACCCCGGCCACTCAGCCTGGCGTATTGCAATTCGCAGCGGCCACCTACTCGGCCAACGAATCAGACGGCGAATTGACCAATCTCACCGTCACTCGGACAGGCGGTAGTGATGGTTCGGTGACGGTGCCCTATTTCATCACCAATGAAAGCACCGCCACTGAGGGTAGCGACTACACCAGTGCCAGTGATAAGTTAACTTGGAATGAAGGCGATACCAAACCGAAGTCGTTGTCACTCACAATCATTGATGACAATGAGGACGAAAATGACGAAACGGTTAAATTGACTCTCGGAAATCCGACGGGCGGTGCGAGCTTGGGTAGCCAAACAACGGCCACATTGTCCCTTACCGACAATGACACCGCCGCGCCCGTTTCACCTGCTGGTTCGCTACAGTTTTCGGCCCAAACCTATCTCGTCAAGGAAACTGATGGTGAATTGGATAATATTATAGTGACTCGCACTGGCGGGAGTTCTGGTTCAGTGTCGGTGGAATACTTGGCGACGGCCGATGGGAGTGCGACGGTTGGCAGTGACTACACCAATGCCAGCGGCACCTTAACTTGGGCAGAAGGCGACAACGAACCCAAGCCGCTCACCCTGACGTTGAAGGATGACGACGAGCTTGAACCAGCCGAAACCGTCCATCTCAAACTCTTCGCCACTGGCGAAGCCGAATTGGGTAGCCCAGCCGAAGCTCAGTTAGTGATTGTGGACAATGAAGGCGATCCATTAGCCACGTTAGGGCAAGGCCTCGCGATGGGTTGTCCAATTGAAACCAATGAGGCTTGTTCGGTGACAACCCTCTTTAGAGGCGGCAGTACCAAAGAGATCGGCCCTGATTATCAGGCCACCCTGTCGATACCCGCGTCTCAACGAGTGTTGGTTCGAGGCGAAATGGATATCGATGCAGCCCATGTCGGCCAAAAGGCCGATTTGTTGGTCGTTATCTATTCTCTGCCGTTGCAAGACTCCCAGACGGATCAATTCTTAATGGTTGATCCAGAGCTTAAGTTGCAAGAATGGGCATTCCTGAAGGACGGCGATATCAATATCGCTGCACTGGTAGCCGCTTATAAAGAAGTGACGTTAGTCGAAAACCAACCAGTGGCCCTGTACCAAGGCGTATTAAGTACCCAGAAAGCGCACCTACTGATCTACTTTGGTTACCGCCTCCAAGACGGCCAGATCGTCTTCAACGGCGAGCCCATCCAGGTGCGGATCGGACTGGACAACGAGTTACCCCGTTTAGGCCTTGGAACCGCCTTCTTCTGTCCAAATAACAAGTGTCCGACACTAACGACGGCCTTTTCTGGCGGTGCCTCAGTCAATGAGCAAGACTATCAGAGTACCTTGACTCTGTCACCAAACCAACTGGTCAAGATTCTGGGCCAAATCGACGTCGATGCCGCTCATGTTGACCAAAAAGCCGAGATTCTGGTAGTAGCCGGATTAACCCTGGCTGGAGAGGAATCAACTGGTGAACTGTTCTTTATGCTAGACAACCAAAAATTACCGCTGTTGTGGGATTTTGATCCGGAGAAACTCGTGGCTGCTGTTAAAGAAATCACCCTAGCTGCCTCGGTGCCGGTAGAAATCTACCAAGGTGGACTGGTTGAAGGCCATATCCGAGTCTACTTTGGCTATCGCCTAGAAAATGGGATGGTGGTGTTCAATGGTGAGCAAGTGATTGAATTGCAAATCAAAAAATAACCATCAACTCGGCTCGAAGCCTTTCGATTTTGAGGGCCATAACCGACTTTGGAAGTTTTCAAATTAAGTTATGGCCCACTTATCACGCTTCATTATTGAGACTTTTTCTAGGTGTTTTGTGGTTTTGAAATCTTCAACACCGAGACACGGAGTTACACGGAGCTTCACAGAGAATTCCTTTGGCTTTATGACTCGGTGAGACTCTGTGGTACTCGGTGAACTCGGCCCTGGAAAACGTGTACTTCCAGTCTATTCGCATTTATAAGACGGATTGCAGCCGATTGTCCATCAGCGGCAAACGGTGTCTTTATTGACTCTCTTCGTTTCAAGTTTGAGTGACAAAAGAACCGTTTCAACATCTTGAAACGGGTTTTTCATAGAGGCTCTTGATTTTTTTTTTAATAACGCTACAATATTAAAAATAAATCCTTTTTCTTATTATTCAAGTGAAATGAACAGCTTAAAAAAGATACACATTCAAGGTTTTAAATCTATTGTTGATCAAGAATTTGAACCGGGGCAGGTGAATGTTTTAATCGGGGCTAATAGTAGCGGTAAAACTTCCTTGCTAGAAGCCATCGGAATACTGGGTGCGGCAATCAGCGGCACGGTAGATGATGAGTCTTTGCAGCGGCGAGGTGTGCATTTAACTCACTCACAACTTTATAACTCGTCTTTTAAGGATATTGAGACAAATCAGATTGGTTTGTCTATGCAATGGCAAGCTAACGAAAATGAGAAATGGCACTATGCAGTCCAGTTACAAAACAGTCACCAAAACCCCGAAGGGCTTGGGCTTATATTGATGAAAGCTTGAAATTAAATGATAAACCGATTTTACAGCGGCAAAATACCACTGATGGGGCATTACCTCAATACATAGCAGCCTCTAACAGTTATGAAGGAGCTCATGCGGCTATTCATTTTGTACTCTCGAAAACCGAAAATCGCAGCGGAAAGTTGTTTTCAGATTTCTTAAGAACATTGTGGTAAATTCAGGATTTTTTTCTAAGCAAACGATATGGCATTGAGTCTTCAGTGCCCTTTAGGGCACTTCAGCTATTAGACGACGGCTTTACCAAAGGCGGGGGATTATTTGTTTCTAATTCCTTAACCTAATGGCATTGACGTGCAAAGCCCTTAACTGGCAATCCCACATGCAAAGCCCTTAACTTAATGGCATTGATTCTACAAGTGCATACTGAATATTTATGACAGAAACTGATTCAAAAACAACTTCTATTCTTATTGTCGATGATACCCCAGAAAATTTGGATGTGTTAATTGATCATTTTGCGGCTAATTTTAATGTGTCAGTCGCGTTAAGTGGTGAAAAAGCGATTGAAATCACTCATAAAATGATTCCAGATATGATTCTGTTGGATATTAAAATGCCCGGAATTGATGGCTTTGAAACTTGTCGTCTTTTAAAACAAAATGCAGCACTTCAGGAAGTACCGATTATTTTTATCAGTGCCGTGAAAGAAACCATTGATAAAGTCAACGGTTTTTCCGTTGGCGGTGTGGATTATATTACTAAGCCATTTGAACATGAAGAAGTATTAGCCCGTATTAATACTCATCTCACGCTTCGCCGTCAGCAACAACAGTTGGTACAAAAAAATGCTAAATTAATTCAGTTAAATGAACAATTAAAACAAGAAATAGCGCGTCGAGAACAGGCCGAGGAGGCACTGTCTACCGCCTCTGCCCAACTGTCAGCCATTTCTCAGAAAGAAGCAAAACGTTGGGGCTTATCAACGTTTATTGGTCAAACTCAAGCGATAAAAAACCTGTTAAAGGATATTCGTCGGCTGCAAGCAATCGATAAAACCAGCGTGCTGATTTTAGGAGAAAGTGGCACCGGCAAAGAACTGATTGCCAGGGCGATTCATTTTGGCGGTGTTCGCGCTAAAGGGCCGTTTATTCCAGTCAATTGCTCGGCTATTCCTGAATCATTGGCGGAATCCAGTTTTTTTGGACATACAAAAGGTGCCTTCACTGGCGCAATGAAAATGCACAAAGGTTATTTTGAACAGGCGCAAGGGGGTAGTTTGTTTTTAGATGAAATCGGTGATATGCCACTGCCGCTGCAAGCGAAGCTATTGCGTACCTTAGAAGATGGCGAAGTAACGCTAGTAGGGGGGGAGCAAAGCAAATTGGTCAATGTTCGTCTCATTGCCGCCACCAGTGTTGACTTATCGGCAAAAGTGGGCGCTAGGCAATTTCGTAAGGATCTGTTTTTTAGGATAGCGAGTTATATTATCAACGTTCCGCCACTGCGTGAGCGCAAGGAAGATATTATGCGGTTAGCAACGCATTTTCTGTCCATTTTTGCCAAGGAAATGGGCCGTAAGCCCAATACATTAACCTCAGCTACCCAAGCCATACTAGAAAATTATCACTTTGCTGGCAATGTCCGAGAATTAAAGAATCTGATTGAACACGCGCTGATTAGGAGTGACGGCACGCCTATTAAACCACATCATATGCATTTTGTTGAATTGCTCGATGATTCTTCAGTCCACTTCTCTGAAGTTCAAATAGAGCCCAAAACTGAAAACGATGAACAGAAAATACGGGGTTATATACGTGAGCATGGCAGTATTAATAATACCCAATGCCGACAACTGTTAGAGTATGATCTCCATAGAGCTTCTTATTTATTAAGAAAAATGTTCCAAGACGGGTTACTGATACGTGAAGGCAAGCGGCGTTGGGCTGTTTATCGGCTCTCTAATTAGTACAACTAATCTCAGAAATAAACGAAGGGTATTTTTGAGATTGATGTTAAAGATTAAAAGAGGGTTTGTAGGGGCAATCCCTTGTGGTTGCCCTCTTCCTTGTGGTTGCCCTCTTCCTTGTGGTTGCCCTCTTCCGAATCAATCACTTTTAATTCCATCAATAACCCTGCATTATTTAGGGTTAAAGCTCACTTTTGGGGGCCATGTTGTCATTTGAGTGAGTTGTTTAATTCTTTAATTAATTCGTTTATCCACGTCATCCGTTGTACGACTCACCCGAATAAATTCAATCAGTTGTTCAAATTGATATTTTCCAGCCCATTGTTCAATCTTCGAGGTAAAAGGGCGCAACGAAGGCTGTTCTGATAGTTTGTTGACAAAAGCTCGGATACCGGTAATATTGCCTATTTCCGCTAATTCCAATAACTTATGCAAGTCTTCTTCAGAAGGCATCACCAATGGCAAAGGTTCAGAGGATTGTTGTTGAGTTTTCTCGTTTTCTTCATAAATCCATTCTAATCCTAAATAGGTTTGTAATAATCGTAAGAGTCGGTTCATTTTAACCGGCTTACTCAGAAATTCATCACAACCTGCCGCTAAAATATCTCGGCGCGTTTTGGGAAAAACAGTTGCTGAAACGGCAATCACAGTCATGTTTTTATGGGCGGGCATTTGGCGAATTTGCCGAACCACTTCAAAACCGTCTATCTCTGGTATAACTAAATCTAATAAAATAAAATTCGGTTGCCATTCGACGGTTTTGTGTAATGCTTCACGCCCATTTACCGCCTCAGCAATATCAAATGTCAAAGGTAATAATAAATCTGTTAGCACTTGCCGATTTTCGGTGTTATCATCCACCACTAAAATTTTACGTCTGTCACCACGATAACCACTAATTATCCGTTTTTCTGTTTGAATCGGTTCAGAAATGCTTGAAATCGTTGGCAATACCAATTCAAACCCAAAAGTACTGCCTTCACCCACGTTGCTATTCACATACAATTCACCGCCCATCAGGCGAACCAGTTTTTGACTAATCGACAACCCTAAACCAGTGCCTTGTTTTTTAAAATATTGACTACCCAGTTGCTGAAAAGGTAAGAATATTTGTTCTACTTGCTCGGCGGAGATACCAATGCCAGTGTCTTCTACTTGGAAATGAACACAGTGCAATGAATTAGCTTGTTCTTTGAAATTATTTTCAGCCTTTTCGGGTGTTTCACTCATAACAAAGGAATTATCGACAGACTGGCTGCTGCTTGGTGTCGGTAATTCTTGGCTTTCAGAATCATCAAACAGGGTGCTTTTTACTTGAAATGTCACCTGCCCTTGTTCGGTAAATTTGATCGCATTACTGAGTAAGTTCAACAAAATTTGGCGCAAGCGTTTTTCATCCGCTTCTACTCCAAGTGGTAAATTAGGTGACGCTTGATAAACAAACCCAATATTTTTGGAGGTAGCCCGAATTTGTGTCATTTCTACCAGTGTTTGTATAAAACGAGGTAAATGAAATTCTTTGACTTCTAATTCCATGTTGCCAGTTTCAACTTTAGACAACTCTAAAATCTCATCAATCATCGCCAACAGATGTTTGCCACTGCGATGAATCGTCTCAATTTGCTTGCCCCGTTGTTTCATTAAACGGTTATCATACTGAAACAGTTCCGTATAGCCTAAAATCGCATTCAGCGGGGTACGCAATTCATGGCTCATGTGAGCCAGAAAAGTGCTTTTCGCTTCGTTAGCCACTTCCGCTTTTTCTTTTGCCACTGCCAATGCCTGATTGGTTTTTCGTAATTTCTCAGTTCGTTCGGCTACCAATGCTTCAAGATAACGGTTTTGTACTTGAAAGCTGTGAACTCGCCAACGATAAATACCAATAATCATGCCAACAATGAATATAAAAAGCACACTTCTGAACCAAACCGTTTTCCACCAAGGCGGTAAAATGATGATTTCAACAGCAGTGCCTTGTTCATTCCAAACTTTATCATTATTGCTACCCTTAACGCGAAAAACATAGTGCCCGGCGGGAACATTGGTATAATTAGCTTCATGTTTGGTACCGATTTCATTCCAGTCTTTCTCAAAACCTTCTAATCGATAAGCATATTCATTTTTTTCGGGCTGTAAGAAATTTAACGCCGCAAATTCAATAGAAAAAAACGACTGTTGATAAGACAGCGTGAGGCTTTGACTGAGGTTAATATGTTGTTGTAACGGCGAGTTTTCAGCAATCGGCACGCTTTTATTGAATATTTTGAAATCGGTTATCACAATAGGCGGAATAACAGAATTATCTTTAATTTGCGCCGAATAAAAAGCATTAAAGCCATTAAGCCCGCCAAAGAACAATTCGCCAACTTGGCTTTTATAATAGGCATTGGCATTAAATTCATTGCTTTGCAGCCCATCTAACACATCATAATTTCTAAAAGTTTCTGTCTGCGGATTAAACCGAGACAAACCGCGATTGGTACTCAGCCATAATTGTCCGTTTTGATCTTCTAAGATTCCATACACCGTATTATTCGGTAAACCGTGTTTTTTACGGTAATGAGTAAATGTTTCGGTGGCGCTGTCAAATTTATTCAGCCCACCGCCATAAGTACCAATCCATAACACACCGGTTTTATCTTGATAAATACCAGAAATCTCGTTATGACTGAGTGTACCTGGTGTGCAGCATTGATAATGCACAAAAGTGCCTTGTTCAGGATTAAACCGATTTAAACCCTCATAAGTGCCTATCCACAACTGATTGCTTTTATCTTCATAAATAGCTGTCACCGCATTGTTACTTAAGCTATTTGGATTATCATGATTGTGGCGGTAATGTTTAAATTTGCCCGTATGACGATCAAATTGTTCTAAACCTTCCCGAGTGCCCAACCATAAAATGCCGGCAGAGTCTTCATAAATACACATCACATAATCATCACCCAAACTATCAGGATTATCTGGATCATGCTGATAAACAATAAATCTGTTTTTTTCGGGATCCAATTGATTTAAGCCACCGCCATAAGTACCCGCCCACAGAGTGCCATGACGATCTTGATAAAGGGATTGGACATCGTTATGACTTAAACTGTTAGAATTATTGGGATCATGTTGATAATGTGTTACCGTTCGCCGCAATGAATCAAATCGATTCAAGCCGCCACCTTCGGTAGCTACCCAAAGCGTGCCTTGTTTATCTTCATAGAGCGCAAACACACTGTTATGATTTAAGGTATTAGGATTGTTAGGATTATGATAATAATGCTTAAACGGCTTTTGTTTCGGATTAAAATAATTAATACCGCCGCCACCGGTGCCAATCCAAACCGTGCCGGCACGATCTTGATAAAGTGATAACACAAAGTTGTCGTTTAAACTGCTTGAATTGAATGGCTCATGTTGGTAATGTATAAAAGAATTGGTTTTGCGCTCAAACCGATTTAATCCACCGCCATCGGTAGCCACCCATAATGCGCCGGTACTGTCTTCAAGAATCGCCCACACGGCGCGGTGACTGAGACTGTTAGGATTTTCAGGCTCAGGAAAATAATGCACAAAGGTTTTTTGTTGCCGATCAAATTGATGAAGTCCATTCATTGAACCAATCCACAAAATGCCACTATTGTCTTCATAAATGGACGTGATTATATTACTCTTATCATTTGGATTGTTGACGTTAGGCATGTAACGAGTAAACTTTTTTGTTTGATAATCAAACTGATTTAAGCCGCCGCCATCGGTGCCAATCCATAAGGTACCGGTTTTATCTTGATAAATCGGCCAAACAGCATTATGACTTAAACTGTCCGAATGATTGGGATCATATTGATAGGAGTCCCATTGGGCCGTTTTTTGATCCAATTGATTTAATCCGGCACCGTTGGTACCAATCCACAAACTGCCGTTGTTATCTTCATAAATTGACCAAACTGTGTGGTTAGACACTCTGTCAAATCGATCCAAGCGGCGATCATAACGGTTAAGCCCTTGTTCGGTACCAATCCATAAGGTGCCAGCACTGTCTTCATAAATAACAAAGATTTTGCTATGAGTTAAACTGTGAACATCCTGTGGATCATGTTGGTAAACAGTAAAACGATAACCATCATATTTGTTTAAACCTTCTTCAGTACCTATCCATAAAAAACCCAGACTGTCTTGGTGGATGGCTTTAACCACACTTTGAGATAAGCCGTCAGAAATGGACAGGTGCTGAAATTGAATCGTTTGGGCAAACAGTGATAAACTCAATGTCGTTAAAATAAATGCCATCGCGTTTGAAGAAAGGAGAATTTTTATGAAATTACTACCTGTTAATTGGTTTATCATGGTCAATTTTTCTTTAAGTTTGGCATTGGGCTTCACCAGCGCAATGGCTTTTGAAAGCGCCAAAAATGTAAGTGTTTACTCACAAAACCCATCACAGCCGGAGAAAAAAAAGGAGCGGCGCCGACGTGGTGATTGTGATTTACTGAGTGTTTGGACCGCAAGTCTTTGTGACTCCAACACTTTTTGTTATCAAGCACCGGAACAACTGCGTCTCTGGCTACCGAAACACAAACGTTCTGGGCAGATGAACGATAGATTAGTGATCCTAAATCCGGCTACCCAAACAGTGGTTATAAAACCATGGGCGGCCTCAGAACACACTTTTGCTTGGCCGTTTTCTAATATGCCGCTTCAGTCAGGCACCCATTACCGGGTAGGACTCAAGAACGGCCGTCATTATTCATTGATTGAATTAACTTTGCATCAGATACCCGCTCACTTGTCAGTCACCGAGCAAATCGCCGCAATGCGGCAACTCGGTTGTTCCCAACAGGCGAATATGTTACAGAAACTTGGACATTGATCGTTCGTTCGTTCGTTCGTTCGTAGTAGGCGATTTATCGCCTCAATTTCATTGATAACAAAGAACAACGAATGAACGAAATCAACGAATAAACCTAACCTATTTCCAATAGAAAAAATTGCCAGATTTTGTCGCGATAGAATTAAGTACCGTGCAGGTATTTTACATTCAACCCCTATCGGAGTTGAAGGAGTTTTTTTCTTCTTTACCCCAGGTTGCACCTCAATGCCATTAAGTTAAGGGCTTTGCACGTGGGATTGCCCCTACAAACCGTCATGTAATGTAGGGGCAATCCTTTATGGTTGCCCTCACCGAAAAGCTTAATTTAATGGCATTGAGGTTGCACCTGGGGCTATTCATATTCAACCCCTATCGGGGTTGTATTTCATCGATAAAATTTATTAAAACATAAAAGTCCAATTTTAAACCGTTTGCAGTATAAATCGTTAATTTCGTTCATTCGTTGTAAATTCGTTTATCCGCGTAATTCGTTATACTAAACTCAATTCGTTTATCCGCGTAATTCGTTGTACTAAACATTTCATTCATTATGAAGCATTCTTACCTACTATATAACCTAGTTGCTTTTTTATTATTTGACTTTAGCACAGTACAAGCCGACTCCGTTCACGAAGCAAAACAAGCTTTTTGGCAAGGGCAATATAACAAAGCGGTTTCGCAATGGCAGACAATGCTAAATACAACACCAAATCCCAACCACCGCTTAAAAGCCCTATTAGGAATTGCACGTATTCACCGCCGTTTAGGTATTTATAAAAAAGCCGATAGCCTCTTACAAACCGCCTTATCAGTCGCCGAACAATTCGATAATACCCGTTATCACGCGCTCGTACTCAATGAGATCAGTAAACTCTCTTTATCTGAAGGCAAAAAAGGCTACCCAGCGGCGATCCAAGCCGGCAAACAAGCTGTCAATGTCGCCCGACGGGCGAAGAATAATCCATTGGTACTCATAGAAGTGTTAAACCATTGGGCTAACTTGCTGACGGTGCAGTACAATTATGACGAAGCACTGAAAACCTATAGCGAGGCATTAACGCGCCTTGACAACTATCAAAACCGCTTACCGATTCGGAGCCAATCGGCGAACGAACCAAAAGATGTCCAAAAAGAAATTGACACATTACGCGGCAAAATCCTAATTAATCAAGCCCAAGCCGTATTTTTAAAAGAAACAGAAATGGCACAATTTCAGTTTGGACAACCTGCTTTTAAAGCCAGTCTGACAGCGTTGCAATCGGCTTTACAGAATAGCCAACATGACTGGATAGATAGTTATAAACAAGTGTTTGGATTAATTACGTTAAGTCAATTAGCTGAAAAAATCCAAACCCAGTTGACTAAACCCTCAACGTCATTAACACTGAACCGTTATCAAGCCTTGAGCAAAGCGCGAAAGTTAGCCCATCGTTTAGACAACGCCACTGCCAAAGCCTACAGTTACGGCTATTTAGGGCAACTGTACGAACAGCGGCAGCGTTACCGTGAAGCTTTGTATTTAACTCGACAAGCCGTGTTTTTCAGTCAACAAACGCGCCAGCAATACTGGCTAAATTATTTATGGCAATGGCAATTGGGAAGACTCCTGAAAGCCCAACATCGTTATCCCAAAGCCCTGTCAGCCTATCAACGCGCGATAGATAATTTTCAACAAGTGCGTCTTCTTAGGGTAACCACGGGTTATTTTAACCTGATGGAAATCGATTTTCGCCAGCAAACGGCGCCGATTTATTTTGAATTAGCGGATTTATTGCTACAACAAGCAGGTGCCACTTCAACCGCCGCCCATCGGGAGAAGTTATTACTGCAAGCCAGAACAACAATCGAACGTTTTCGAGAAGCCGAATTACAAAATTATTTACAGACGGAATGCCTCAATTTTAATACCCAATGTTTCGATTTAGAAACCTCGCTGGATAGCCAAACCGCGTTGTTATACCCGATTCCATTATCGAATCGGTTAGAATTGCTATTGCAACGGCGCGAAGGATTAATTCAAGTGACGGTTTCGGTGACGGAACAAACACTGCGTCAGACAATCAACGCGTTTTTATCGCCATTGCATCAACATCCTAATTCGGAGGAACTCACTAGAATTCGGAGCCAACGGCTCGCCGCGGGTAACGCACCTGATACGGAAACCTGTACGCCCGCCTTACGAGGCGGGCAAGCGCAAAACACAACAGCCGCTGCCCAAAGCTTTTTGGAGCCAGCACAAACATTGTACCGTTGGTTGATTAAACCGCTACTTCCTCATTTACATGACATCAACACGTTGGTGATTGTACCCGATGGTATGTTACGCAGTGTACCGTTTGCGGCTTTTCATGATGGCGAGCAATTTCTGATTGAAACCTTCGCATTCGCCACACTACCCAGTTTGTGTTTTAATACCGCCTCAGTTTTACCAACGAAGTCGGAAACGATCTTATTGAGTGGTTTATCCAAAGCGGTGCAAGGATTTTCGGCTTTACCCTGTACCGAATATGAATTAGCCGCTCTCCAAACTTTATATAATGCACCAAAACCGCTACTGAATGAAACCTTTACGCTGCCTCGATTAGAAACCGATATCAAACAATCTGATTATAGCATCGTACATATCGCGTCTCATGGACAGTTTAGTGCCCATTTAGAAAACACCTTTGTATTAACTTATGACGACAAACTGAACATGGAGAAATTAAAACAGTTAATCAGTCTTACCCAACTGAACACCAAACAACCAGTGGCACTCTTAACCCTCAGTGCTTGTGAAACAGCGGTAGGAGATGAGCGAGCGGCACTCGGATTAGCTGGGGTTGCGTTACAATCTGGTGCACAAAATGTGTTAGCCAGTTTATGGCGCGTCGATGATGAAGCCACGCCAGCCGTCATCATTGAATTTTATCGGCAACTCCAAACTGCCGCCCTTTCTAAAGCACAAGCATTACAAAATGCTCAGAAAATCGTATTGAACGATAACGCTTATCGGCACTACCGACATCCCTACTACTGGGCAGCGTTTTTATTAATAGGCAATGGGTTTTGATAATTGATAATTATGAATTATGAATTATGAATTATGAATTATGAATTGTCATGTAGGGGCAATCCTTTATGGTTGCCCCTTCTCGGCAATCCTTTATGGTTGCCCCTTCTCCAAAATTAGCAATAACCCTCTATCCGTTTATTTCGAGTATCCGTTGTACTATCACGCGGATAAACGAATCGTCCTCAAACCCGATTGGACTGGGTTGAGAGTACAACTAATATTGCTCCTAAACTGAGTACAACGAATTGCGCGGATAAACGAATTAAGAA
>NBMI01000004.1 GCA_002085445.1 Candidatus Parabeggiatoa sp. nov. 2
TTCAGCTAAGTACAACTAATTACGCGAAATACAGCGAAACGCTGTGGCGGATGGAACGCCAATTCGTTTATCCGCGCAATTCGTTGTACTTACCGCAATCCAATCATTACACCTATAAATTTTAGGGTTATTTGGACGTTTTGAGGGCCATGAAATGGTTTAGATGCTTTCAGCTAAGTACAACTAATTACGCGAAATACAGGGAAACGCTGTGGCGGATGGAACGCCAATTCGTTTATCCGCGCAATTCGTTGTACTTACCGCAGACTAAAATCCTGAGCTTGTGCAACCGCATTACCGGTATAAGTAGCAGGCATTAGCTCAAGTAAGCGCGTTTTCTCATCTTCTGGAATCGGCAACTGTGCAATAAATGTCTGCAAACTCGCTTTGTCGATACCGTGTCCTCGCGTCAATTCCTTCAAGCTTTCATAAGCATGCGCTACACCATAGCGACGCATCACCGTCTGTATCGGTTCCGCCAGCACTTCCCAGGCTTGATTTAAATCCGCGTCAATCACCGAGCGATTGACTTCTAGTTTACCAATACCCTTAAGACAAGACTCATAAGCAATCAAACTATGTGCCATGCTGACACCCAGATTGCGTAACACTGTCGAATCCGTCAAATCTCGTTGCCAGCGCGAAATAGGTAGTTTTGTCGCTAAATGGCTAAACAAAGCATTAGCAATACCCAAATTACCTTCAGCATTTTCAAAATCAATCGGATTCACTTTGTGCGGCATAGTAGAAGAACCCACTTCGCCGGCAACCGTTTTTTGCTTAAAATAGCCCAACGAAATATAGCTCCAAGTATCACGGCAAAAATCAATGAGCACGGTATTGAAACGAGCCAAGGCATCAAATAATTCCGCCATATAATCATGCGGCTCAATTTGAGTTGTGTAGGGATTCCACGCTAAACCAAGTTGAGTCACAAATTGTTGCGCGATGTCGGCCCAATTGAGGTTAGGATAGGCCGCCAAATGGGCATTGTAATTACCCACCGCGCCATTGAATTTACCCATTAAAGGTATTTGTGCCACCTGTTCACGTTGACGGTGTAGGCGAAAGGCCACATTCGCGATTTCTTTACCCACCGTTGTCGGAGACGCCGGTTGCCCATGTGTGCGCGACAACATCGGAATATCGGCATATTGTTCGGCCAGTTTCGTCAATGCCGTTAGCACCGCCTCCATCTTCGGCAATATCACCTCACTTCGCGCTTCGCGCAACATCAAAGCATACGCTAAGTTATTGATATCTTCCGAAGTACAAGCAAAATGGATAAATTCACTCATCGCCCCCAATTCTGGATAATCGGCGATTTTTTCGCGGATAAAATATTCTACCGCTTTAACATCATGATTAGTGGTACGTTCAATGTCTTTAACTCGCTGTGCGTCTTCGACAGAGAAATTATCGACAAGGTTTAAAAGGAAGTTATTAAAATCTCGGAGCTGTTGAAGTTCAACAATATCAGGAAGGGCTGAGAGAAATTGCAACCAACGAATTTCGACGAATACCCGTTTTTTGATAAGGCCAAATTCACTAAAAATGGGCCGCAGCACGAGAGTTTTATTAGCATAACGGCCATCAATGGGAGAAATCGCGCTGAGAGAAGAAAGTTCCATATTCTCAAATGTTGGATTAGTTTGTAGAGTTTGTAGAGTTTGTAGAGTTTGTAGAGTTTGTAGAGTTTGTAGTAGGCGATTTATCGCCTAACAAAATAACGGGAATACGAAACGTGGTGCTTTCTTCCTTACCCGGCATCGTTTTGACCGTTGTAACACCAAAACGATGTAAGCGTTGCTGCACACCATCTACCAATATTTCCGGAGTAGACGCACCGGCTGTAATACCGACGGTGGGATTGTTAGCAAACCAGTTAGCTTGTAAATCGTCGGCCTCTTCAATCAAATAGGCCCTTACGCCGGCCAGTGTACCCACTTCGCGCAAGCGATTAGAATTAGAACTATTATGGGCCCCCACCACCAATAGCACCTCAATATCAGAGGCCAATTGATGCACCGCATTTTGACGGTTTTGGGTCGCATAACAAATATCATTCAATGCGGGGCCTTGGATTTTGGGAAAACGCGCTATTAAAGCTTCAATCACATCGCGGGTATCATCAACACTTAAGGTGGTTTGAGTAACATAAGCCACGCGCTCTGGATCTTGTATTTGTAACGCCATCACATCATCAGGGGTGCATAACACATGTACCGGCCCATCCACACAACCGCGTGTTCCTTCCACCTCTGGGTGCCCCGCATGACCTATGATAATGATTTCAAAACCCTTTTGGGCATATCGCTGCGCTTGCGAATGAACTTTAGTGACGAGAGGACAGGTGGCATCAATCACTTGTAATTGGCGCAGTTCGGCATTTTTAACCACCGTTGTTGCCACGCCATGAGCACTGAAAATACAAACGGTACCAAGCGGCACTTCGTCTAGCGTTTCTACAAACACGGCCCCTCGTTTTTTCAAGTCATCCACCACATAACGATTGTGGACAATTTCATGTAAGACATAAACTGGGGGTTCATAAATTTCAAGCGCACGCTCAACGATTTCTATTGCACGTACCACCCCCGCACAAAAACCACGAGGTTGAGCTAATATAACATCCATTTTGAAAATGAAAAATGAATCTAATTGTGAATTATGAATTGTGAATTGCTAATTGTGAATTCCAGATAGTTACACTGGCTTTAATAACGTGAGTTCGACTTTAAATATCAGTGAGTTATAGAATTATTAATTCTATCAAATATTTATTGATAATGACTTTTAAATCAATCAGTTAAAAAAGCATTTACTGACTCATTTCACTCTATGGCCCACAATTTTCGGGTTATTGACGTATTAATGTTAAGGGTTTAATAGTCAAAAACCCAACGGGGCGAATTAATACAGCCTGTGTATCTACCAGGAAAGCCCCAACGGGCGAATTAATACAGCCAGTGTATCTACCTGGAACCCTTTCTGGAAGCCCCAACGGGGAGAATTAATACAGCCAGTGTATCTACCTGGAAGAACCCTTTCTGTAAGCCCCAACGGGGAGAATTATGGGCTTTGGGCGGGGGCAGATTACTCTCTGATCCGGATATTAATGGGTTGTTCACCGTTATACACCAAAGTCCCATCAGGCAACCGATAACCAAAGTAGATGCAGATATGCCCCATACCGCCAAATGGCCCTTTGTATATTGCCCGGTCGTTTTCGTCTGTCAACATCACGGTGTCTGTCAAGGACACTGTTTCGTAAGCTTCGAGTTCGACTGGGTTGCCATCCCACCCCTTAAAGTATTCTTCGACACCAGGCACACACACCCCTTCAGCGCCCTCTTCAAAGAAATCATCACCTACCTCAATGTCCTCTTCAAAGGAATCATCACAAACAGTCTCGTTTCTTATTTTTCTGTAGAAACCGCTTCCAATGCCGGCTTTTGAGAGCAGGGTGATATCGCAGTTTTCAGCACTCGCACTGTCGTTATTCAAGATCAGGTTACCTTCTTGATCTTTTTCGACAACGTAGAACCCAACCACTAGCGTGTCAGCTTGTTGATCAACCTGTTGCCTTGGAATAGCAGAAATCACGCCGTCCACAATAAAGACCTGAGAAGGCTTGACATCCAAGGCGGTTTGAAATTCACCCCCTTTCAATTCGCCATTCTCATCTTCAACCGCAATAGAAACCCCCCCCCAAAATTTAACCTGGGTTTCGATCAAGTTACCCTCCGCGTCAGTAGCAATCGCGTTACCTAAGCTGGGGTATGGGATAGCCGGCGCTTTTCCTACACCTTTAAGCGTGACGGTATCAGGGCTGCTAATCGCATTAGAAGCAACAATCAACGTGGCCTCTCGTGTTCCTTCCTCCATCGGCGTAAAAGTGAGATTGATATCGCAAGTTTCCCCGGCAAACAGCGTCTCCCCGCAAGTGCTTGACGCTTGACGCGCAAAATCATCAGGATGATCACCTTCAACTGTGATGTCAATATTTGTCAGATCAACCAAACCATCATTAGTCAGGGTGACGATTTCTTCAGCCGAGGCTTCAAAAACCGTTTGTCTCTTAAAGCTCAAGGAAGTCGGCATCAGTCTGACAATGGGTTGATCATCAGGCACGCCAATACCGGTCAGTGTGACCGTATTTGGGCTGCTAGTTGCATTAGATATCACCGTCAAAGTGGCTTCACGCACACCCGCAGCCGTCGGCGTGAAAATAATATCAACTGTACACGCATCCCGAGCGGCAAGTGTTTTTTTACAAGTGCTTGAGGGTGTCCCAAAATCGTCCTTGTTGGCACCTTCAATTGTGAAACTGAGGTTTCTTAGGCCACCCGCACCCCCATTTTTTAAGGTGACAGTCTGGATATCACTGGAAGCATTAAGCGCATGATTTCCAAAGTCTAAAGACGTTGGTTTCAGTTGGGCTTTTGGTGTAGTATCTGGCTCTTTATCCTCAACCCCGGTACCTTTCAGTATAATATCATCTGGACTGCTCAGGGCCGTTGATGTAATTGATAAAGTGGCCTGACGGGCCTCCGCGGCCTTCGGCGTAAAGGTGATCTTGATTTTGCAATTGGCCCCGGCGGCCAGCGTTTTTTCGCAAGTGCTTGAATTTAGCCGATAAAAATCACGTTTGTGATCGCCGTCAATCTTGAGGCGGATATTTGAAAGTTCCGCTTGACCGGTATTTTTCAAGGTGAGCGTTTGTTCACGGCTGGTTTCCTTGACCGTTTGCGTTTTAAAATCCAAAGTGGCTGGGGTCAATTGGACGGCCGGCCTGTATATTACCCCGGTGCCTTTGAGCAGAATTTCATCGGGACTGCTCGGTGCATTTGAAGTCACCGTCAAAGTGGCTTCACGGGCACCTTCAGCTTTGGGCGTGAAGGTGAGGTTGATTTTGCAACTTTCCCCGGCGGCGAGCGTTTTTTCGCAAGTACTTGTGTCGGCCTGAGCAAAATCACTTTTGTGAGGCCCGTCAATCTTGACGCGGATATTTGAAAGTTCCGCTTTACCGGTATTTTTCAGGGTGATGCTTTTTTCCGCACTGGTTTCCTTGACCGCGATATCCTTAAAGTCTAAAGTGGTTGGGCTCAATTTGACGGCCGGCCGGTGTACTATCCCGGTGCCTTTGAGGACGATTTCATCGGGACTACTGGCCGCATTGGAAGTCACCGTCAAAGTGGCGGAACGGGCACCTTCTGCTTTGGGTGTAAAGGTAATGTTGATTTTACAACTTTCCCCGGCGGCCAGCGTTTTTTCGCAAGTGCTGGTGTCGGCCTTTGCAAAATCACTTTTGTGTTCCCCGGCAAGAGTGATACGGAGGCTTTTGAGTTCCGCTTTACCGGTATTTTTCAGGGTGAGGGTTTTTTCCGCACTGGTTTCCTTGACCACGATATTCTTAAAGTCTAAAGTGGTTGGGCTCAATTTGACGGCCGGCTGGAGTATTATCCCGGTGCCTTTGATGAGGATTTCAGTGGGACTGCTGGCCGCATTGGAAGTCACCGTCAAAGTGGCGGAACGGGCACCTTCTGCTTTGGGTGTAAAGGTAATGTTGATTTTACAACTTTCCCCGGCAGCGAGCGTCTTTTCGCAAGTGCTTGTGTCGAGTCGAGCAAAATCACTTTTGTGTTCCCCGGCAAGAGTGATACGGAGGCTTGAAAGTTCCGCTTTACCGGTATTTTTCAGGGTGAGGGTTTTTTCCGCACTGGTTTCCTTAACCGGTTGATTCTTAAAGTCTAAAGCGGTTGGGCTCAATTTGACGGCGGGCCGGAGTACTATCCCGGTGCCTTTGATGACGATTTCAGTGGGACTGCTCGGTGCATTCGAGCTCACCGTCAAAGTGGCCCAACGGGCACCTTCGGCTTTGGGCGTAAAAGTGAGGTTGATTTTGCAACTTTCCCCGGCCGCGAGCGTATTTCCGCAAGTACTTGTGTCGGCCTTTGCAAAATCACTTTTGTGATCCCCGGCAAGAGTGATACGGAGGCTTTTGAGTTCCGCTTTTCCGGTATTTTTCAGGGTGAGGGTTTTTTCCGCACTGGTTTCCTTGACCACGATATTCTTAAAGTCTAAAGCGGTTGGAGTCAGTTTGAGTTCAGGCTGGTCCTCAGCCAAAACGATGTTGCTACTCAACATCAGAAAACACACTATCCCTAAATTCAATTTAGGTCTTATAGACATTGCATTTTTCTCCCTTTGTAATGTTGGGAATGGCTTTGGGGCGAATGGCAATTCGCAATTCGCCCAAAGCCTCATGACCAAAAAGTTTAGTTGATGACATTGTACCGCACGATAACAATTCTATTGACATCTATTGACATGTTACAGTTTATGTGAATAGATAAAGTGATAAAGTTGAAGTGAATAAGGGAGTATCAGCCCATTATCCCTCGCTTGCGCTCAGGGTTACTTATTATCTGTCTGTCAATCTCGCCACCCCGCCCCCTAAACGTTTTAAAGCCAATTTTATGTATGACTGTCATTAATAAGTCCCAACGTTTTTTTGACGGGATGCCAAGAATTTTTCCTCCCTTAGTTAGGTAACTCATACTCAAAAATGAAATTAAAGTCAAGTTAAAACATTTTCAGATGACGAGAGTTTTAGGAAAAGTATTGACTTTTATTATTAATTGATGTACAGAAATTATATCATCTTTGGGCTCTTTTTTTGGACGGTTTTTGGACGGTTTAAACATCGCCAAGATTGTCAACAAAAAACCTAAGTCCAAACCAAAACGATGCCAAGAGGAATTAATACGCAATATCGATACCAAAACGGTAAAGAGATTGTTTTTATTATAAATTTTCGATTTAAACCGGCCAATCAAGAAGGGTTATTTTGCAAATTGCAATGCAATGTAAAAGCTATTTTGACAAATTTCAAGTT
Source organism: Candidatus Parabeggiatoa sp. nov. 2 (assembly GCA_002085445.1). Lineage (GTDB taxonomy): Bacteria > Pseudomonadota > Gammaproteobacteria > Beggiatoales > Beggiatoaceae > Parabeggiatoa. The sequence continues at coordinate 6,902 of NBMI01000004.1, forward strand.
CACTTTCGTCAAATTCACTCAAAGGGTTCCCACGGTTTTTTTGTTATACGCTCATCCTTATCTACAATCAGTCGATCGAAAATCCATTAAATACTTAGGGTAAAATGCCGTGGTCTGGTGGGCAAGCGGGCGAGAGTTATTCACTTTCAACCCCTTCGGGGTTGTCGTGAGAAAACTCGGGTTTCTTGCGGCTTAGCGGCCCACCCTACAACTTTAGGGCCACATAGTCATTTGGCATTTTCTCATAATTGTTGTTAAATAAAAAGCCAGGTGGCGCGAAGGCCTACTTGCAGTCACGCTCTGCTAGTTCCAAATTTGGACTTGATCCTTTATTTATTGATTTTTAGACTGACGCACTCATTCAAATAACTAATTGATTTTATTGACATAACGCGCCCCATTGGCGAAACGGCGTTTTAAATTAATTTAATAAGTCAATGCGTAAGTCCTAGAGCAGTTCTCGCCGAGACGATAAAAACCTTTATATTAAGGAGCAAATTAACTGTTACTAAAAAGTTGGACAAAGTTAGACTTTCTTGTACAATTTTTCCAACAAACAAATCATCATGACTTTAAAATTAAACCAAGTAATACTAAGTACCCGTGCATGTATTAAAAAAAAATAAACCTAACAAAAACAGTTACTTTTTTATCCATAAACCTTTCAAACTCTTGCACGGGTACTTATAATATTAAAAAATGAGTCATGTTGACTCATAACGACAAAGGTTTTCTCGTACACTTAGCAAGAGAAAAGAAGGTTGGTAAATTTAAAATCTCGGTTTGAAGCTCTGTTTGACCCAACTGGGACTGCTTTCATTTCTGACAGTACATGGTTGCATGAAACCAACCGGGGATCCGGATTGAATGCCAACGGTTGGGACTGCTCAACCAGGACTCTAGTTGCAATATTATGAATTATCAACATGTTCGCGAATTACCTAAGAATGTCCAATTTTGTCCAACTTTTTAGGAACAGCTAATTATGTACAAACTCACAGACAAGTCTCTATGGCTAGTCCTACTCATGTTACTCATGGGACAACCCACTTTTGCCGAATGGCCCACCAGCGCGGCCGGGCATGTCTTACCAAGCCTTGCACCAATGTTGGAGAAAGTCTTGCCAACCGTGGTGGGTATCTCAAGTACCAGCACTCGCGTCAATCCACTGTTAAATGACCCGTTTTTTCGTCATTTTTTTAATCTTCCCGAACAAAAACCGGAAAAACAAAGCCGTGGCTCTGGTGTTGTTATCAACGCTCGCAGGGGCTATGTGGTGACAAATCATCATGTGATTGATAAAGCAGATGAGATATTTATCACTTTACGCGACGGTCGTCAATTCAGCGCGTCGGTAATCGGTGCCGATCCGGAAACGGATGTTGCTCTTTTAAAAGTACCTGCGGAAAGTTTGACGGCCTTGCCGTTCGCCAATTCCGACAAGTTACGGGTGGGTGATTTTGTGGTGGCAATAGGCAATCCATTTGGCTTGGGGCAAACCGTGACTTCCGGCATTGTCAGCGCCTTGGGACGTAGCGGCTTGGGTATTGAAGGGTATGAAGATTTTATTCAAACTGATGCGTCAATTAATCCGGGCAATTCGGGGGGCGCATTGGTCAATTTACGGGGAGAATTGGTTGGCATCAATACGGCCATTATTGCCCCCGGCGGCGGCAATGTTGGGATAGGTTTTGCCATTCCGAGCAATATGGTGCATCAAGTTGTGCCACATTTGGTGCAATTTGGTGAAGTACGGCGTGGCCGGTTGGGCATCCATATACAGGATTTAACGCCAGACTTAGCGGCGGAGTTTGGCTTAAAAGGCAACAAGAAAGGGGCAGTGATTGTTAAAGTTGAGCGGGGTACGCCAGCGCAGAAAGCCGGTTTGCGAGTGAGCGACATTATCACTGCTATCAACAACAAAGCCGTTAATTCAGCATCTGATGTCCGCAATCGTATTGGTTTGTTACGCATTGGTGAGAGGGTGAAAATCACCGTGGTGCGTAGAAGACGCACCCGCCATTTGTACGCCGTTATTGCCGATACTGACCGAGTTGATGGTGGTAAAATCAGCGAGTATTTGAAAGGCGCGGTATTAAAAGACAGCACAGAGGGCGTACAAGTATATAAAGTGACTCAAGGCAGCAATGCTTGGGAAATGGGTTTACGTCGGGGTGATGTCATTATTGGATTTAATCGCAGAAAGGTCAAAGACTTAGAATATTTGACCCAACGTTTTAGTCAATATACCCCTTACTCTATTCAAATCCGCCGCGACGGCGAAATTTTATCAATTCGGCTGAAGTGAGGGTAAAGGTAAAAGGGGAAAGCGGAAATAGGGGATCATGGGAAAATAGAGAAAGGGGGAATAAGCAACTCGTTTGACCTTTCACCTTTCAGGGCGATGCGGACTAAATCAAATACCTGCATCTGCCCAAATTCTTCTCTAGGACTTACGCATTGACAAAATTAATTGATTGAATATTCAATCAGTTACGTCTAAAAGGCCCAAGCAGGTATTTGGAAAGTTATTAAATAAAATCAATTGGTTAGTTTGCTGAGTGCGTAAGTCCTATTCTCTTTGAAAAATGAGGGAGGCTAGGAAAAATTGGCAGGTACAGTAAGGCGGAAGTTTCCATACCACCCCAATGCCAACGGCTAAAGCCGTTGTCTGAAAACTCAAGTACGTGTCAGGGCACTGCAAGAGGGTTAGTCTCGCATCCCTTTCGTAAGGCCACACGTTTAAACCCTAAATCAGCTTAGTAGGCTTTAGCCTACTTTAGCTTTTGGCTGTTGGTGGTACGGAAATTGTTGCCCCTTATTCCTTGCCCCTTGCACCTTGCCCCTAGTCCTTGGTTCTGAATGATGGACAAAAACTTTACCATTAAACCCGCACACTGGCCTGATGACGCGGCCGCTTTGCGAATGATTCGGGAAACCGTGTTTGTCAAAGAACTCGGTGTGCCCCAAGAATTGGAATGGGATGGACATGATCAAGAGGCAACGCATGTGCTGGCCGTTTTTTTGGCTGGTGACGTGCTAGAAAAGCCCATTGGTACGGGCCGCTTGTTGCCAGATGGGCAGATTGGACGAATGGCCGTACTCAAAGACTGGCGTGGGTTGGGCGTAGGTACTGCTATGTTGAAAATGCTGTTGCGTCAGGCTTGTGCAAAAGGCCTTAAAAACGTGTTTCTCAATGCCCAACTCTTACTTAAAAACGCCAAAACTACCAAAAAAATAGTAGAATTAGTTATGTTTAAGGGGTAAGCTCCCCACGTCACAGATAATTATCTGTGACTCTATGTATAATATACACTTAACTAGGCAAAAGTTTCTCAGAAACTTTTGCCTAGTATTGATTTTGAAGCTAATCTTATGTTAATTATAAGTCTAGGTAAGACCCGTATAACATTTCATACTGAACCGCTAATACCTACCTTCTTGAACTTCCCTAAGTTCCGACATGCATTCTATTACAAATAATTATTGTCTGTCAATCTCTTTTTCAGGCAAAAGTTTCGCGGAGCCAAACTTTTGCGTGAACTTGATTTTTTTTCATTTTGTGGTTTTGGTGTCTAATGCGAACTGCAAGCGATACCGTTTTATCAACGCCTGGACTTTGTGATAGTGGGTGATGTGTTTATCGAGGCTGGCATTGCCCATCGGCAAATGCAGCGCCGTTGTGATTGATGTTTCACCGTTTTCAGTTTGAACGAAATTCAATTACGCTCAAATAGGTTATCACTCGATGAATCTGGCAAACTCCGTTGGGGACGGTGAGTTGGAACTTTTTTCCATGAGTTTTGTGTAGCTATTTTGGTCAGTTTGTGGGCCATAAAATGAGGTTTTCAAATTAAAGTATGGCCCTAATAATGTCGCGCAACCAAACCACTGTGATTTGTAAATACTCTTATTGTTGTTGCAACATATACTGCACACAGTCACAAATCCTCGTTTTTTTTCATCACCCTAACCGGTGGAACGGGACACGCCCTATCCTTGAGGGATAGGGTGAGGGTGAAAATGTTGTGGTGGTAATGGGCAAGGGCGCATTCCCTTATTGAAGGGTAGCTCATATAACTCATTGATTTGACGGGCGACCAACCTCATGATAGACACCGTGTCAGATGACTTGCGTCCCGTTTTTTTGGGAATGCGCTCAATGGGCAATGGAGACAGCAACCATAGCAATTACCAATGACCAATACTACAGTTTTTCTAGTAATCGCCGAATAGCGACTTTGTCTTGCTCATCTGTCATTTCCTTAAGGCGTTTCGTCAAGATATCGATTTGTGCCTGTCTTGGAGTCGTGGGAACGGAAGGAGATTCGGCCGTCTCTTTCGGAGTAATGGCCTGAGTAAACCTATCCAAAAGTCGGTAAAAAAAGTTGACGGAGTAGCCGGCTAAAAATCCTATGGCTCCTTGAGTCACGTCAAGAGACTTGTTAGGTATCATCTTTTCGATAAAAGGCCAGAAGAGGTGAACGATGAGTCCGCCAGCCAAGGCCCCCATAAATAAACGTAACCAATTGGTAGATAACTTTTTGGGGTGTAGTGCGCGGTTGGTATAAAGATCAGTCAGATTTTTATACAGGTAAAACCAAGCACCCAGCGCACCATACAAAAATGGGTCGATGAAGCTTAGGGAATCTTTTCCACCGGTTTCCTCGATGTCCAAGGTGGTATATTTTCTAAAAAATATCAAGCCCATCAGTATCACGGCTACCCAGAAAAGTTGCCGAAAAAAATTACGGCCTACCGAGCCTGAACCCAAAAACACCGCCTGCCACCAAGGCCTATGCACCCGATGGGCATCTGATGTGGTCTGTAAGGTTAATATGTTTACGGGATTCACCATTTCGGTTAACGTCGCATAGAGTTTTTCCAACTCGGCCTCGGCGTGGCAGAGTTCTTCAACACCTAAAGCATCAGAGGGCGTATAAAAAAACACTTTCTTGAGTTTTTTCACCTCCATCGCCAAATCAGGCGGGTCAAGCTTGCCATTTTCAGCCGCAAATTCCAGTAACGCTTCAAGCGCCTGATAACGCGCCTGATAGTGTTTGACTTGGTCGCCGGTCGGTACCGAGGTATTAACTCCACTGAAATCGAGTTTCTCTCTAGGATCGAAGGTTTCGTTTGCTTCAACGGACTGTTGGTTGGTTTGGTTTGGTTCAGACATCACATTATTTAGTTAAAAAAAAGGTTAAAAAGAACGCAGTTAAAAAAAAGTTAAAAAGAACGCACTGTGCTAACCCAGAGGTAGCATAATAATAACAGATAACAGAAAAAGTACGCATTACGCAGTACGCCTATCAATCAAGATCGGGTGCAATTAAAAGTGATAGTTTCCCAGAATCAAAGTTTTGTGGTCTAAAGTGACGGGATTAAGTCTATGGCTCCCAAGCCCAAATACAAAAAAAACGAAAAAAGATGCCACAGACTGCAATGTGGGCTGGGCACCCAAATCCATTACCCAATTACCCATTACCAATTACCCATTAGCTAACGAGCGCTTTTAATTACGCTCGTGCCGATTTACGCTCTTCACTTTTAGTGCATGCTTTGTTTTAATTAAATAAGCATTATCAATAAACAAGGCGAGCATTTTCAAGCCCGTCTATAAGTTTAGACTTTAACCGGTTATAATAAAAAAATTATTTCATAGTTGGACTTTTAAAATGACACGCACACGTAATAGAAAACCCCCCCACCGCCCTCGTCGTCGGACTTATTCTACCTCGAGGCGCCCCCCCCAACCCCGCCGCACGGGCTTTCGTTTTAAATGGCGCTGGGTAGCGCTAATTCTTGTGCTGTTTTTTCTGGGCTATTATGTCATTTCACTCGATATCAAAGTCCGCGAGCAATTTGAAGGTAAGCGTTGGGCCTTACCAGCGCGTGTTTATGCCCGTCCCTTAGAACTTTACACCGGGATGCGCCTGACACCTAAGATTTTGACTTCCGAACTGGCCGCCCTCGGCTATCGTAAAGATTCTCAACTTGATGAGTCGGGAGAATATTATCAGCGTAACCGCAATGAGGTTTCAATCAAAATTCGTGCGTTTAAGTTTTGGGATGCCGAAGACCCCTCACGTCGAGTGCGAGTGCGCTTTGCCGGCGGTCGAGTGAAATCGATAAGAGAATTGAATCCCAATCGCCAATTGGCTTTGCTACGTTTGCCACCTAAATTGATAGGCAAAATCTATCCAACTCACAATGAAGACCGTATCTTGGTGCGCTTGGCCGACGACGTACCGAACGGACTGAAAGATGCCCTAATCGCGATGGAAGACCGCCGTTTTTATGAACATTATGGTGTGAGTTTCCGTGGTTTGATACGCGCTTTTGTTGCTAATCTTAAGGCCGGCCACTGGGTGCAAGGCGGCAGTACCCTGACTCAACAACTGATTAAAAACTTTTATCTGACACCAGACCGTACGCTCAAGCGTAAAATCAATGAAGCCATCATGGCTATATTGTTGGAATGGCATTATAGCAAAGAACAGATTCTTGAAGCCTATCTCAATGAAGTGTTCTTGGGCCAAGATGGTAATCGTGCCATTCACGGCATGGGTTTGGCGGCGCTGTTTTACTTTGGTCGCCCTTTGAAAGAGCTCAAATTACCACAATTGGCATTACTAGTCAGCCTCGTGCGCGGTGCATCGCTTTATAATCCGCGCAAACACCCAAAGCGGGTCCTCGAACGCCGCAATTTGGTGCTGGATACAATGGCCGAGCAAGGCCTGCTCAAACCCGACGAGGTGAAACTTGCCAAAGCCGCCCCTTTGGCTATTACCAAAGAGGCGAGGGAGAGTCAGTTTCCGTACCCGGCTTTTATAGGACTGGTGCGCCACCAATTGCATCAGGATTATAATGAAAACGACCTGCGTTCAGAAGGGTTACAAATCTTTACGACCTTAGATCCCGTCATTCAGAAATTGGGTGAACGGGTGATGATCAGAGACCTGAGAAAACTCGAAAGAAAATATCGCAAAGCACGCAAGTTACAAGGTGCGATGGTTGTGACGGGCAGCGAAAATGGCGAAGTGTTGGCGCTGATTAATGGTCGAAGGCCTCAGTATGCGGGTTTTAATCGCCCTCTCAATGCGGTGCGCTCGATTGGTTCATTGGCCAAAGTGGCTGTGTATTTGACCGCGTTGGAAAAAAGCAACACTTATTCTTTGACAAGCAAGATTAATGACGCGCCATACGAATGGGTAGACTATAACACCGGCGAAATCTGGAAACCCAAAAATTATGATGGTATCTTACATGGTCGCGTCCCGTTATACAAAGCCTTGGCTTTTTCTTATAATCTTGCCACCGTGCATTTGGGAATGGAATTGGGACTGAGCAAGGTTTATAAGACCCTGCAACGTCTGGGCATTGATCGCGAGTTTAAAAAGAAGTATCCGTCGATGTTGCTTGGTGGTATTTCCTTGAGTCCATTAGAAGTGACCCAAATGTACCAAACCATTGCCAGTGGTGGGTTTCGTGTCCCCGTGCGGGCAATCCGCGATGTCTTAACCCATGATGGCAAACCTTTAAAGCGTTATGCCTTATCGGTAGAGCAACGTTTTGATGCCGCGCCGGTATTTTTACTCCACTACGCTTTGCAACAAGCGGTACGGAAAGGAACCGGACGCAAGGTTGCCAAGACATTCTCGTCAAATATGATCTTAGCCGGCAAGACGGGCACCACCAATAAGTTACGTGATAGCTGGTTCGCCGGCTTTAGCAGTGAATTGTTGGCAGTGACTTGGGTAGGCCGCGATGATAATAAACCTATGGGCTTAAGTGGCGGTAATGGCGCGTTGGTTATTTGGGCTGATTTTATCAAAGCCGCCCGGCCGCAATCGATTGCCCCAGTGATTCCCAGTACGGTGCGGTGGCGTTCAAATGGGTCGGAACGCATACCGTTTATTGTTGGTCAACACCGGTCAAACCGTGCGCTGGCCGATAATAGCCATAATTTATTTTAATAATAATAAGAGTACAACGGATACGCGCGCCGAAACGGATTCTTTCCGAATTGGTTTCTGGTATTAGTTTCAAGAGTTATGATATCAGAATTGGTAATTGGTATACATACAGAGGTTACAGAGGGGACACAGCAATGCCATTAAGTTAAGCTTAACATTTTGATTCTATGATTTTTTTTTAACGGGATTGCAAATATCACCAAGTACAACGGATAAACGGACCGAAGGTTCGCGAAGCTTTCAGAAACGGATTTTTCAGGGTCAGTCAAACTTAAATGACGGAACCATTATCAATAATCAGCCGTTTCGGAACGTAAATCCGTTGTACGACTTCGTTGTACTACTTTAATAAAATCAGTCAGTTATTCGTTACGATATGGCATTGAGGGGACACAGAGGAACACAGAGAAAAAACGGTGTTTTTAATTCAAAGAGTTATTGAGTTATTTTGGTTTTTCAAAAAGTCTAATTTGTTGCCTTTTTAAGTCTAATCAGTCTTCGTGGAAATCGGCTATTTATATTCACTTCAGGGTACTCAAAAAACCGAGGAACACTTCAGAACCTAGAGACTTTCAATACTTCGTATCGCTTTCGTTCCCACGAAATTTTCCGATAGTGTGTATAGTCGGGGAACCAATTACCCATTCTCGGAATCCGTTTTTGAAAAACGGATTCCGAGAACTCATTACCAACTATTTTATGGTACCCCTAATGAAACGGACAAAACGGCTCAAATGAATCTACACTCAACACGGCAACCTTTTTTTATTATAAAAAACCAGTATTTTTGATTTTTCGTTTTGACTATTTTTATTTATAACCCGTTCAGTCTACTTTCCTGGTGAGTCCACCCTTTTTAAAACTTATCAAAACCCAGAAGTCGCTAATTCACTGAAAATTAACTTTCTTCATTTTTAATAATTGCGGATGTTAATGAAGGAGACTTTTGTTATTGAAGTCCTTGTTATCATTACCATTCACCAATTACCAATTACTTAAAAGCCGAGTATTGCTTTTAATTGCACCCTCAATATACTGATAGTACAACGGATACGCTTTCAGAAACCGATTTGTTATCGGCTTCATTTTCGGATTGAAAGTCAATAAAAATAACCAAACGGGTCAATTTTTATTTTCACCCGCATCTGTACATTCCGTATAACAGAAAAAACCAAGAAATTGACCAATGCCTCTGTGTCTAGTCTACAATAGGTAGCATAAGCATTTATGAGAATCAAAATGAACAGAAATAACATATATATGCGCTTACTACTACGGATGCTATTAATCATACCTTTGGCTACGGCGTTGATAAAAGATGCCCCAGCTACTCCTTATATAAAAATCGATTCTTCGTCAGCCGTGAAATCCTTGTTGGGTGATGCACTTTCTAAGTACAAAGAGAAGGAATATGAACAAGCGGCCGCTTTACTTGAACGCGCCTTGCGGATTAAGCCACGCCACCCCATCCTCTGGTACAATTTAGCGGGGGTGCGTTTAACACAAGGACAAATGAAACGCGCCGCCAATCTCGCTCAAAAATCTAATGCGCTGGCGGGGACTAATAAGAGATATAGACGACTACGGATAAGAAATTGGGTGTTGATTGCACGGGCGTGTGAAAGTATGGAGGATGGGAAGAAGTGTGTCGATGAGGCACTTAAGCGGGCACAAGCACTGTCGCAAGCGTGGTAGAAAGGAAAGGTATGAGATATAAAAGAATTCGCCTTTTGCCGCAAAGGATACAAGGTAAAAAACCTCGCCCAGATTAGATTGTCCGATTCATTTATGTTAACAAAAGTTAACAATAGCACTCCTAAGAGTGGGTGAATCTACCAAAGGCTACCGAAAATTATTGGGAGCCGCTTATACAATCTGAATTCGCTTGGTTCTCGCAAATTGATAGATTGTAAGTCTCATGTTTTACCAGTACTCCAGGATGAGTACTGAACCAGATACATGCCGCTTTATAACTATCAATATTATAAAAAATTATCATAAAAGTCAATAAAATTTTCCAGCACATGCCGAAGAATTGGTATTGTTTGTGAAGATTTGTTAATAAATTGGGTACTATGCATGAACCTCACGATTTCCCCTTTCCCCTGTGTTTGGGGAAAATTTTGTGGCCGTTAAGTCCTAAAATATTCCAGTGTCAACCTTATGGAGAAATGAAAATGAACAGACTCAATACCAATTGGCGGTGGCGCTGGCTCAAGTTGCTGCTCATCATACCTTTGGTTATGGCGTTGTTGCATGCTGAAAAAACCCCTGCTGCCTCATCAGTAAGCTATTTTACGCCGGCGGTAGAATCCTTGTTTAGCGAGGCAAAAATCTATTATGAAACCGGGCGACATGAACAAGCCGCGGCTTTACTTGAACGCGCCTTGCGGATTGAACCACGCAATCCCATCCTCTGGTATCACTTGGCGGTTGTGCGTTTTGCACAACAAGACTGGAAACGTGCCGGCAATCTTGCCGAAAAATCCAATGCGCTTACGGGTAGTGAGAGGAAATATAGACGGCTACGGACAAGAAATTTGGCAGTGATTACGCGTGCGTGTGAAAAAATGCGTGAGTTGGGGCAATATAAACAAGCCGCCACTTTACTTGAACGCGCTTTGCGGATTGACTCACGCAACCCCATTCTCTTATCTAACTTGGCGCAAGTTCGTTTTGCACAAAAAAACTGGAAACGTGCTACCAATCTCGCTAAAAGATCCAATAGGTTCGCCGGTGCTAACAAAAAACGACGGGTGGACAATTGGGCACTGATTACGCAAGCGTGTGAAAGAATGCGTGATTTAAAGTGTAGCAAAAGAGCTCGTAGAAAGACACAAAAATGGTTGCGAGCGTTAATGAAGGAGGAAAGGAGAAAGAGAAATAGGAACAGGTAAAAATGAAAATGGGAAAGGGATAAAACTTAGTGCTAAAAATCCGGTGTCTCAAAGACATCGGATTTTTTAAAAGACTAGAAGCTGTGCAAGATCAAGTCCGGTTTTTAGCCATACAAAGTATGATCAGTGCGGATTATTAGAACGCAACCGAATATGCAGCTCACGCAATTGCGCTGGGCTCGCCGGGGAAGGGGCCGAAGTGAGCAAACAACTCGCCGTTTGCGTTTTCGGGAAGGCAATCACATCACGAATGGAGCTTGCGCCACACATCAACATGACTAGCCGATCTAGTCCAAAAGCAATGCCGCCATGTGGCGGACAGCCATATTTAAGCGCGTCTAGCAAAAAGCCAAATTTTTCACTAGCCTCTTGTTCACCAATGCCTAACACCCGAAACACGGCCGATTGCATTTCAGGGCGGTGGATACGGATAGAGCCACCGCCAATTTCTTCGCCATTTAACACCATATCATAAGCCCGCGACAGACACGCGCCCGGATTGGCTTCAAGCGTTTCGATATCTTGCACATTGGGAGCGGTAAAGGGATGGTGTAAAGACACCCAGCGTTTTTCCGTCTCGTCCCATTCAAACATGGGATAGTCTACTATCCACAGCGGTTTCCAGTTTTTTTGTATCAATTTGAGGTCTTCGGCGATTTTTAATCGCAATGCGCCTAACGCCTCATTAACAATTTTAGCTTTGTCTGCGCCAAAGAAAATAAGGCTACCGCTATCAGCTTTGGTGCGCTCCAATAAGCCTTCGATGGCTTTATCGGGCAAAAATTTTAAAATCGGAGACTGTAAACCGTTGCGCCCGGCGGTAATATCGTTGACTTTGATGTAGGCTAATCCTTTCGCGCCATAAATCGCGACAAAATCGGTATAGTCGTCAATTTGTTTGCGTGAGATTTTTAACCTGGGCACACAAAGGGCGGCAACACGACCTTCAGGATCATTGGCGGGTTTAGCAAAGACTTTAAATTTGACCTCGGCCATTAAATCACTAACTTCGGTAAGCACTAAAGGAACGCGCAAATCGGGTTTATCTGTTCCATAGCGGAGCATGGCATCTTCATAGCTCATGCTTGGAAACGGTTCTGGCAACTGTTCGCCTTTGACTTCTTTGAACAACTGACGCATCATTGATTCCATCATATTTTTGATGATGGATTCATCAATAAAGGACATTTCGATATCCAGTTGCGTAAATTCAGGCTGTCTGTCGGCCCGTAAGTCCTCATCACGGAAGCAGCGCACAATTTGATAATAGCGTTCCATCCCGCTCATCATCAGTAATTGTTTAAACAATTGTGGCGACTGAGGCAGCGCAAAAAATTGGCCTGGATGGGTGCGACTGGGGACTAAATAATCGCGTGCGCCTTCGGGGGTGGCTTTGGTGAGCATAGGCGTTTCTATTTCTAAAAACCCCTGTTCATCCAAAAACTGACGCAATAGGCGGGTGATATTGGCACGTAATTGAAGACGTGCCTGCATTTCTGGGCGGCGCAAGTCGATATAGCGATAGCGCAAGCGGATGTCTTCGCCAACATGGGCTTCATCCAGTTGAAACGGTGGCGTTTCGGCCGCATTTAAAATATCAATGTACTGGCCGACTACTTCGACTTGTCCAGTTGCCAATTCGGGATTTTCAGTACCTTCCGGGCGACGGCGCACCGTACCGGTGATGCGTAACACATATTCATTACGCACCTGTTCAGCGAGAGCGAATGCATCGGCGAGTTCAGGATTGAACACCACTTGGACAAGGCCTGAGCGATCACGCAGATCGATAAAAATCACGCCGCCGTGATCGCGGCGGCGATTCACCCACCCGCACAGTATAACGGGTTCATTTATTAAGGACTCATTTAGAAGTCCACAAGAATGGCTACGCATTTCAGTTATCAATTATCAGTTATCAGTGTTCAGTTATCAGTTATCCATAGACGGATCGATCCACAATTTATTGAAGGAACTGGTTTTTTTTTGTCTAAAAGAAAAAAACGGATCGAACCCAAGTTTATTGAAGAACTCTGGCTTTAACCAAAACCGATTCCGTTTGGTTGGGTGCAGCCATTCGCTGATTTTCGTTCTGACCTTCTTTACCCGTGTTGAAAAGGAAACTTTTTTTGTTTTTTTTGTTTTGGAGCACTTTTGCGTAAAAAGTTGTATGCGCTATAATATCGCTTCGCTCGTTACTTCGTTTGGCATCAGCATTAACGATTGTTCCATCATTGGCTTTATAAAGCTTTCCCCCTAGTTTCTCTTCCCTTTTCCCTAGCCCCTTGCTCCTTTTCAGTTAACGGCACCGGTTCCACCGGTGGAACCGGCAGGAGCCGGTGGTGTGTCGGTTTTTTCGGTTTTTTCTTTTACTTCAGGTTTTTTCGGTTTTTTGAAGTCGGTTTCATACCAGCCGGTACCTTTGAGATGAAAAGCCGCAGCAGATACCCGTTTTTTAAGCGTATTTTGACCACAAGCGGGACACTGCGAGGGTGGCGGATCATTCATTTTTTGCAAAACTTCCATTTCGTGATCACATTCAGTGCAAGCGTATTCATAAATAGGCATGTTGCGTTTCTTCTTAAAAAAGTGGGGATAAAGTCTGTCGTATAAATAAGGTGCGCTTAGGATCAAATCAAGATTGATATGTTAAAGTCATTATTTTTTAGTTCACAGAGTACCACAGAGTCACACTTCAGTCTCAAGTCTTTGGTAAATCTCTGTGAAACGTAGTAAAGCTCCGTCTCTCTGTGTTGAAAAATATATTCATTTTTCATTTTTGGGCCGACTATATTTTTTCAGATAAATATTTTGGCAGCCTCAACCAGCAGCACGTCGCTTGATTATTTAAAACCGAAAACGGCTAGAAATTTTGATGATTCTAGTTTGATTATTCATTTTTCATTTTTCATTTTTCATTTTTCATTTACCGGCCGCGGTTGGTTCAAAAATTTCCACAATGACTTTGCCTTCTTCCATGGAAGGGCGATAGTACATTTTCAGCGATTGTGTATAGGGATAAATAATCCGCGCCACGTTTTGAGCACGCAGTTTAGCTGCCCTTTGCGGGGATAGGAGATTGTTTTTAGAATGTACAGCGCCGGAGAATATTTGTGCCGAATGGGAAGGAGTGATATTCAAACGCAGCAACATTTTTTCAAGTTTGACACGTTCAACTGTGTCGAGGTGGATACGTATAGACCGAAATTGTAGGACTAACCGTTGTTTAGGTTTGCCTCGGTGGGGCGATGGTGCCGTGTGCCTTGTGGGACGTATTGGTCGTTGAGTGATGACTTTTGGTACGGATTCTGGCACAGCCTTATGTGGCGCTTCTGCCTGTACATTGCTAATCAGCGTTTTTTTGAGCGGCGTTTGGCCCAAAAGCTGATTAAGACACCAAGTAAATATCGCCATGTTGAAAAACAGAAGAATAAATAAGATAGCTGATTTTATGAGTGCTTTGAACATAACAATGTATGAGAGCAAATTAACTGTTACTAAAAAGTTGGACAAAGTTAGACTTTCTTGTACAATTTGTCCAACAAACAAATCATCATGACTTGAAAATTAAACCAAGTAATACTATCATTTTAAAAACTGAGTCATGTTGACTCATAACGACAAAGGTTTTCTCGTACACTTAGCAAGAGAAAAGAAGGTTGGTAAATTCCAAAATCTCGGTTTGAAGCTCTGTTTGACCCAACTGAGACTGCTTTCATTTCTGACAGTACATGGTTGCATGAAACCAACCGGGGAGCCGGATTGAATGCCAACGGTTGGGACTGCTCAACCAGGACTCTAGTTGCAATTATTATGAATTATCAACATGTCCGCGAATTACCTAAGAATGTCCAATTTTGTCCAACTTTTTAGGAACAGAGTAACGATTTCTTCGACAAATATCCATAAGTGTACGTAGACTAGGGAGTATCAGCCCTTGATCCCTCCCCGTCTGTTTGCTATTTTCATATCAAAAAAAAACCAAAAAAAATTTTGATGGACAGAAACTGTGCGAACCGGAATGTCCTGCCAATGCCATTTGTTCATAAGACAAGTTGCCGCCGCCAGAACCACAACATTTTTTTTGTTTTGTTATTTAGCGATTAAAATAATAATCCCTTTTATATGCGGAGTTGACGATGGCTTTTGTTGTCACCGATAATTGTATTTGTTGTAAGTACACGGACTGTGTAGAAGTCTGCCCAGTGGACTGTTTTCACGAGGGGCCCAATTTTCTGGTCATAGACCCTGAGGAGTGTATTGATTGCACGTTGTGCGAACCTGAATGTCCTGCCAATGCGATTTATTCAGAAGAGGACTTGCCGCCAGAACAACAACATTTTTTGCAGTTAAATGCGGAACTGGCACAAAATTGGCCCGTCATCACTGAACGCAAAGCGCCTTTGACCGAGGCCGAGCAGTGGGATGGCAAGCCTGACAAGTTACAATATCTGGAACGCTAATCTTGATAATGAAGATAACGCTTTATTAAATAAAGCTTTTGTAGAACAATAAGTTAGCGATGACGATAAGCTTTAATGTAGTTAAGCAAGCCATCCGTAGAGGAATCATGTCTTTCGTGTGCCTGAGCCGTTTCTTTTAGCCCGTTTAGCCCGTTTAGCCCGTTTAGCCCAGCTTTTTCGGCTCGAAGGGCGGACATTAATGTGCTAGCGACTTGTTTACCGAGTTCTACGCCCCACTGGTCAAAGGGATTGATGCCCCAGCAGATGCCTTGTACATAGACTTTGTGTTCGTACAAGGCGAGCAATTTCCCTAACACTTGTGGGGTTAGCTTTTTGTAAACCAGTGTGTTACTGGGTTGATTACCCTGAAAAACGCGGTGAGGCAGTTGTTGCGTTAACATTTTATCTGTTATCCCGCTGGAGTACAAGGCTTGCTTTGTTTGTTCGGCCGTTCGGCCCATCATTAGGGCATGCGTTTGCGCCAGTGCGTTGGACAAAACGGCGTTTTGATGTCCGGGCAAGTCGTATTGGCTTTCAATGGCAATAATAAAGTCGGCCGGCACTAAATGGGTGCCTTGATGTAGGAGTTGATAAAATGCATGTTGACCATTATTGCCAGGGGTGCCCCAAATAATCGGACCGGTTGGATAGTCAACCTCTTTTCCGTCACGGGTAACACGCTTACCCAAGCTTTCCATTATTAATTGTTGTAAATGGGCCGGAAACAGTTCTAAGCAGTAGTCATAAGGCAATACGGCGTGGGTAGTGGCACCCAAAAAACGACTATACCATACACCAATCAATCCCATTAACACCGGCAAATTTTCGGCAAACGGCGCTGTTTCAAAATGCGTGTCCATTTCGTGGGCACCGGCTAGTAACTGTTCAAAGTTATTCATGCCTATCATCACTGCAATCGGTAAGCCGATTGCGGACCATAGCGAATAACGCCCACCGACCCAATCCCAAAATTCAAACATATTTATTGGATCAATGCCAAATTCAGTGACTTGTTGCGTGGCGGTGCTGACAGCGACAAAATGTTTAGCCACCGCGTTGTTATCTCCCAATTTATCTATTAGCCATTGCCGCGCACTTGTTGCATTTAGCAAGGTTTCTTGAGTGGTAAAGGTTTTTGATGCGACAATAAATAAGGTTGTTTCGGGGTTAAGCGCGGCCAAGGTTTCGCCAAGATGTGTACTGTCGACATTGGAAACAAAATAGCTGCGTAAGCGCGGATGATGGTAAGCCTTTAACGCTCTTGTCACCATCGCCGGCCCTAAATCAGAGCCGCCGATGCCAATATTGACAATAGATTCAATGGGTTTCCCTGTATAACCGCGCCATTGTTTTTTTGAATCGCCACGCACCGAATCACTAAATTGGCGCATTTTTGCTAACACGGCGTTGATATCGGGCATCACATTTTTGCCGTCTACCCTAATCGGACGATTAGAGCGGTTGCGGAGAGCAATATGCAACGCCGCGCGTTGTTCGGTGTTATTAACCTTTTCACCTTGAAATAGGCGAGCAATCCAGTCTTGCAACTTTGCCTCTGTGGCTAAGTTAAGTAATAAGGAGAGTGTATCGCGGGTTAAACGATTTTTAGAGTAATCCAGCAATAAACCACACGCTTCCACTGAAAAGCGTTCAAAGCGTTGGCTATCCTCTGCAAACAAGTCACGTAAGTGGATTGGTGCCAATTGGTGTTGATGGGCTTTTAGCGCCGCCCAAGCGGCACTGTGGCTAATAAGTTTATCCATAATTGTATCAATAAAGTTTATAATTATTTGGTTAAATAGTCAAAAAAAGTTTTTTTACAGAATTATTCGTCGCTTTTGGAGGAACGAGCCGCCTTTTTATAAGCCTTTATCAGCAATAACTACAAGGATTATATATAATAAAGGATTAGATCGAAAATTACCCTGCTTTTTTTTTATCCCTCGATAAGACAACCCGCTATAGAATTTTTTTATTTTAATCATTTTAAGGTTTTTTTAATAAAATCCGCTGAGTACAGGACATTTTTTCTACTGTCATTTAACTCCGTTGATCTTCGGTTCGACATAAGGATAAATCTGACAATCAATGACTTAAATAAATTTTCACAATCAATGACTTAAAGAAATTGTCCGGTACAAAGTAAAATCCGCTGTCCTTGCTTCAAGCGAACCGGGTGATTTATCTTGGGATAGCCAAACTACTCCATGAGAAGTTTGTTCCTTTTAAGACTTTCGATAGCTCAGTGGAAATATCGACGGCATTTATCATATATTTCGACTTAGCACGATTACAAACGAAATAAAGAGCGAAGCGAGATCATTTGAAGCGATATCACTTTTTACGCCTCTCCCGCCCTCTCCAGCAATGCCATTACCATCTTTATGTTTTTCTTGCCGGCCCCAAAATACGAAGATGGTGGGCAACAACGTTGCCCACCCTACTGATTACGTTCTGCCGTAAAAATGGGAGAAATGGCGTAATTTATCGGCCGCACCCTGCGGCATTTGTGACCAATCAAAACGCCAGCGCCAATTACCGGTTGGCACGCCGGGCGTATTCATACGATGGCTGCCATCAAGCACTAACACATCTTGCATCGGTACAATAGCCCATTGCGCCACCGACTTAAATGCCGCTTCAACTAAAGGCCAAGGCATTTCATGGGGCGGAGCATGTAGATATTCGCACACAAACTGTCGCACATGCTCCTGTAGCTCATGAAACCAGCCCAAGGTAGTGTTATTGTCGTGAGTCCCGGTGTACACTAGACCATGCTCAACATGGTTATGGGGTAAATACGGATTATCAGAGCCACTGTCAAACGCAAATTGCAATATCTTCATGCCCGGCAGACCAAATCTTTCGCGTAAATGAGTCACTTCGTGGGTGATAATGCCTAAGTCTTCAGCGACTAAGGGCAAATCAACACCGCTTTGTTGTAACGTTTCAAAAAAATGGTGGCCGGGCACCTTCAACCATTCACCTTCAACCGCGGTGTCACAATGAGCGGGAATGGCCCAACAGGCTTCAAAACCACGAAAATGGTCAATTCGCACCACATCAAACAATAACTTGGCACTTTTTAAACGCGCTATCCACCAACGATAGCCATCGGCTTGCAGATGATTCCAATTATAAAGTGGGTTACCCCAGCGTTGTCCGGTTGCTGAAAAATAATCGGGGGGCACCCCAGCGACGACCGTTGGACGGCCTCGCTCATCCAGTAAAAAATTCTCGCGGCTTGCCCAAACGTCCACGCTGTCTTCAGCCACAAAAATGGGAATATCGCCAAACATCAACACGCCTTTTTCATGAGCATATTGCTTGAGTTCTTGCCATTGGCTAAAAAACACAAATTGCTCAAAGCGGTGTTGTTCAATCACTTCCGCCAAGCGCCGCCGCGCTTCCTCCAGTGCTTGAGGATGACGATCCCGTAAATCGGAAGGCCAGCCCCACCAACCGGCGGCATTTCCCAATTCAAGAAGACGTGCATGCAACGCATCGTGATGTTGGATTTCGTTTAAAGCTTTTAGACATTCGGCCTTTAATGCCTTGTGATGTTCGGCTTGTAAAGCTCTAAACAGCGCATAATCTTCCAGCCATCCAGCGGTATGCTGAATAAACTCGGCAAAAGCGGTACGATCAGAATCACGGGCGTTTTTTTCAAAACCCGCTCGCGCTTCTTTTAAGCGAGCAATACGATAGCGCACAGCTGCATCGTGTTCTGATGGTGGACAAAAGCCTTCACGAAACGGACTCTGTTCAAGCCGTTGTTCTAATTCACGGGCTAAAGCATCTTCAATCAGCCAGCCCTGCGAGGCGAGGCGTTTTCCTTCATATTCTAGCTCGTGTTCGGCCGAGGGAGAAGAATCTTTACTGAGCCAGCCCTTCTCAACCAAACGCTCTAAACTGATGAGCAATGGATTAGCGGCATGTACCGATTGGCATTGGTAGGGCGATAAATCTTCATGCACCGGCCCCAAGGGCAACATTTGCCAGAGGGAGATACCACAGTCCGCGAGAAAATCGACAAAGCGGTAAGCCTGTTGGCCTAAGTCACCATTGCCGGGTGTACCCGGTAACGAGGTTGGATGCAACAAAATACCGGCACGACGTTTTTTGAAAAAGTTAGAATTCATGCCCCATTACTCCTGTCCTTTACGCATCGTACCGCCCGCGGCAGGATCGCCGCCGCCGTGAGTAAATGCATTGCTTAAATAGTCAGGCGGTGTTTCGCCCAACAGTCGATATAAATGAGTTAAATGTAGCCGATACAAGCGATCAAAATCACGCACGGCTTTTGTGGGATTATAACCGCCAAACCACCAACACCAATCTGAACCTTCACAAATAGCCATTTGGCGCTCGGCGGCTTCTCGCTGTGCAGGTTCCAAACGTGGGACAACTCTATCAAACAGATGTTTGGCTTCAATCAACATTGCCCAGCCGCGATTTTTATCCGGTTCGCCTATCCAAGTGGAAAAGGTACCAAAAACCCAACTGCCAGCGACTAAAGTCGGTAATTCGGCAGTGCCTGAATCAAGACAATGTGAAAACGTGGTTAATTCCAATTCTGGATGATTGGATAATTTTTGATAGAGGGCGCTGAGAAAATAATAGCCATTTTCGGGGTAGGATTCCCACGCATTTTCGCCATCAAGAATAACTGAAGTCACGTGTGCCCCGGTTTGCTGGGCTTTGTGGGCAATCTCTTCTAACTGGTGTACAAAATTGGCGACGGCATCATCGGCATGCCATTTAGAATATTCAAAACCAATTAAATCCGACAAGTTGTCGTCCCGAAAGAAGCAACGCACAGAACTTTTGGGCAAACAGTAAGGGCGGTGCGGAGATTGATGCTCTTGTCCGGCTTTTTTTAGGCTGTTATGCAACACGCCGCCACCGCTGGCAAGCCAGCGGATGTCAAATTCTTCCATGAGACGCACCGTTGTTTCACTGACGCTGCCTTCAGAAGGCCAACAACCGTGCGGTGTGAAGCCAAAATGCTTTTCAAACGTCTTAATGCCTTCACGCATGTGCCAGCGCACCCGTTCCTTGCCATCAGGATAGCAACCTACCCCGGCTAAATTGACTTCTGGCAAAGCCTCGCGGGCGGAAAAAATATCGAGCAGCAAGGGCATGATGGGATGTGCATAGGGCGTGACGGATAATTCGACTTGTCCACGTTGAGCTAACGCTTTGTAACGGGGTACTATTCCGCTCAACAATTCCCCGATAATTTCAAACAATTGCCGCCGATCATCCTCACTGAATCCGCGTCCTTTTTCTATTAACGCTTTAACTCTGGCATCCGAGCGGCGCACCGTTTCACCTAGCCAAGCCAAGTGATACCACATCAATAAGTCGATGAGATATTGTTCATCCAGATAGGTGATCACCTTGGGATTTTGTTTCAGCGGCTCGGCGAGTCCAGCCAGTTCTTGATAAGGCTTAAAACGCTGAATCAATCGCTCTTCGTTGGCACGCAAACAGTACTCAATCAACTCCAAACGGGCTTCTACGAGGGACGAGGTTTCGGTGGATTGTTCACTCGTTTCCTCAACCGGGCGATTCAAGAAGGGAGCATGGGGGGGATGACTGTTTAACGCGGCCAATAAGGGATCCTGAACCGGCGTGGCATCGCGTAAAAAGGCCTGAATTTGCCCGACATAATCATCAATTTGTTCCAACAAAGTCGGGGCGAAATTCACCACGGCACGGGCGTTAGGCAAGGCCTCTAAATGCGCGGCCATATCCACATAATCTTTAATCCCATGCAAATAAGTCCAAGGCAATTGATATTGTTCGCTGTACGAATCGTAATAGGCAGGCTGGTGCATGTGCCAGCACAGCACAACTTTGAATCTATCGGGCATTTGGCTAAGTCCGTTATACCTTAATGAAAAATGAATTCTAGGCAAAAGTTTTTCTCCGAAAAACTTTTGCCTGGAAATGAAAAATGAAAAGTTGTTGTGTTATAGAGTTTATAGAGTTTGAGAATCAACTCCCATTAAACTCTATAACTCATCAACTCCATAAACTCCATAAACTCTATAAACTCCAAATTATAGAGTTTATCTAATTTGAGAGTCAACTCCCATTAAACTCTATAACTCATCAACTCCATAAACTCTATAAACTTTTTATTTAGCAACAACTCTAATGAATAGATTACATCAGCAAGTCTATAATTTTACCGGTCATTTAATGAGCTGTTTTTTTCACTGATTTTTCGTTAAGTTCCGTATAAAATCAGTTGATAACAATTTTTGGGGAGTTTATGAGTTAAGAAAGTGATATAGATTTTCAGAAAAATAATTTCTTTGGCAGCCAACAGCTTGCATCAGTTATACTCAACGTGGTCATAACTTGGATTTTTTTATGACGGGATATAAGGCGTATCTTTAAAGCCAGGGGCGATGCCCCTGGCTTTATTAATGTCGCCCCGTTGGGGCTTGCCAGGGGCGATGCCCCTGGCTTTATTAATGTCGCCCCGTTGGGGCTTGCCAGTGTAACTACTTGGAATTTTGGTTTCTCAAAAAGTCCAATTTGTTCCCATCTTGAGTATATCTCGCTTCGCTCGTTACTACGTTTTTAGATAAGCTTTCGTCCCCTAAAGGGGACTAAATAATTATCTGAACATCTATAGAAACACAGAGAACTCAGAGGTACACTTCAGGTACACTTCAGGGAACTTTTTTTATATCACTCTGGGAACGAAGTGTGATTCAGTGCCCTCCGTGTTAAGAACCATTTTGCAACTCCCCAATTTATAAAATACTACCATTCGCCATAAACCTTTTCACTTTGAGTTTCGCCATGAACGATATGGCATTGAGCGGAACCCACCCTACATATACTGAACACATAAACTGAGCCTTTTTGTCATGTCTCATCCCGACGATCCCTTTGAGCGGAGGGAACTTGAACTTGAACTTGAGAACTTCTCCGGTGTCGCCCAAGATTTCTCCGTCTGTCGAAATGACTTTCAGCGCAGTTTGTAACGGTGCAAAGTATAACCCGACAAACTGAAAAACTGATCACTGATAACTGATCACTGATAACTGATAACTGATCACTGTTCACTGAAATCGTGTAATTTTTGTCCTAACATGTCTGGCGTGACTAACACAACGCCTTGCTCAGTCACATAAAAATGCTTGGCATCCTCTTCAAGGTTTTGCCCAATATTGGTGTGGGCCGGGATAAAACAACCTTTGTCAATGACGGCTTTTTTGATATGACAATGCCGGCCGACTTCCACATCCGGTAACACCACCGCTTGTTCTAGCAATGAGTAAGAGTTGAGTTTGACATTGGAAAAGAGTAGAGAATTCGTGATTTTGGCACCAGAAATCAAGCAGCCGCCGGAAACCATAGAATCGACAGACATGCCACGCCGATCATCATCATCAAAGACAAATTTAGCCGGGGGCAGTTGTTCTTGATAAGTCCATATAGGCCATTGTTTATCATAAAGATTTAATTGGGGTGCCACAGAAACTAACTCCATATTAGCCTCCCAAAACGCATCGACTGTCCCCACGTCGCGCCAATAAGGTTGTTCACCTTTTTGGACATCGCGAAAGCGATAGGCAAATACGCGATGTGTCTTGATGAGAGACGGAATGATGTCTTTACCAAAATCATGGCTAGAATCGGGCTTGCTGGAATCCAGTTGTAGTTGATCATACAAAAATTCGGCATTGAACACGTAAATGCCCATAGAAGCTAAGGCCTTTTCTGGCTCATTGGGCGTTGGCTCAGGTTGCGCCGGCTTTTCGGTAAACCGCACGATTTGCCCATTGTCGTCAATACTCATCACGCCAAAGCCTTTTGCCATTTCAAGCGGCACTTCTAAGCAGCCTACCGTCATATCGGCTTTGTTTTCAACATGATAGGCAATCATCGGCCCATAGTCCATTTTGTAGATATGATCACCGGCTAAAACCAAGATAAATTTTGGATCATGACTACGAATGATGTTGAGGTTTTGGTAGACGGCATCGGCCGTTCCTGTGTACCAAGATTCATCTACGCGCTGTTGAGCGGCGGGCATTAATTCGACAAACTCCCCAAATTCTCCGCGTAAAAAACTCCAGCCTTTTTGAATATGGCGAATCAATGAATGTGATTTGTATTGTGTCACCACCGAAATTTGGCGTATGCTGGAGTTGATGCAATTGGACAGAGGAAAGTCGATGATGCGAAACTTGCCACCAAACGGCACCGCCGGCTTAGTCCGCCAATCGGTGAGGTTTTTGAGACGTGTCCCACGCCCACCCGCCAAGACTAAAGCCAGCGTGTCACGGGTTAAGCGGCTAACAAAACGGGCTGTGTGTTCGTGTTTGTTGTTCATATTGGCTATTCTATCCTTATGAGTGTGTCCGAACATATTATATAGTCGACAAAAATATCAATATTTGATAACAATATAGAATAATTTCTATGTGTTAACGAGGTTGCCATTAAGTTAAGCCTGGCTTAACGCATGTTTTCCCCGAAGGTGCATCTGCTAGCACTTGATTTCTTACTCAAACCTAATCAAAGTTACTTATTTTAGTGCCGTTTTAGACTGAACTATTTTAATACTTGACTTTTTAAATTAT